>NZ_JAKZFS010000004.1:0-300000 GCF_022808915.1 Fundidesulfovibrio terrae
CCGTGTCGCTTGGCCACCTGCGCTACCGGATCACGATCGGCTTCCCGCAGGATGTTCACCATCTGCTCTTCTGAAAAACGTGTCTTCCGCATGGCTCCCTCTTCGTCGTCGGGAGCCACCCTCTCAAATTTCAGCTGGTCCGAAAAATACCGAGCAGGTCACTCAAGCGCACGTCGCGCCTGGCTGCCGGTTTCAAGCTCTCTCAGGTAGAGGCATTCCCATTTCACCGAGCGCCACAAGCGTTCGATGAAGACATTGTCCATCCAGCGCCCTTTGCCGTCCATGGAAATGGCCACTCCGGCGTTTTGAGGGCCTGAGTGAATTCCTGGCTGGTAAACTGCGCCCCCTGGTCGGTGTTGAAGATCTCCGGACCCCGTATCGATTCAAGGCCTCTTCCAAGGCCGCAACACAGAAGTCCGCGTCCATGGTGTTGGACTGCCGCCAGGACAGCACCTCTCGACTGTGCCAGTCCATGATCGCCACCAGGTACAAGAATCCCCGCTTCATCGGCAGATACGTGATGTCCGCACACCACACGCGATTGGGTCGATCAATCCGCAGCCCTCGCAAGAGATATGGGTAGACCCAGTGTTCGGGGTGCGGGGCGCTGGTCCTGGGCTTCTGGTAAATCGCCGTCAGGCCCATCTTGCGCATCAAACGTCGAACTCGGCCACGCCCCACCTGGATGCCCTGATTCCTGAAATGGAGCCGCATCTGCCGCGAGCCGTAAAAGGGCGTCTCCAGAAACTGGGCATCAATGAGACGCATCAGCCCCAGATTCATGGCGGTCTCTCCCTTGGGGCGATGATACCATGTCGACCGGGGCAAACCGAGCATCCGACATTGCCGGGAAATACTGAGCCTTGGATGACCTGTTTCGACCATCCCACGCCTTCGCTCCCGACTCACCGTCGAGCGAAGGCTCTCTCCAAAAAATCCTTTTCCACGGTCAGCTGGCCGATCTTCGCGTGCAAATCGCGAATCTCGGCATCACCATCCTTCTTCACGGCAGCGGCCTTTCCGGAGAATGTCGACACCATGCCGTCCTTGGCCTGGCGCTTCCAGGAGGCGATCATCGTGGGATGCACGTCGTACTTGCTCGCCAGTTCAGACAAGGTCAATTCGCCGATCAAAGCCTCCAGAGCCACCTTGGCTTTGAACTCCGCAGAAAACTTCCTTCGCTTGGACATCGTAGACCGTCCTCCTCGCTTGAGGACTCCAGCTTAGCGAACTGTCCAATTTTCCGCATCCACCTCAGGACTCCGATGACGGCTTGGTGATTGAAACGCTTGTCAGCCTGGCCGAGAAGTTCCCGCGATATGTTTTCGGCAAGCTGTTCGCCCTGATGCGAAGGCAGCAGCCGACTTGGAACCTCAAGCGGGTGTATCGGGTGTATTGCGCCTTGAAACTGAACCTGCGCCGCAAGGGAAAGAAGCGGTTGCCGTCGAGGCTCCCTGAGAAACTCGTTGTGCCCGCTGCCGCCAACGTGTGCTGGTCCGTGGATTTCATGAGCGACGTGCTGATGAACGGACAACGCTGCTTTCGCACATTCAACGTGCTCGACGATTTCAACCGTGAGGTGCTGGCCATCGAAGTGGACACGACTCTGCTCGCCGCCAGGGTCGTCCGCGTGCTGGACCGGGTGGTGGCCTGGAGAGGATGCCCTGAGAAGCTTCGCATGGACAACGGCCCGGAATTCGTGTCCGTGGCGCTGGCGGATTGGGCCGAGAAGCACGGCGTGAAATTGGAGTTCATCCAGCCAGGCAAGCCCACACAGAACTCGTATGTCGAGAGGTTCAACCGCACCTTCCGCCACGAGGCGTAGGATTTCTATGTTTTCAGCCGGTTAAGCGAAGTCAGGGAAATCGTGGAAGACTGGTTGAAGCAGTACAATGAGCAGAGGCCCCATGAGTCGCTCGGAGATCTCACCCCCTCCGAGTACCTCGCCATTAACTCACCCGAGGTCTCAACTTTCGACTGGCACTAACGATGGGAGGTTTACACTCCAACTTCAGGGGCTTTTCCTTTTGTCCGAGTCTGAGCAAGATGTTCTGCCAAAGACGCCATCCAGGGGCGCCGTGGTGCCGCGCAGGTCGAACAGGGCTTCATGGAGCGGCTTGGCCATCAGGAGCCAGTCCGGTTCGGGGTAGACGTGATTTTGCCCCGCATTTTTGAGTGGGCCGCTCGCACGAGCGGCCCGCAATTGTTTAAGTCCAGACCGGCAGGCTAACGTACCTCCTCAATCTCTCCCGGCCGCCAGGTCTTGCTGAACCAGGGCTCCAGCGGGCTGTAGAGTCGCAGTATCGTGTTCCAGCCTTTGCCGGGAACGGTCTGCACCCAGTTCTTCTCCTTGCCGGAGGGCGGCTTGGGCCCAAAGTACACGTCGACGGAACCGTCGGGGTTCACAAGCAGCCCCTTGGTCTGGCTGCCCACGCTGGGGAAGCGCTGATCCGTCTGGATCATGGAGCGGGTCTGGTTGCTGTAGAGAACCACGGACCAGAACTCCTGCACCGGAATATTCGGCGGCAGGTGCAGCGTGTAGTTCTTGGCCCCGTCGAGCAGGTTGCCCTTGGAGTCGCGCGCGGTCCAGGCGTACTGCGATCCCTTGCCGACCATCTTCTCCTCCATGGCGGGCGTGACCCCGGTGGCCATGAAGTAATAGAAGCTGTAGGCGTCGAGGTTCAGCACGCCGGGTTGCAACTGGAACTTGTAGCCGCCCATGAACGGGAGCTGCCAGTTGCTGTCGGGGTAATAATAGTCGTCCTTGTCGCGCATGTGGAACGCGGTCGCGCGCGCGGTCGCGTCACCCACCGCTGCGGCTTCGGCCAGGATCTTTTTCATGCGCTCGTCCGGAGCGAAGGGTTTGCCCTTCTGGATGCCGATCGAGGCGTAATAACCCAGGCGGATCTGGTCCAGGGACTCGCTCGGTTCCTCCTGCACGGCCTGGTTGAGCAACTCCCAGAACGAGTAATCGGCGGGCGCCACCGTATTGAAGGGCTTCTCGGACAGATTGACGTAGTTCAAAGCGGGCGCAGGCTTATTGGCGGCGCTCAACGGATAGATCTTGGTAAACTTCTTGACTAATTCGATCCCTGGATTGGGGTCGCCGTTCACGAGAAAACTTCGCCAGGGAGCCCAAATGCTGAAGGTGGGCGACTGAACGACGTAGTAGCCCTTCGGCACCGCGCCCTTATAGCCGGGCGGGAGGATCAGGTACTTCCCGCCACGCCCTTTGTCCGGTCCGGTAATGCCGAGATCGACGACCCAGCGGAACCATATATCGTTGATCGCGCCGAGCACCTTGGGCGGCACCTCCAAAACCAGCGGGCCATTGCGGAGATCAAGCCAGGCCCAACTGTAGACCGTGTTGTCGTTCGCCGTGAGGAATATCGAACGCGAGTCCACAAGCTGCTCGAAGAGAGGGATGGTCTGGTTGACCGGACCCAGCGTAAGGACGGCTTTCCGGTTGGCCACCTGGCTGACCGCCGGGAGTGCGAACAAATAGGCCTGCACGGCGCGCTGGAAGTCGAGGTTGTCGAAGAGCTTCCCGGCGGAGGCCTTGTCCGGGAAGCCGTCGAAGAAGTTCAGCGTGCCCAGCCGCGTCTCGACCTTGTCGGGCGAGACCACGCCTGGCGGCATCGGCGTGGAGTACTTGTATTGGGAGTCCGCCGGCGGACCGTTGAGAGCTTGCGCGCTGCTTGCGCCAGGCATGCTCGCGAGCATGGCGGCCAAAGCTATGCAAAAGAAGAGTAGGCAAGGTGGTTTCATTGTTCTCCGCCTGATTTTGTTTGTTGACGAAAAGTATTACGCCTCCCATTTCCCGGCTCGGCTCCACCACACCCGGCGCACTGCCGCCAGGGCCGTCGCGATTCCTTCGGAAGCCGCAGAGTGTCCTCGCGTCTACTTCGAGGGTATCCTCTTCTGGATCACGCCGAGCAAGTCGGCGGCGTCCCGATATCCCGGGAATCGATCCACGACTTGCCGCAGGACCTGGGCCGCGCTGTTCCAGTCTCCCGACCGGTCCAGGAAGAACGCGTACGTATAGGCGTACTTCGGGATGTCCGGGCGGAGCTCGGCGGCCTTGCGGGAATAGGCGAGGGCCTCGCCCAGGCGGTTCCCCGCCAGGAGTATTCCCAGGTTGAAGGCGGCTTCGGCCATATCCGGGTTATGCTGCAGAGCCGTCCGGAGATGCCGCTCCGCGGCGGCAGAGTCCTTTTGTTCGGCCTTGAGAAGCCCCAGGTTGAAGTTGGCGGGAGCATCGTTCGGGTCGAGCCGCAAGGCTGCCTGGAGGGCTTTCTCGGCCTTGGAGGCATCGCCCTGCCTGGAATAGGCGATGGAGGCGTTCACCAGGGGAGGGATGCTCGCGGGGTCGAAGCGGGAGGCGGCTTCGAAACTCGCTGCGGCCTGTTTGAGGTCGCCCTGGCCGAGATAATAGTTCCCCATGTTGTATTGCGAGGTCCACAGGTCGGGCCGGGCCGTCAAGGAGGCCAGGTACTCGCCGGTAGCCTTGTCCACCGCCGGATGGTCCGCCGGGGCGATGGCCTTGCGGGGAACGCCCGAGAGTGCCGCCGCAGCCCGGACGCGCACCAGCCGAAAATCGTCCGAGGCCGAGCGGATCAGGGCGTCCAGCGCCTGCCTGGACGGCACATCGGACAGGGCTTCGGCCGCGGCCGCGCGCACCAGGGGCGAGGACGACTTGGTCGCCTGGGCAATGGCATCCCATTTGCGCTGGTCCGGACAGCTGCGCAGCAGCCGGACCAGGGACGCCGCGTAGATTTCGTCGGGGTTCTCCATGCCGATGTACTCCAGCATGGCCTGCAGGCTGGTCCAGTCCCTGCGCCGGGCTGCGTCCACGAGTCCGGCCAGGGCGAGGACCGGAGCCTGGTGATCGCGCGCGTGCCAGCTCCGGACGGCCTTGTCCGCCCAGTCCGCGTCCTTGTCCGCGTGGCAGATGTTGCAGGCGTTGGGAGACTTGAAGGCCATGGTGGCGGCCGGGGTGGGCGGCAGCATGGAGTGGTCGCTGCGGCGCATGCGGGCGAACTCGGTCATGGGCATGTGGCAGGAGACGCACCTGTTGCCCGCGCTTCCCGCCGGATGGCGCGTGTGGGCCGGGGCGTCGGCCACGCGCAGCGCGTGGCAGGGCAGGCAGGCGTCGTTGGCCTTGGCCTCGTCCTTGAATTTGTATCGTCCGCTGGAGGTGTGGCAGTGCATGCACTCGAGCTTGCCGGACCTGGCGCACGGGCTTCTGGACCACGAGGTGAAGGTGTAGTTTTCCCCGAGATCGCGGCCGTCCGGGTAGAAGTCCGGGCTCTCGTAGCCGATGAGGTCGTAGTGGTCGAAATAGCGGTCCCCGGGCGTGAATCCGGTGGTCAGCGGCACGGTCTTGGCGTGGCAGGTGGCGCACAGGGCGTTTTTCTGCTCGTTGGTGAAGTCCTGGCCGCCCCGGATGATCTTCAAGTCCTTGGGCGGTTTCCCCTTGGGGGCCGCCTCGCACGCCCGGACGTGCTCCAGGCCGGGGCCGTGGCAGGTCTCGCAGTTGATGCCGGGCTCGACCCAGGTGGTGCGGTAGGTGTCGGACTTGGGGTCGTAATTGGTCGAAAGCTGGCTCACATGGCAGCCATAGCAGCCGGTGTTGAAAGTGTAGGGCCAGTCCTTCCAGCCGATGGCGGGGCTCGTCTCGTTGGGGAAGTGGCGCACGCCGCTTGCGGCCATGTCGAACCATTCCCTCTTGCGTACGTCATAGGCCACCGGGAGGGTCTGGAGGCGCCCCTTGTCCATGGGGGTGAGGAAGTAAAAGACGTTCTTTCCGCCGAGAACGTGGGTGATGCGGTATTGTTTCTCGTCCTTGCCGGTGGCTTCCTTCACCCACCCCTGGCCTGCGCCGGTTTCGGCGCGGAAGCGCGACTGGCCGATGACGATGTCGGCTTCCTGGGGCGTCAGGTCGGCCTTGGCGAACGAGTCCGAGTAGGGGCGCATGGCCAGGCCGTGGAAAGAGGTGGACCAGAGCCCGTGGAACTTCTTGTGGCAGCTGTGGCAGCCGGAGGAGCCCGTGATCTCACGCGTGGCGGACGGGGCGGAGCCTGTTTTCGCGGAGGCGGCAATCGTGGGGCCGGCAAGCACCCACAGGACCGAGACGACGGTGAGGCAGGCCAGGTACGTCGATCGTTTCATGGATCCTTCCGTGTTGGAGGAAAACATGCATATACGTCGCGCTTCGTCACTTCGGGAAGAGCAGCTGCAGTTGGAATCGCAGTTGCCAATCCGCTGCTTCCCTGGGGCGGGCCACGTTGTAGTACGCCGTGAGCTGCGTGTTCACGGGCAGCTTTCCGGCGTGGAAGAGCTTGCCCAGCCCCCCGCCCAGCGGGAGCACCCAGACGTCCTGCGCCTTGGAGGCGTTCCAGTTGGCGGTAATGAGCGGAGAGGAGCAGAGATACCAGCCGTCCTTGAAATTGTAATTGAAGAAGGGTTGCAGGGTCATCTGGCTCACGTTCTTCCTGTCCGGGTCCCCGGCGACGGACCAGACATTGTTGAACAGCGCCCCGGCCACGACCTTCTTGCCCGAGTACAAGGCCACGGCTGCCGGGCCGAGGCTCCATTTGCCCGTACCCAGCAGCCTGGGGTCGGTGGCCGAGGGCAGCACCACCGCCGGTCCCACGCCCCAGAGGAATCCTTCGGACTTGGCCGGCGAGAAAAAGGCCGTGAAAGTGATGTCGCCCAGGCCGAATTCGTCGCCGGCCGGGGGAGTGGACCTGAAGAGCGCGTGCCCCGGGTTGATTCCCAGGGCCTCCAGCCTGCGCGGCGAGATGCGCTGCGTTTTCCCGTTGTACAGCTTGGGCATGTAGATGAACGGGGCGATGGTGCGGGTGATCAGGTTCCAGTCGTCGGTGATCGAGAAGGGAATGACCGGTTGGAGGTTCAGGACGTACTGGGTTTGCCGCAACGGGCCGGTGTTGAAGTTGAAATTGTTCTGAAACGGCACGCTGATCAGCTTGGCCACAGGATTCTGCGCCTCCTTGGCCAACTTTTCGGTCTCGCCCGCGACGTTGGGTTTCAGGGTGGGTGCGGCCGGATTTTCCCCCTTCTCTGCGGCCTGGAGCGTGGCCGACAGGCCGAGCACCATCACGAACACAACGGATATCAGCATGATCCAAGGATTTCGTGACATGAACCACCCGCTCTAATGTTGAACTTTAAGATGCAACTTGGTGCGTGCCATGCCTCTGCGCAATCAGTATGCAGTCACTTGCCGTATTTCCTGTGGCAGTATTGTTCGCAAAGATCAGCCGCTCCACCAATGGTTGCACAGCAACCTCGTGGTTCGTGTTGGCTGTATTCCTGCAGCTGCAAACTGTTACATGCCTTGGTGCTTCGGTCGCATTGGCGTATTTACCCGTCAAAGTGCTCTGGATATCGCTGCAAATGCTCTGGTCATTGCCGCAGTTGCGCCGCCCGCTCACAGGGGGAGCATCACGTCGCACCCAGCAGCAAGGATCAACCCGGTTCAGAACGTGAACGCCACACCGAGGATCGGCCCGTTCAGCGTGGCGTCGAACTTGAAGTAGTCCCTGCCGCTCCCCTCCGAATGGTTCACGCCCACGGCCCGGTATCCCAGAAGGGCGGTGCCGTGCTCCCAGAACGAGTAGCCCAGCATGGCCATGGCGTCCCAGGTGATGGCGGAGCTTATGCCGAAACCGCCGACGCCGCCGCGTACGTCGAAGGTCCACTTGTCGGTCATGTGAAACAGCACCCGCGCGCCGACGGTGGGGTCCACCCACCCTTTCTGCTTGAACTCGGAGCGGCTGTTCAGGAAGGATTCGGTCTTGATTTTCACGCCAAGGTTCCAGATGCGCGCCCCGGCCAGCAGGTCGAGGCTGGTGGGGCAACCGCCGTCCTTGCCGAGGGAGGCGGTTCCGACCCGGTAGAACGCCGCGACGTCCGAAAGGAACAGTCCCATCTGCCCGTCGAGGGACGTCTTCTTGCCCGACGCCTGGTCGCCCAGCAGGGCGTAGTTGATTTCGCCCAGGATGCCGAAGGTGTCCCGGTAGACCATGTCCGCGTGGAGCATGGCGCCTATATTCAGGTATTTCGACAGGTCGGCGAAGCTTGCGTCGACGTGCACCTGCGCGCCGCGAACGCCCACGGTGCCGGACATGCCGATCAGCCAGGCGTAGGGAGCCAGCGTGAACTTGAAGTCCCCTTCGGAGGATGCGGTCTGGGCGGACGCCGGGCCTGCCATAAGCAGAACGAACAGGGTTAATGCGGCGGTGGATGCCGTGAGCGTATGAAACAGCGACCTCATCGAAAACCATACGCCGCATTTGCGGATTGATGCGCAGGACATCGAGAGCAGGCCCTGTGCGGGAGGAGTCCTCATGGTTTGCCTCGCGGATTGCAGTGTGGCTGTTGAACGGCTTTAGGGCCGGGGTATGCGAAACGCCGATAGGGGCCGCGCCCCGGCCGGTCCCCGTGGGAGCCGGCCGGAAGCGTGGGGCATCCTACTCGCTGGCCTTGTTGTTGCGCTGTGCCGCAGCGAGTTTCTTTTTGTCCTCCGGCGACAGCTTGGGCCTGTCGATGGTCAGGGTGATCTTGTTGATCGTGCCGGTGAACGGGAACGGCGGCTGGTAGTCCGCGTCGTTCACCCCGGTCAGGGTGTCCGAGCCGACATCCAGAGACTCGTCCCATTGCAGGATGAACGGCAGCGTGCGCTCCATCTGCTGCGTGGCCACGGCAGTGCCGTCCACCTTGAGCACGCCCGTGCCGCCGCGCCCGATGCCGGAGAAGTTGTTGAAGGCCAGAGTGCCCATGCCGAGCCCGTCATACTTGAAGTCGAATTCGAGCACGTGCTTGCCGGGCGTGAGTTCCGGGCCTTCCCACTTCACGCGCTTGAGATCGACCAGGTTCCACAGGAACACCGGCTTGTTCTTGAGCAGATAGAAGCCGTACCCCGCGAAGCGGCCGCCCTGGGTGATCAGCATGCCCTCGGCCCCGCCCTGGGGGATGTCCACCTCGGCCTTGAAGTTGTAGGAGGCGTTGAGAATGGACGGGGCGTCACCGTTGGGCGTGCCGGTCAGCGGCCTCGTCCAGGTGAACACGCTGCGTCCTTCGGTGATGCTCGGCCTAGGGGTGATCGCCCGGGTCACCATCGATGTATCCAGCGGCAGCACCTGGTACTTCTTGGCCTCCTGCATGAACAAGGCCTGCATCTGCTTCAACTTCTCGGGATACTTGGCGGCAACGTCGGTACATTGCGTCCAGTCGGTATTGAGATTGTAGAGTTCCCAGGGGAAGGTCATCGGGTCCGTCGGGACAGCGGCCACGTCCCAGGGTGGGCGCATGACCTTGGTGCTGGCCATCCAGCCCTCATGATAGAGGGCACGGTCGCCCATCATCTCGAAATACTGTGTCTTATGAGTCGAGGGGGCCTTGGCGTTCCTGGCGTCGAAGGTGTAGGCCATGCTCACGCCTTCGATGGGGCTTTGCTTGATGCCGTCCACCATCTTGGGCTGTTTGATCCGCGTCGCTTCGAGGATGGTCGGCACGATATCGATCACGTGGTGGAACTGATGGCGCAGGCCGCCCTTGTCCTTGATCACCTTGGGCCAGGAGATGGCCATGCCTTGCCGGACGCCGCCAAGGTGGGAGGCGATCTGCTTGGTCCAGGGGAAGGGCGTGTCGAAGGCCCAGGCCCAGGGCACCGCCATATGGTTGTAGGTTTTGTCAGTGCCCCAGGCCTCGTAGAAGTACTTGAGCTGGTCCGCGACCGGGACATCGACCCCGTTGAACATGGCCACTTCGTTGGGCGTTCCGCTCAGTGTGCCTTCGGAACTGGTGCCGTTGTCGCCGTTTATGTAGATGATCAGGGTGTTGTCGAGCTTGCCCAGATCCTCCACCGCCTGGATCACCCGGCCGATTTCGTGGTCGGTGTAGGCCACGTACGCGGCGAAGACATCCACCTGGCGGATGAACAGCTTCTTCTCATCGTCGGAGAGGGCGTCCCACTTCTTGAGCAGGTCGTCCGGCCAGGGCGACAGCTTGGCATTGGCCGGGATGACTCCGAGCTTCTTCTGATTCTCGAATATCTGCTCGCGCAGGGCGTTCCAGCCCTTGTCGAACAGGTGCAGCTTGCTGATCTTGTCGATCCATTCCGGGGTGGGGTGGTGCGGGGCGTGGGTGCCGCCGGGCACGTAGTAGATGAAGAAGGGCTGGTCCGGGGCCAGGGCGTTGATGCGGTTCATGTAGTCGATGGCGTCGTCGGCCATGGCCGTGGTCAGGTTCCAGCCCGGTTTGCCCTGGAACGGATAGATCTGGGTGGTGTTGCGGAACAGGTTGGGCTCCCACTGGTTGGCGTCGCCGCCCACGAACCCGTAGAAATACTCGAAGCCCATGCCGATGGGCCACTGGTCGAAGGGGCCGTCCTGGCTGGCCTGGAAGGCCGGGGTGTTGTGGTCCTTGCCGAACCAGGATGTGCGGTAGCCGTTGTCCTTGAGAATGCGGCCGATGGTGGCCTTGTCGCGCTCGATGATGCTGTCATAGCCGGGAAAGCCGGTGGCCTGCTCGGCAACCACGCCGAAACCGACCGAGTGGTGGTTGCGTCCGGTGATCAGCGCGGCGCGCGTCGGGGAGCACAGGGCCGTGGAGTGGAAATTGGTGTAGCGCAGGCCCTGGGAGGCGATGCGGTCCAGGGCGGGCGTCGGGATCACGCCGCCGAAGGTGCTGGGCACGCCGAAGCCCGAGTCGTCGGTCATGATCAGCAGCACGTTGGGCGCGCCCTTGGGGGGGACGACGCGCGGCGACCAATACGGCTTGGATTTGGGCGCGGTTTCAGCAATTTTTCCGCCGAATTTCTGCGGCGGGGCCGGAAGCTGGTCCCCCTGGATGGTCATGGTGCCGCTGGGCGATCCCGGCGTGCCGTAGACCACCTGGCCCAGCGCGGTTTTTCCGAGCGTTGGAGCAACGAGGAAAAGAGCCAGAGCGAATGCCATAAGCCGGTGCATGACGACCTCCTTTGGCGCAAACTTGGCACTACGATCGAAAAATCAGGGAGAAGGGGCGGTGAGAATATCCGGAATGAGAATTGAAGAATGCCGGAAATCCGCCTGGTTGAACGAGCCGTGCGTCAATATATGGCGCGCATTATGCGTATGCAGAATAAATAGGGCAAAGGCCAGCTAAAAATGAAAGCAGGTCGGACAGCAAATCTGACATATTGTGATCACGGGTAAAAACGTGTCCTCGCGCCGATGTTGCAGGCCTGCGCCCACGGTTGTTTCAAACCCCGTTGACAGTCCCTTGTATCGTGAATAATGCTCATTTGAGCAAAACAAGGAGCGACGATGCCCCGGCCAAGACTCTGCCGCAAGGTCTCGGCAACCCCGAAGTCCACCTACTTCAAGCCCCGTGGCGTTCCCTTGGGCGACCTGGGCGAGACGCGCCTCAGCGTGGAAGGGCTCGAAGCCCTGAAGCTTTCCGACCTGGAGAGCCTGACCACCTCCGAGGCTGCGCAGCGCATGGGCGTCTCCCGCCACACCTTCGGGCGCATCCTGGCCGAGGCCAGGCGGGCCGTGGCCGACGCCCTGGTGAACGCCCAGGCCCTGCGGATCGAGGGCGGGGAGTATGCCGTGGCCGAGCAAAGCAGGGCTCCCGAAAGGCAGAGGACGGTGAGCATGAACATCGTCGCCGTAAGCGCCGAAGGCCCCATGCTCACGGACACGGTGGACAGCCGTTTCGGGCGCGCTGCCGGGTTCGTGGTGGTGGATCTGGACACCACGGACACCCGCTACATCGACAACGGCCAGTCCCAGGCAATGGCGCACGGGGCGGGCATCCAGACGGCGGAGCGCATCGCGGACGCGGGCGCGGGGGTTCTGCTCACCGGCATCGTCGGCCCCAAGGCGTTCCGGGCCCTCGAGGCCGCCGGGATCAAGGTGGGCCTCAACCTGGAAGGCCTCACAGTGGGCGAGGCCGTGGAACGCTACAAGTCAGGCCGGGTCCCTTTCGCGGACGGCCCCAACAAGTAGGCCGGGCAGAGGCTTCCCCGTCATCAGCAACTCAAGGAGACATTCACATGGAAACGACAATCGTGGCGGTGCCTTCGGTCATGCCCGGCGGCCTGGATTCCCAGGTCGGCGAGCATTTCGGGCACTGCGAAATCTACACCCTGGTCGAGGTCGGCGTATCAGAGGTGGTGTCGGTCGCCACCTTGCCCAACGTCCCCCACGAGCACGGCGGCTGCATGGCCCCGGTGCAGCACCTGGCGGGCCGGGGCGTCAAGGCGCTCATCGCCGGGGGCATGGGCATGCGCCCGCTCATGGGGTTCAAGCAGTTGGGCATCGACGTCTACCACGGCGGCAACGCGGCCAGCGTGGCCCAGGCGGTCCAGGCCTTTCTCGACGGGAAGCTCCAGCGGTTCTCCACCGAGTTCACCTGCCGCGGCTGCTCCTGATAGCCGGCCGACCAGGACGATTCACCGGACCAACCAACCCGGCCTAAGGCGGGCGTCCGCGCGGCTCCCCACACCAGTCCGCGCGGACGTCCCGCCACCCAGGGGGCTTCATGCCGGTCCTCGAGATAAAATGCCGCGATTGCGGCTTCACGGGCGTGGTCATCACCCTCGCGACGGCGACGGCCGCCCCATCCCGGCGGAGTGGACGCCAGGGCGGCCATGGACAGGCTTCGCGGCGGGCCCTCGGCGTCCGGAAACCCTCAAACGCGCACCGGTGCGCGCGAAAAGCGTAGAGACATGAACCAATCCCCATCCGGCGACGGAGCGAACGAATCCTTGCAACCCCTGGAAATCCCCGGCGCCATCGCCCGCATCAAGAGCAAGATCGTGGTCTTGTCCGGCAAGGGCGGTGTGGGCAAGAGCACCGTGGCGGCGAACCTCGCCGCCGGGCTGGCCCTGGAAGGGCTCAGGACCGGGCTTCTCGACGTGGACGTCCACGGCCCGAGCATCCCCCGGATCATGGGCCTTGCGGGGGTGAAACCGGAGATGGCCGGGGACGCCATCCTGCCTGTGGAATGGAACTGGAACCTGAAGGTGGTCTCCATGGGCTTTTTCCTGGCGAACCCCGACGAGGCGGTGATCTGGCGCGGGCCGGTGAAGGGCGGCGTCATCAAGCAGTTCCTCACCCAGGTGGCCTGGGGCGACCTGGACTGCCTGGTGGTGGACTGCCCCCCGGGGACCGGCGACGAGCCGCTTTCCGTGCTGCAGATGCTCGGCGAGGACGCCACCGCCCTGGTGGTCACCTCTCCCCAGGACGTGGCCATCGACGACGTGCGCCGCTCCATCGGCTTCTGCAGGGAGCTGGGCAACCCCGTGCTCGGCATCGTGGAGAACCTGAGCGGATTCCACTGCCCCCAGTGCGGCACGGTGCACGACATCTTCAAATCCGGCGGAGGAGAACGGCTGGCCGAATCGGCCGGGGTGCCCTTCCTGGGGCGTATTCCCATCGATGGGGAAGTCGGCCGGGCCGCCGACCAGGGCGAAGCGTACCTGGCGGTCAAGGGGACTTCCCCGGCAGCCTCGGCGTTCAAGCGGGTGGTCGCGGCGGCGGTTCGCCATGCCGCCGGTCGCGGCCGGGAGGCCAGCGGCGACGCATGAACGCCTCCGCCAGGGGCTCGGCCCGCCCGGCAGGCGCCGAAACGGGGTGCGCCTTTGGGCGGGCCGGGTTCTCGCTACGCAAACAAACCGGCCGTCCGGAAAGAGGAGCCGCAAGCCATGCATGAGCCGCGAGCCACGGACACAACCGCGCCGAATACCTCGGTCAGTTCGGCATTCGGCCATTCGCAATGCATTATGTGCGGAGAAAACAACCCCTGGTCCCTGAAGCTGGCGTTCCCCCCTCGGCGGCGACGGGGCGGTCACGACGCGCTTTGTGGCGCGGCCCGAA
Source organism: Fundidesulfovibrio terrae (assembly GCF_022808915.1). Classification (NCBI taxonomy): domain Bacteria; kingdom Pseudomonadati; phylum Thermodesulfobacteriota; class Desulfovibrionia; order Desulfovibrionales; family Desulfovibrionaceae; genus Fundidesulfovibrio; species Fundidesulfovibrio terrae. Next base: position 13,890 of record NZ_JAKZFS010000004.1, read on the forward strand.
CTTCAGGGCTACCCGGGGCTGCTCCACGGAGGCGTCACCGCGTCCCTTCTGGACGCGGCCATGACCCATTGCCTGTTCCATCACGGGATAAAGGCTCTCACGGCCGATCTTCACGTCCGGTACACCCACGCCATACCCTGCGACGCGAGCCTGGACATCCGTGCGGCCATAACCAGAAGCAGGCGGCCCCTCTACCACCTGCGCGCCGAACTCACGCAGGACGGCCGGCGCTTGGCCTGGGCCGAAGCCAAATTTCTTGCCCGAAACGAAGGCGCGCCCTTGCCGGGCGCGTGACGACCCAACCCGACAGAACCGCCAGAACCGTGCGATAACCGACAGGGAGGCCCCATATGCCGAACATGCGAATAGTCGTCGTCGGAGGAACCGCCGCCGGACCCAAGGCCGCCGCCCGGGCCAAGAGGCTCAACCAGGGCGCCGAGGTGATCCTGATCCAGAAGGCTCCGGAGCTCTCCATGGCCTCGTGCGGATACCCGTATTACGTCTCCGGCGACGTGGCCGCCCGCGACCAGCTCTTGAGCACGCCCGCCGGCGTGGTGCGCGACCCGCTGTTCTTCGCCGGGGCCAAGGGCGTCAAGGCGTTGGTGAACGCCGAGGTGACGGGCGTGGACCCGAAGGCCAAGACAGTGACCTTCCGCAAGGCGGCGGGAGGGCCGGAAACCCTGGAATACGACAAGCTCATCCTGTGCACCGGGTCCACGCCGCGCGTCCCTCCCTTCCCCGGCGTGGGCCTGGAGGGCATATTCACACTTCATTCCATGTCGGATGCGGACGTTCTGCGCGCCGTGGGGGCAGGCGCCGCCGGGAAAAACGCGGTGGTCGCGGGCGGCGGGCTCATCGGCATGGAGACCTGCGAGGCCCTGGCCGCCTGCGGGATGAACGTAACGGTGGTGGAGAAGCTGCCCAACATCCTGGCCTTCCTCGATCCGGAGCTCTCCATGCTGGTGGAGAACCATGCCCGCGCCAAGGGCGTGCGGGTGGTCACCGGCATGGGCGTGGCCGGGTTCGAAGGCGCGGACGGCCGGGTGAGCGCCGTCCGCCTGGAGGACGGCAGCTCCCTGCCGTGCGACCTGGCCGTGGTGGCCCTGGGCGTCGCGCCCAACGTGGGGCTGGCCCGCGACGCCGGGCTGGCCATCGGGGCCACCGGGGGCATCGCCGTGGACGAGCACATGCGTACCTCCGACCCGGACATCTACGCCGCCGGCGACTGCGTGGAGGTGACCTGCCGCTTAACCGGGGGGAAGACTCTGGCCCCGTACGGCGACCTCGCCAACCTGGAGGGCCGGGTGGCGGGGGAAAACGCCGCCCTCGGGGACAAGGCCGTGTTCCCGGGCACCATCCACAGCGGCATCTGCAAGGTGTTCGACCTCGCGGCGGGGGCCACCGGGCTGTCCGAACGCAGGGCCAGGCAGGCCGGATACGACGTCGTGACCGCCGTGAACGCGAGCCCGGACAAGCCCGGGTTCATGGGAGCGAAGCTCCTGGTGTCGAAGATGATCGCCGATGCCGGAACGGGACGGATTCTCGGCTTCCAGTGCGTCGGAGCGGGCGAGGTGAACCGGCAGGTGGCCGAGGCCGCCGTGGCCGTCATGGCGGGCCTGACCGTGGAGGAAGCGGGCATGGCCGACCTGCCCTACGCCCCCCCGTTCTCGCTGGCCATCGACCATTTCATCGCCACCGCGCATGTCCTGGACAACAAGATGCGCGGGCTGTTCGCGGGCGAATCCTGCATCGAGGTCCGGCGCGGGCTGGACGAGGGCAGGGAGCAGTACTTCCTGGACGTGCGCGGCCCCAAGGAGTTCGAGGAGATGCGCCTGGGGGTGGGGGAGACGCTCATTCCCCTGGGACAGCTCCGCAACCGCCTGGACGAGCTCCCGGCGGACAAGGGCGCGCGCATCGTGGCCTACTGTAAGGTGTCCATGCGCGGCTACGAGGCCCAGCGCATCCTGGAGGGCAGGGGCTACGACAACGTGGTGGTCATGGAGGGCGGCATCATGGCCTGGCCGTTCGGACGGGAGAAATAGCGCCCGGATCGCGGATGCCGGTTGGCCAGATGCCTCGCTTTCGGCTATGTTGCCGATGATGCCCGGTCCTGGACCGGGCATCATCGGCCTGATGGAGGTTTTAGAATGCCCTCGTCCCGACTGATGCCCATGGTGCGGCTTGCCGCGCTGGCCGTGTTCGCGCTGCTGCTCGCCTGCGGTAAGGAGCCGCCCGAGGTTCCCGCCCCGCGGACCGTGCAGGCCCCGACCCGCGTGGTCCACACGGAAGAGGCGGTGGAGTGCCGCTCCTTTCCGGCCCAGGTGGAGTCGCGCAACAGCGTCACCCTGGCCAGCAAGCTCTCCGGAGCGGTGGTCGAGGTCATGGCCCAGGAGGGCGCGGCGCTGAAGGCCGGAAACCCCATCCTGCGCATCGACGACAAGGACCTGCAGAGCCGGGAGCAGGGGCTCGCCGCGTCCATGGCCCAGGCCGCCTCGGAGCGCCAGGCCCTGGAGGCCCGGGCGTCCCACGCCAAGGCCAATCTGGACCGGCTTTCGCGCCTGCTGACGCAGAAGGTCATCAGCCAGGACGACTTCGAGAAGGCCCGCACCGAATACCTGGCCCTGGCCAGGGAGGTGGAGGCCAACGCCGCCCGCGAGAACGCCGTGGCCGCCCAGAAGGCGGAACTCAAGTCCCTGAACGCCTACACGCGCATCAACGCCCCCTTCGACGGCGTGCTCACCAGGCGGTATGTCGACCAGGGGGCCTTCGTCGGCGCCGGGCAGCCCCTGGCCATGCTGGACGACGTGGCCAGCGGATTCGACCTGGTGGCCCAGGTGGACGAGAGCCTGTTGCCCGGGCTCAAGGTCGGGCAGCAGGTGGTGGGCGTCGTTCCCTCCCTGGTGCCGGACCCCGTGCCGGTCAGGGTGAGCGCCGTGGTGGGCCGGGTCGACCCCGCCACCCGGACCTTCAAGCTCAAGGCGGAACTGCCTCCCCTCGGGGCGGTCCAGCCCAAGGGCGGCATGTACGGCCGCGTGTTCCTGCCCGCCCGGATTTCCAAAAAGCTCCTGTTGCCCCTTGAATGCCTGCGCATGCGCGGCGACCTCCCGGCCGTGTTCGTGGTGGACGCCTCGGGCGCGGTGGGCTTCCGGGTGGTCAAGCCCGGCGGGCGGTTCATCAAGGTGATGCTGGAGGGAAAACCCTTCCTCACCGATTCCGAAGCCTTCGAATCCCCGGGCGCGCCGGGCTTCGTGGAGATCCTCTCCGGGCTCGGCGACGGCGACAGGGTGGTCTGCGCCAAGACGGAGACCCTGCGGGAGGGCGACCGCATCGCCGAGGCCGTTCAGTGAGCGCCCTCGATCCGCAGGGGCCGCACGGGCACGACACGCTCTCGCGCATCACCTCGTTCTTCGTGGACTCCAAGCTGGTGCCGCTGGTGGTCCTGGCGGCGCTGCTGCTCGGCGTGTTCGCCGTGACGGGTACCCCCAGCGAGGAGGAGCCTCAGATCGTGGTGCCCATGATCGACATCCACGTCTCCATGCCCGGGGCCACGCCCAAGGAGGTGGAGAACCGCGTGGTGGCCCCCATGGAAAAGCTGCTCTGGGAGATTCCCGGGGTGGAGTACGTCTACTCCACGGCCCAGGACGGCGCGGCCTTGACCGTGGTGCGTTTCAAGGTGGGCGACGACGCGGAAAAGAGCATGGTGAAGACCTACGCCAAGCTCTACCAGCATCTGGACTGGATTCCCCCGGGCTGCTCCCAGCCCATCCTCAAGCCCCGCTCCATCGACGACGTGCCGGTTGCGGCCCTGACCTTCCACGGCGGCGGCCTCAATTCGCGCCAGCTGCGCACGGTGGCCCTGCAGGTCAACGAGGACGTCCGGCGCATCCCGGGCGTGGCCGAGACCTCGGTCATCGGCGGCCGCAGGCGCGCCGTGATGGTGGAACTGGACCAGGAGCGCCTGCGCGCCAACGGCCTGGACGCTGTGGACGTGCTGACCGCCCTGCGCGGCCAGAACCAGGGCGAGACCATGGGCGAGACCGTGCAGGAGGGCCAGGCCGTCAGCATCCGCCTGGACAACTTCTTCCGCACCCCCAAGGAGCTGTCCCGGGCGGTGCTGGCCGTGCAGGGCGGCAGGCCCGTGTACCTGGGCGACGTGGCGAAGATCACCGACGGTTTCGACGAACCCGGGGACTACGTGTTTTTCCTGCGCGGACGCGCGTCGGAGGACGCGCCGGGCGGGGCCTCGGAGATGGAGCCCGCGGTCACGCTCACCGTGGCCAAGCGGGCCGGAGTGAACGCCACCCGGTTGGCCGACGCTGTGCTCGCCAAGGTGGCCGGGCTCAAGGGCTTCGTGATCCCCACAGGCGTCGCGGTGGATACCACCCGCAACTACGGCGAGACCGCCAAGGCCAAGGTGCACGAACTGCTCGAACACCTGCTGCTGGCGGCGGTCTCGGTGGGCGTCATCGTGGCCCTGTTCCTGGGCGGGCGGGCCAGCCTGGTGGTGATGGTGGCCGTACCCGTGACCCTGGCGGTGACCCTGGCCACGTACTGGCTGCTGGGCTACACGCTGAACCGGGTCACGCTCTTCGCGCTCATCTTCTGCATCGGCATCCTGGTGGACGATCCCATCGTGGACGTGGAGAACATCGTGCGCCACCTGGACCTGCCGGGAAGCTCCAGGCGCCCCTTCTCCCAGGTGATCCTCGAGGCCGTGAACGAGGTGCGCGCCCCTCTGGTGCTGGCCACCTTCACGGTCATCGCGGCCATCATGCCCATGGCCTTCGTGGGCGGGCTCATGGGCCCCTACATGCGCCCCATGCCCATCGGCGCCTCCCTGGCCATGCTGCTGTCCATGTGCGTGGCTTTCGTGATCACCCCCTGGACCTCCAAGCGCGTGCTCAAGCACGGGGCCGCGTCCGGGCACGCCCACGGGGACGACGCCGGGACGAGGCTCTACAAGCGCCTCATGGCCGGGCTCATCCGCGTGCCCAGCAAGCGCTGGGCCTTCCTGGCCCTGGTGGGCGTCCTGCTGGCGCTGGCCTGCTCCCTGTTCCCGCTCAAGATGGTGCTGGTGAAGATGCTGCCCTTCGACAACAAGAGCGAGTTCCAGGTGGTGGTGGACATGCCCCTGGGCACCACCCTGGAGCAGACCACCCGCGTGGCCGGGGAGCTGGCGGCGGAAATCCTCAAGCGGCCCGACGTGGCCGACGCCCAGATCTACGCGGGCACGTCCGGGCCGTTCTCCTTCAACGGGCTCATCCGCCACTACTACCTGCGGCGCGGGCAGAACGCGGCGGACATCGCCGTGAACCTGGCCCCGAAAAGCGCGCGTTCCAAACAGAGCCACGCCGTGGCCAAGGAGGTCCGCCAGGTTCTGCTCCCCATCGCCCAGCGGTACGGGGCCAGGATCAAGGTGGCCGAGGTGCCGCCCGGACCCCCGGTGATCCAGACCCTGGTGGCGGAGATCTACGGCCCGGACGACGCGGGGAGGCTCAATGTGGCCCGCCAGGTGAAGGACGTCTTCTCGCGCACGCAGGACGTGGTGGACGTGGATTGGTACGTGGACGACCCCCAGCCGGAGACGCTCATCCGCATCGAGCGCGACAAGGCCCTGGCGAACGGCATCGAGCCGCGCCGCGCCCTGGAGGCGGTCACGGCGGCCCTTCGCGGCGTGGAGGCCGGGCTCCTGCACGACGATGACGCCCAGGAGGACGCCCCCATCATCGTGCGCCTTCCCCTGCGCGACCGGGCCCATGCGGCCGACATCCCGTCCATACCGGTGCGGGGCGGCTCGGGGCAGCTCGTGTCCCTGGAGCAGATCGCCACCATACAGGAACGCACCGTGCCGTCGGCCATCTACCACAAGAACCTGCAGCCCGTGGTCTACGTCACGGGCGACATGGCCGGCCGGGAGGAGAGCCCGGTGTACGGCATGGGGCGCATCACCGGCGAGCTCGACCGCCTGGGCAGGGAAGGCCAGGGGGCCTGGCAGGTTCAGGGCTCGGAGCCCCTGCCCGTCCTCTATACGTCCCAGCCCGCGTCGCTGGCCGGGTATTCCATGAAGTGGGACGGCGAGTGGCAGATCACCTACGAGGTGTTCCGGGACATGGGGCTCGCCTTCGGGGTGGTGATGATCCTCATCTACATCCTGGTGGTGGGCTGGTTCGGCTCGTACACCACGCCCATAGCCATCATGTCGCCCATACCGCTCTCGCTCATCGGCATCATCCCGGCCCACGCCCTGGCCGGGGCCTTCTTCACGGCCACGTCCATGATCGGCTTCATTGCCGGGGCGGGCATCGTGGTGCGCAACTCCATCATCCTGGTGGACTTCATCGAGATGCGCAGGCGCGAGGGGGTAAGCCTGGAGGACGCCGTGGTGGAGGCCGGGGCGGTGCGCTTCCGCCCCATGCTGCTGACGGCCATCGCCGTCGTGGCCGGGGCCTTCGTCATCCTGTTCGACCCCATCTTCCAGGGGCTGGCCATATCGCTCATGGCCGGGGAGGTGGCGGCCACGGTCTTCTCGCGCATGGTGGTGCCGGTGATGTACTACCTGGACCAGCGCAGGAAGGCCACGGCGCGCTGACCGCTTGCGGCAGGGTTCCTGCGCGGCGCAGAATCCCAGTTTTATCTTCTCAAAGCGCTCTCGGAACGGTAGTGTCACCCCAAATGACGCGCCAGGTTTATCCCGGCAGGAGAGGGTGATGCTGGACGCCGAGAAGAGCAGGGAGCAACTCATCGCCGAGCTTGAGGCTGCGCGGCGGAAAGTGAGGGTTCTTGAGGCCGCTTATGGAGCGGGCGGCCGGACGGATGATGCGTTTGAAGAGAGCCACGAGATATTTCGAGCCCTCGCCGAGTCCTCGCCGCTGGCCATCTATGTGTCCGTTGGCATCGAGCAACGCTGCCAATATCTCAATCCAACGTTCGAAAGACTCTTCGGCTACAGCCTGGAGGATGTCCCGGCGGCGGAACACTGGTGGCCGAAGGCCTATCCGGACGAGAAATACCGGGCTCGGGTCGAACAGGAATGGCAGGCCAGGGTCGCACGGGCCATCGAAACAAGGTCCGAGATCGAGCCCATGGAGGCGACGGTCACCTGCAAGGACGGATCGCGGAAGACCATTTCCTGGGGCCTGGTGTCCAGCGGCAGCAGGAATATCGCATTCGGCCTGGATGTGACGAAACGCAAGCGGGCCGAGGAAGCGCTCCGCAAGACCCTGGAGGAACTGGAAGCGCGGGTGGCGGAGCGGACCTGGGAGCTCAACGAGGCCAATGGCAGGCTGTTGCGGGAGGTGGCGGAGCGCCGGCAGGCCCAGGAGCAGCTCAGGCAAAGCGAGGACAAGTTCAGGACCATCTTCGATTCGATCAGCGAGATCGTACTCGTCCACGACCCGGAAACCGGAGCGATCCTCGGCGTCAACCAGCGCGCCTGCGAAGCCTACGGCTACAGCCGGGACGAGTTCGACAGGCTCGACGTGGGGGTGCTCAGTTCGGGCCTCGAGCCGTACGATCAGGCCCACGCCGTGGCCAGGATGCGCCAGGCCAGGGGAGACGGGCCGCAACATTTCGAATGGCAGGCCAGGAAGCGCGATGGCGAGTTGTTCTGGGTGGACATGTCCGTGCGGAAGGCCCGTATCGGCGACGCCGACAGGCTGCTCGTTTCGGCCAGGGACATCACCGCCCGGAAAGCGGCCCAGGACGAAATTCTGCGCGAGAAGGCCTTCACCGACGCCGTCATGAACAGCGTGCCGGGCCTGCTGTACCTCTACGACGACCAGGGGCGGCTCGTGCGCTGGAACAAGAAGCATACGGAGCTCACCGGCTATTCTTCCGAGGAGCTCTCCAGGATGACCCTGTTCGACTGGTACAAGGACGACCCCGAGGAAATCGAGAAGATACGCAAGGCCGTCGAAAGGATAAACACTGACGGATTCTCCCACGCCGAAGGCCACCTCCGCAACAAGGATGGGAGCAGGCGCCTCTACTATTTCACGGGCGTTCCGCTGGTCCTTGAGGGAAAGCGCTATTTCACCGGCATCGGCATAGACATCACAGAGCGCAAGCGCATGCAGGAGTTCCTGGTCCAGACGGAAAAGATGATGAGCGTGGGCGGCCTGGCCGCGGGCATGGCCCACGAGATCAACAACCCCCTGAGCGGCATACTGCAGAACGTGCAGGTCATCCTGCGCCGCCTGTCCCCCGAGGGGCAGGCCAACCTCCGGGCCGCCGAGAAGGCCGGCATCGGGCTGGACCGGCTGCACGACTATCTGCAGCGGCGCGAAATCCTGGCCATGCTCGCCCACGTGCGCGAGGCCGCCGTGCGGGCTGCGCAGATCGTGTGCAACATGCTCGAATTCTGCCGCGGGGCCGAACCCAGCCGGCCCTGCGTCGAACTGTCCGCGCTTCTGGATAAAACCCTGGAACTGTGCGCCACGGATTACGACCTCAAGAGAAACTACGACTTCCGCAAGATAGAGATCGTGAAAGACTACGATCCTGCCCTTCCGCCGGTTCCCTGTACGGCCCCCCTGATCCAGCAGGTCGTCATGAACCTGCTGCTCAACGCTGCCCAGGCCATGTCCGGGCGCGGCGCCGACAGCCCCCCGCCCAGGATCGTCCTGCGCACCCGCCGGGAAAACGGCATGGCCAGGATCACGGTGGAGGACAACGGTCCGGGTATCCCCGAGGATGTCCGCCGCCGCATCTTCGAGCCGTTCTTCACGACGAAGCCCGTGGGCACGGGAACCGGACTCGGACTGTCCATCGCCTACTTCATCGTCGTCAATAGCCACAAGGGAACGATCGACGTGGAGTCGCATCCGGGCGGGGGGACGGTGTTCACCATCCGGCTGCCCCTGGTGGTCGCTCCGGACGCTTCTTGACGGCGGCGGCACACCCCGCTCCCGGCTCCGGCCAGTGAACGCCCGCTCCATTGACGCCGTCAATGTCTCGTGCCATCAAAATAGAGAGACGAGTGTGACCTGCTCGGAGTTGTTTCCCTTTCGTCCAGGATCAGTGCAGTGGCTTGAGCAAGCCGCCTGACCCGAGGGGGTGCCATGCCTAACGCCACAAAAAAAGTCACCCAGCTCAAGTCCGAGCTGGAAACCGCGCGCCAGAGGATAGCCGCGCTGGAAGCCCTGGATGCCGAGCGCATGCGGACCGAGCAGGCCCTGCGGGTGCGCGACGAGCTGATGCTCCTGTTCGTGCAATACGCCCCCGCGGCCATCGCCATGTTCGACAGGAACATGCGCTATCTGTCGGTCAGCCACCGTTGGCTGGAAGATTTCGGCCTGGCCGGGCAGGATGTCCTGGGCAGGGACCATTACCAGGTTTTTCCCAACGTCCCCGAGCGCTGGAAAGAGATCCACCGGCGTTGCCTGGCCGGGGCGGTGGAGCGCTCCGAAGAGGACGTCTTCGAGTGGCCCGACGGGAGCAGGCAATGGCTCAAATGGGAGGTCCGCCCCTGGTCCGAGGCTTCCGGCGCGATCGGCGGCATCATCATTTTCTGCGAGGACATCACCGCGCGCAAGAAGGCCGAGCTGGCCCTCAAGGAGAGCGAGGAGCGCTACCGGATACTTTTCGAGAGCAGCCATGCGATCAAGCTCCTCGTAGACCCCGACACGGGGGAGATCGTGGACGCCAATCCCGCTGCCTGCGCCTATTACGGCTACACCCTCGAAGAAATGAGGAAGATAAACGTCGAACGTGTGTGCATCCTGCCCCACGAGGAACTCCTCGCCAAGATGGTCCAGGCCCAGGACCCCACCCAGAACCGCTTCGAGAGCAGACATCGTCTGGCTTCGGGGGAGGTCCGGGACGTGGAGATAGCCAGCGACACGGTCTTCCTGAAGGGCAAGAAGCTGCTCTACGCCATCATCCAGGACATTTCCGAGCGCAAACACATGCAGGAGGTCATGATCCAGACGGAGAAGATGATGAGCATCGGAGGGCTGGCCGCGGGCATGGCCCACGAGATCAACAATCCGCTCAGCGCCATCATACAGAGCGTACAGGTGGTGCAGAGCCGCCTGACCAAGGATTCCCCGACCAACCTGGCCGCGGCCGCGGTTGCGGGGTGCCCGTTCGAGAACATCCGGGCGTTTCTGGAGCGGCGCGAGGTGTTCACGCTGCTCCAGGGCGTGCGCGACGCCAGTTCGAGGGCCGCCAGGATCGTCTCCAGCATGCTGGAGTTCAGCCGCAAGAGCGAGTCCGTCCGGGCTCCGACCGACATCAACGCCCTCCTGGACAAGGCCGTGGAACTCTGCGCGAACGACTACGATCTCAAGAAGAAGTACGATTTCAGGAATATCGTCATCACGAGGGATTTCGACGCCAGCATGCCCCCGGTCCCCTGCACGGCCACGCAGATCGAGCAGGTGGTGGTGAACCTGCTCCGCAACTCCGCCCAAGCCATGTCCGGGAATACGGAAAGGGGAGACCGGCCGGAGATCCACCTCAAGACCGCGCATGAAGAGGGTATGGCCCGCATCGAGGTGCGGGACAACGGGCCGGGAATGGACGAGGCGTCCAAGAAACGCCTCTTCGAGCCCTTCTTCACCACCAAGGGCCCCGGGGAAGGGACCGGGCTCGGCCTGTCGGTTTCCTACTTCATCATCGCCGAGAACCATAAAGGGACCATCGACGTGGATTCGGCTCCGGGAAAAGGGTCGACGTTCACCATCCGGTTGCCCTTGGCCTGAGAAATACACTGCAGCCCACCGGAGGGTTCATGGCCGAACATGCGGGAGCCGCGCATTCCTTCATGGGGTTCGAACCCCACGGACATTGCTTTCTCTGGCAGCCGGACCTCATCGCGCTGCATACCGTCTCGGATCTCGTGACGGGCCTGTCCTACTACATCATCCCTGTCATCATATTCTATTTCGTGCGCAAGCGCTCGGACGTGCCGTTCCCGGCGATGTTGCTCCTGTTCGCGCTGTTCATCATCAGCTGCGGCACCACCCACCTCATGTCCGTGTGGACCATCTGGACTCCGGACTACTGGCTCGAGGGATGGGTCAAGTCCGCCACGGCGTTTTTCTCGCTGCTGACGGTCCTTCTCCTGTTCCCGATGATCCCCAGGGCCCTGCGCATCCCGAGCCCGGCGCAGCTGGAGGCCGCCAACCGCAAGCTGGAGACCGAGGTGGACTCCCGGCGCCAGGCCGAGGCCGAACTCAAGCGGCACAAGGACCACCTGGAAGATCTGGTGGCCGAGCGCACCTCCGAGCTGGAGCTCCTGAACGAGAACCTCAAAAAGGAAATCGACGAGCGCAAGCAGGTGGAAACCGAACTCAGGACCAGCGAGGAGCGCTTCCGCGTCATGGTTGAGCAGGCCCCGGAAGCCGTGGTGGTCAGCGACGTCAAACAGGGCAAGACCGTCGACGCCAACGCCAACGCGGTGAAGCTCTTCGGCTGCTCACGCGAGGAGCTGTTCGAGAAGGGGATTCTTCGTTTCTACCTGCCGGACCAGCCCGACGGCCGTCCCGTCCTCGAGAGCACCCGGGAAAACAGCGCCCGGGCCCTGGCCGGCGAGGAGGTGGTGTTGGAAAGGTCCATCCGAAACCTCCACGGACAGGAGCGCATCTGCGAGGTGCGCCTGGTCAGGCTGCCTTCCAGCGACCACGATCTGGTGCGGGCCAGCTGGATCGACATTACCGAGCGCAAGCGCACCGAGGAGATCATGGCCGCGTCCCTGCGGGAGAAGGAGGTGCTCCTGCGCGAGATCCACCACCGGGTGAAGAACAACCTCAACATCATTTCCAGCCTTTTGAGCCTGCAGGAGGACGCGGTGGACCACCCGGCCGCCCTGGACGCCCTGGCCGAGAGCAGGGGGCGCATCACGTCCATGGCCATGATCCACGAGCAGCTGTACACGTCGGGGGATTTTTCGGGCATCGAGGTCGACGGCTATCTGCGCCAGCTCCTCGCCCGCCTAGTGGCGGCCTACAGGGCGACCGGAGACATCTCCCTGGCGTTCGACCTCTCGGCCATCACCCTGACCCTCGACCAGGCCATCCCCTTCGGCCTGATCATGAACGAGCTGGTCACCAACTCCCTCAAGCACGCTTTCAGGAACCGGGACAGGGGTACGATAACCGTCTCGACCGCCCTGGAGAACGGTTCGGTGAATCTGGTGATCGCCGACGACGGAGAAGGGCTGCCCCAGGGGTTCAGCCTGAACTCGGTTTCGTCCCTGGGCCTGCAGATCGTCACCATGCTTGTGCGGCAACTGCACGGTAAGTTGACGGTAGAGCCCGCCGGGGGAGCCAGGTTCCGGCTGTGTTTCCCCCTGCGGTACCAGGAGCCGGAGCCCGGCCTGGAGGACGCCGCCCTGGACGGGTGACGCCCCGGGGTCACTCCTCGGGCCGCCCCTCGCAGCGGGGCACCAGGGCCTCGAAGGTCCCGGTCTCGGGGAGGTAGCTCAAGAGCTCCCCTTTCTGCATGTCGAAGTACCAGCCGTGCAGGTAGAGCCTTCCCGTCATGACCCGCTCCCATATCCAGGGGAAGGTCAGCAGGTTCTCAAGCGAAACCAGCACGGAAGCCTGTTCGCAGGCGCGCTGGCGCAGGGGCTCGGATTTGTCCGGCAGCCCGCGGCCCACCTCGCGCAGGGCCGGTTCGGCGATGCGCACCCAGGGGGCGATGAACTCGCCCAGACCCTCGCGGCCCGGGTTCATGAGCGCCTGGATGCCCCCGCAGCAGGAGTGGCCGAGCACGATGACGTGGCCCACGTCGAGCACCTTCACCGCGTATTCCAGGGCGGCGCTGACGCCGTGCAGGCCGGGGGCGTTCTCGTAGGGGGGGACCAGGTTGGCGACGTTTCGCACCACAAACATGTCGCCCGGCTCGCAGCCGGTGATGATGGCCGGATCCACCCGCGAGTCGGAGCAGGCGATGACCAGGGCCCGCGGGGTCTGGCCTTTTTCCAGGCTGGCGAAATATTCGCTGTCCGCGCAGAAGTAGGTGCGCTGGAATTCCTTGAATCCTGAGAGGAAGCTGGCGATGTCCTTCATGGGGGAGGCTCCGTGGCGGCGAGGCGGGGCTTGATGACGGCCTGATTCTAAACCCACTCCCGCCCGCAGGGCAAGACGCCATTCCCGGCCCCGCGCCATATGTAAGCCCGGGGAGGACCGGCCCGCGCCGATCCTCCTCCCTGAGCCTTAACCGGCCTTGAGCAGGGTCTCCATGTCGCAGCCGAATTTCTCCCGGCAGTAGTCGGTGAAGGCCTGACGGAAGTCCGGCGACTCCAGGCGCTCCTTGATGAGCTGGTCTTCCTGGGCCAGGCTCCGCTGGAGGGCGTCCTGGTCGCACTTGAGCAGCTTGCGGATGCCCAGCAGCATGGAGGACGGCCCGGCCAGGCTCCCCTCCACGAAGCGCATGGTCTCCTCCTCCAGCCTGGCGGCCGGAACGATGCGGTCCACGATCCCGAACTGCAGGGCCTCCTCGGCGGAGAAGCCCCGCCACTGCAACACCTCGGTGGCCTTCTTGACCCCGAGCAGGCGCGGCAGGAAATAGCCGCTGCCTTTGGTGATCATGCCGATGGCGGCGTTGGGGTTCTCGAACTGGGTGTCGTCGGCGACGAGGCGGTAGTCGTAGGCCAGGGAGAGGTTGAGGTTGAAGAGCGAGACCGTCCCCCGCCCGGCGTACACGGTGACGGCGCCAAGGGTGGAGGTGGTGACGACGAGGCGGTTGACCACGTTGCCCAGCCTGTCCAGGATCTTGTTCTCCCGCCCGGCCGAGAGGGCCTTGCACAGGAACCGGCCGTGGTCGATGTGGTTGGCGGTCTCGGGCACGCCGAAGACCACCAGGGCCTTGTACGCGCGGCTTACGAGCATGGACTCCAGGTATTCGTAGAAGGAGAAGATGGCGTGGATGTCCTGGGTCATGCGCAGGATGTGCTGCTTCTGCCTGATGACCAGCACGCCGTTTTCGAGCGAGGAGGAGAACAGTTCGTTGTCGGTGGTGAGATTGGCCGTGGCTTTCATGGATCACTCCCGCGTTTGAGGGACATGCCAGGCGATGCCTGGACGGGGACCGGGCGCCGTCATCCGGCGTCCGCGCCCTCCTTCACGATCAGCACGTTGCAGGGCGCGTGTTCCAGCAGGTCGCGCCCCACCGAATTTTCGAATATCCGCTGCATCCAGCCCAGATGGCGGTGGCCGACGACGATCAGGCCCGCCCGGAGCTCCACCGCCAGGTCGACGATGCGCTCGGACACCAGCCCGCTCATGGCGTGGGTCCGGCAGGAGATTCCCTTGTCCGAGAGGCGCTGGCACGCCGCGCGCAGCACGTCGTCCACTTCCCGGCCCAGCGAGGTGAACACCCCGGTACAGGACCGGTTCAGGGCCATGCCCGCCTCGCACGAGGCGTCCGCCACGGTGACCACGTGGACGGCGGCTCCCGTGGCGATGGCCAGTTCGGCGGCCGCGTCGAGTATGGCCGCGTGTTGCGGCGACGAGTCCACGGCTACCACGATCGTTTCAAGCACCTCGGCTCCTCCTTGGCGGTCATCGGTTGCGGCCATGATACCCTGATTGCACGCGCAACGGAAAGCAAACAGTGAAGTGTTTGCGCATTTTTTGCCCGGCGCCTCAGCGTTCGGGTCCTTGTTCGGCCTGGCGTTTGTCCTGTTCGGCCTTGGCTGCCCTGGCGTGCCGGAGTTCCTTGTCCAGCGCCATGTAGGCCTCGTATGCCCGGGCCTTGGCATCCCTGAACGCCTCGGCCCGCTCCGGCGAGCCTTCCTCCAGGGCCTCGCGCTCGGCCAGGTCCAGGCGGACCCAGGCTCCGCGCCTGTTTTCGGTCCTCTCGCGCAGCCACTGCAGGTCGTCGTCGGTTATCCGCTGCCCGGCCAGGGCCGCGCCGGCCGTCAGAACGGCCAGCAGGAAGGTGCAGGCCTTGAGCAGGGCCAATGTCCGCTTCATGGTTTCCTCCCTTCTGTGCGTTATGCCCGGCGCGTTCACCGCGCCGGGCCGGAGGGTTGCCGCCGGGTCACTGGGCCGCCGGACTTGCTCCCGTGCGGGCCGCCGAGAGCCTGGGCGGCAGGGAGATGTCCATGAGCGGCGGGTCGTTCTTGGACGGCAGGGGCTTCTGGACGTAGGTCGAGCCGCCCATGGCCGACTCCAGGTCCACGATGTCGCGCACCACGGCCGCTTCCGCAGCCGTGCGGGCCTGCTGGGCGTTCAGCAGCTCGCGCTGGGCGTCCAGCACGTTCAGGAACTGCCCCAGGCCGTCCAGGTACAGCTTGCGCGAGAGCTGGAAGGTTTCCTCGGCCTTGGCCTCGGTGTCGGTCAGGTCCTTGCGGCGGTGCTCCGCGTTGCCGTAGGCGGCCAGGGCGATCTCCACCTCGGACAGGGCCGTGAGCGAGCGCTGCTTCAGGGTGGCCAATTGGGCTTCGGCCCGGGCGTCCGAAGCCCTGATCTGGGACTGGACGCGTCCGAAGTCGAGAAGCGTCTGGGCCACGGACCCGCCGAGGGTGTACGTCTGCCCGGTCATGAAGAGCAGGGTGTCGGGGCTGGCCGAGGCGGTCCCCAGAAGCGCCGACAGGCTCAGGCGCGGCAGCCAGGCCGCCCGGCTGACACCCTGGCGGGCCACGGAGGCGGCCAGCTGGCGCTCGGCCAGGGCAACGTCGGGCCGCCTGACCAGCACGCTGCCGGGCGAGGTCAGCACAAGCGAGGCCTGGGGCACGTCGATCCTGGTGGGAATCTTGTCCAGTTCGGGCAGGCTCCCCGGCGTCTGGCCGAGCAGCAGCTCCAGGCGGTGCACCGCCTGGGCGCGCAGGGTGAGCAGGGGGTGCAGCTCGGCCTGGGTGGCCGAAACCTGCCGGGAGGCCTGGGCGACCTCCAGGGCGGAGCCCAGCCCGTACTGCTGGCGCAGGGTGGTCTGGCGCAGGGTCTCCTTCTGGGTGGCGATGTTGGCCGTGAGCACCATGATCTGGGCCGCGGCGTCGCGCAGCTGCACGTAGGCGCGGGCCACCTCAACGGTCATGGCCAGGAGCGCGGCGTCCCGGTTGAGCCAGGCGGCGTCCTTTTCGGCGGTCCTGGCTTCCAGCTCGCGGCGGTTGCCGCCCAGGAGGTCGATCTCCCAGCTGATGTTCAGGTTGGCCTGCACCTGGGTCTGGGGCTTGTAGTCGTCGCGGGTGTTCTGGTCCGTCCGGACGGTGGTGAGCTGGCCGGAGCTGTTCGGCAGCAGCTGGGCCACGGCCCCGCTCTGGCCCGCCTGGGCCTCCTTGATGCGGGCCAGGGCGACCTGCACGTCCAGGTTCCCGGCCAGGGCCTTGTCCATGAGGGCGTTCAGGCGCTCGTCGCCAAGCACCAGCCACCAGGGCTGGTCGCCGGGGGAGTCGGCCTGGGACTGTCCGCCGGACTCGACCCAGTCCTTGCCCGCGGGCAGGTCGGGCTTGCGGTAGTTGGGACCGGCCATGCAGCCGGTGAGGAGCGTCAAAAGGATAACAACGGTAAGTCTTTGCATGTGCGTGTCCGTCTGCCGCCTATGCTTTCTTGAGGCTCGGGGATGTCCCGGAGTTTCCTCGCGGCGGGTAAGAATGTCGTTCGGAGTGCAGCCGGGCCTGACGTGCGAGTCAGCGCACCTTCACCTGGGGGATCACGGACATGCCCGTGGCCAGCAGATGCCAGGCGTTGCCGCCCGCCAGGTCGAACACGATTTTCACCGGCACGCGCTGCACCACCTTCACGTAGTTGCCGGTGGCGTTCTCGGCCGGGAGCAGGCTGAAGGCCGCGCCGGTGCCGGCCTGGAAGCTGTCCACGTGCCCCTGGAATTCCTCTCCCGGATAGGCGTCCACGCTTATGGACACCGGCTGGCCGGGACGCATGTCCTGAAGCTGGGTCTCCTTGAAGTTGGCCACCACCCAGACGTCGTCCTGCACCAGCCCCAGCACGGCCTGGCCGGTCTGCACGTAGTCGCCGGGCTCCACGGCCTTTTTCGTCACCCGCCCGCTCACCTGGGCCTTGGTCTCGGTGTAGGAGAGGTCCAGGAGGGCCTGGTCCAGGGCGGCGCGGCTTTTCTCGACGCCCGCCTGGGCCGTGAGGATCTGGGCCGCGGCCAACCCGGCCTGGGCTTCCGCGGCGGCCAGGTGCTTGCGCGCCCCCAGCAGGGCGGAAGAGGAGGTGTGCGCCAGGGTTTCGGCGTTGTCGTGGGCCTGCTGGGACACGGCGCCGCTGTTGACCAGGTTGTTGTAGCGCTTGAGGTCGGTGGCGGCGTTGGCGGCCTGGGCCTCGGCCGAGGCCGCGTCGGCGCGGGCCTGGGCGGCGGCGGCCAGGGCCACCTGGTGCTGCGACCTGGCTTCCTCCAGTTTCTGCCGGGACTCGTTTAAGTTGGCCCGGGCCTGGTCCGCCTTGACCGTGAAAGGGGCCTTGTCGAGACGGATGAGCACGTCGCCCGCCTCGACCTTCTGGTTGTCCTGGACCAGCACCTCGAGCACCCGGCCCCCCACCTGCGGGGAGACGGAGGTCACGTGGGCGGTGATGAAGGCGTTGTCGGTGGTCTCGAAGGCCCTGGCGTGCCACCACCAGGCCCCGCTTGCGCCGATCGCGCCCACGGCCAGGACGGCCAGCGCGGCCTTGACCACGGCGCGGGATTTGCGCGGGGAATTATCTGTCGTCATGAACAAAACCTCTCTTCTTCTCGGGTTGCCGCCTGGCCGGACAGGGCGTTTCAGGCTGGCTTGAGCCGGACCTTGGACAAAAGCTCGATCAGCGTCCTGAGCTCTTCCTTCGTGAGTTGCGACACCACCCGGGCATGGTGCTCAAACAGCACCGGCAGCACCTCATCGAGTACCTGCTGGCCTTCTTGGGTGAGCCCGATGCGCACCAGCCGCCTGTCGGCGGGGTCCAGGGTGCGTTCCACCAGCCCGTCGCGCACCATGCCCGCCAGCACCGCCGAAACCGTGGGGGTGGTCACGCCGGCCAGATCGGCCAGCTTGCCCACCGGAAGCGGCCCGTCGGCGGTGCTCAAGAGCGAGAGCAGCAGGCAGCGGCCCCGGCTCAGGCCCTGCCTGGCCAGGATGCGCTCGGCGCAGGTGTGCAGCAAGGTGCCGCTTCGAAGCGCGTGCAGGTAGGCCTCGGTGGCCAGGATATCCATGTCCGGATAGCGCTCGGCCTTTTCCAGAAGCGATGCGTAGGTGGGTATTTCCTTGATGAGCATGGCCTTCTCCGTGTCGGCGCCCAAACAGTTAGGCTTACGATCAATTTATTAGACGCCTAACAAGTTTGCTAGGCGGCTAATAAATAGGAGGCTATGGTTCGTCAAGGGGAAATTTTCCATAACCCGTCCGCCGGGTTGGGTGTGCGGTGCCCGGGGAGGACAGCTCCCGGCCTGGAGCCCGGCCTGCCCGCTGCCGGAAAAGACACGATTTTTACGCCCGCCCGCCTCATTTTAACACCGTTTTTACATCCGGCGCGGTAAAAGGGGGCCAATCGACTCTCACGCGGAGGTGCGCGATGGACGTTCTCCTGATTGTTCTTTCATTGGCCCTGATCCTGAGCCTGCTCGGGCTCATCGGGCTGGTTTCCCGCCTGGAAGGGAGGTAGCCGTGGACGTGTTGGCCCTCATCATCTCGGCTGCCCTGTTCGTCTACCTGCTGGCGGCCCTGTGCAAACCGGAGTGGTTCGAATGAACGCATACAGCTGGGCTCAATACCTTTTCTACCTCGCCGTGCTCCTGGGGGCCTCCTGGCCGCTGGGGCACTTCATGGCCCGGGTGTACCAGGGCAGGCCCTGCGGCCTGGACCGGGCGCTTAAGCCGGTGGAGGGCGTCCTCTACCGCCTGTGCGGCGTGGACTCCCGCAGGGAGATGGACTGGAAGACCTACGCCGTTGCCGTGGTGGGCTTCAACGCCGCCGGGCTTCTGGCCGTGTACGCCATCCAGCGGCTCCAGGGGGTGCTTCCCCTCAACCCGGCGGGGCTTTCCGGCGTGGACCCGCTGGTGGCCTTCAACACCGCCGTCAGCTTCGCCACCAACACCAACTGGCAGGCGTACGGCGGCGAAAGCACCATGAGCCATTTCACCCAGATGACCGCGCTCACGGTGCAGAACTTCGTGAGCGCGGCCACTGGCATGGCCGTGATGGCCGCCCTGATCCGGGGGCTCGCCCGGCGCGAGACCGACCGGCTGGGCAACTTCTGGCAGGATCTGACGCGCTCGGTGCTCTACGTGCTGCTGCCGCTGTCGGTGGTGCTGACGCTGGCCCTCATGTGGCAGGGCGTTCCCCAGACCTTCGAGGGTTCGGCGACTGCGAAGCTCATGGATCCCGCCACCTACGACAACCCCGTGGTCGATGAAGCGGGCAAGCCGGTCCTGGACGATGCCGGCAAGCCCAGGACGGAACCGGCCACGCTCACGGAGCAGGCCCTGGCGCTCGGGCCCGTGGCCTCCCAGGTGGCCATCAAGCAGCTGGGCACCAACGGCGGCGGTTTCTACAACGTCAACTCCGCCCATCCCTACGAGAACCCCACGCCGCTGACCAACCTGCTGGAGATGCTGGCCATCCTGCTTATCCCGGCGGGACTGTGCCATACCTTCGGGGTCATGGTGGGCGACCGGCGGCAGGGCATCGCGGTGCTGGCGGCCATGACCGTCCTTTTTGCGGCGTTCGCGTTCCTGACGATTCAGGCCGAGTCGGGTCCCAACCCGCTGCTGGCCGGGACCGGGGTGGAGCATGTCCCGAGCCTGGAGGGCAAGGAGGTCCGCTTCGGCGCGGCCGGGTCCGCCCTGTGGGCCGCCGCCACCACGGCGGCGTCCAACGGGTCGGTGAACGCCATGCATGACAGCTTCACGCCGCTTGGCGGCATGTGGCCCATGCTCCTCATGCAGCTGGGCGAGGTGGTCTACGGCGGCGTGGGCTCGGGGCTTTACGGCATGTTGATCTTCGCTGTGGTGGCGGTGTTCGTGGCCGGGCTCATGGTGGGCCGCACGCCGGAATACCTGGGCAAGAAGATCGAGCCCTTCGAGACCAAGATGGCCGCCCTGGTCATCCTGATCCCGCCGTTTTTGTGCCTGATGGGCACGGCGCTGGCCGCGGTGATGGGACCGCCGGACGCCCTGTCCAACCCCGGGCCCCACGGGTTCAGCCAGGTGCTCTACGCCTTCTCGTCCATGGGCAACAACAACGGCAGCGCCTTCGCGGGCCTCACCGCCACGTCGCCTTTCTGGACCGTCGCGGGCGCGGTGGCCATGTTCGGCTCGCGCTACTGGCTGATCGTGCCCGTGCTGGCCCTGGCCGGTTCACTGGCCAGGAAGAAGCGCCTCGCGGAAGGGCCGGGCACGCTGCCCACCCACGGTCCCATCTTCGTGGCCCTGCTCATGGCCGTGGTGCTGGTGGTGGGCGCGCTCACCTTCGTCCCCGCCCTGGCGCTGGGCCCCATCGCCGAACACCTTGCCCTCTTTCCGGTGAAATAACGGAGTCATAGTCATGTCGAAAGACAAGAAGAAACGCCCCTTGTTCGACGGCCCCATCGTCAGGCAGGCCCTCGTGGACTGCGTGCGCAAGCTGGCCCCGGCGCGCCAGGCCCGCAACCCGGTGATGTTCACGGTCTACGTGGGCTCCATCCTGACCACGTTCCTCGCCGCGCAGGCCTTGCTCGGCAAGGGCGAAGCCCCCTTCGGGTTCGTGGCCTCGGTGTCCGCGTGGCTGTGGGCCACGGTCATCTTCGCCAACTTCGCCGAGGCCATGGCGGAAGGGCGGGGCAAGGCCCAGGCGGCGGCCCTTCGCGGCCTGCGCCAGGACGTGATCGCGAAAAAGCTCCTGCACCCGCGCAGGGACTCCCCCTCCCAGAACGTCCAGGCCAAGACCCTGCACCGGGGCGACCTGGTGCTGGTGGAGGCGGGCGACACCATCCCCTCGGACGGCGAGATCGTGGAGGGCATCGCCTCGGTGGACGAATCAGCCATCACCGGCGAGAGCGCCCCCGTCATCCGCGAGGGCGGCGGCGACCGCAGCGCCGTCACCGGCGGCACGCGCCTGCTCTCGGACTGGCTGGTGGTGAAGGTGGCTGCGGAATCCGGCGAGACCTTCCTGGACCGCATGATCTCGCTCGTCGAGGGGGCCAAGCGCCGCAAGACCCCCAACGAGATCGCCCTGAACATCCTGCTGGCCTCGCTCACGCTCATCTTCCTGGTGGTCTGCGTGACCCTTCGGCCCATGTCCGCCTTCGCGGTGGATCTCTCCGGCCAGGGGCAGGCCGTGACCATCACCGCCCTGGCCGCGCTCTTCGTGTGCCTGGCCCCCACCACCATCGGCGGGCTGCTCTCGGCCATCGGCATCGCGGGCATGGACCGACTGATCCAGTCCAACGTCATCGCCACCTCGGGCCGGGCCGTGGAGGCCGCGGGCGACGTGGACGTGCTGCTCCTGGACAAGACCGGCACCATCACCCTGGGCAACCGCCAGGCCACGACGTTCCTGCCCGTGAAGGGCGTGGACGAGCGCGAGCTGGCCAACGCCGCGCAGCTGGCCTCCCTGGCCGACGAGACCCCGGAAGGCCGCTCCATCGTGGTCCTGGCCAAGGAGCGCTTCGGCATACGCGGACGCGACCTGCACGAGCTGGAGGCCACCTTCGTCCCCTTCACCGCCCAGACCCGGCTCTCCGGGGTGAACCTGCCCGGCCGGGCCATCCGCAAGGGCGCGCCGGACGCGGTCAAGGCCCTGGCGGAACAGGCCGGGCTGCGCGTGCCCGAGGAGATCGACCGCTTCATCCACGAGATCGCCAAGTCGGGCGGAACGCCGCTTCTTGTCTCCGACAACGGCAAACCCCTGGGCGCGGTGTGGCTCAAGGACATCGTCAAGGGCGGCATCCGGGAGCGCTTCGCCGAGCTTCGGGCCATGGGCATCAAGACCATCATGGTCACCGGCGACAACCCGCTCACGGCGGCGGCCATCGCGGCCGAGGCCGGAGTGGACGACTTCCTGGCCGAAGCCACCCCGGAAGCCAAGCTGGCGCGCATCCGCCAGTACCAGGCCGAGGGCAAGATGGTGGCCATGACCGGCGACGGCACCAACGACGCACCGGCCCTGGCCCAGGCCGACGTGGGCGTGGCCATGAACTCCGGCACCCAGGCCGCCAAGGAGGCCGGGAACATGGTGGACCTGGACTCCAACCCCACCAAGCTCCTGGAAGTCGTGGCCATCGGCAAGCAGCTGCTCATGACGCGCGGGTCGCTGACCACATTCAGCATCTCCAACGACATCGCCAAGTACTTCGCCATCATCCCGGCGGTGTTCGCGGGCATCTATCCGCAGCTGGGGGTGCTGGACGTCATGGGCCTGGCCACGCCCAAGTCGGCGGTGCTGTCCGCCGTGGTGTTCAACGCCCTGGTCATCGTGTTCCTGATCCCGCTGGCCTTGAAGGGCGTGAAGTACATTCCCGTGCCGGCGGCCCAGGCCCTCAAGCGCAACCTCTTCGTCTACGGCGTGGGCGGGCTCCTGGTCCCCTTCGCCGGGATAAAGCTCATCGACATGATCATCGCCGCCCTGGGATGGGCTTAAGGAGCCAGCCATGTTCAAGACGTTCGCCCAACAGCTCAAGCCGTCGCTCCTGATGCTCTTCTGGATGACCCTGTTGACCGGGCTGGCCTATCCCCTGGCCATGACCGGCCTGGGCAAGGCCCTGTTCCCGGCCCAGGCCGAAGGAAGCCTCATCGTGCGCGGCGGGACGGTGGTGGGGTCGGCCCTGATCGGCCAGCCCTTCCAGTCGGACCGCTACTTCTGGGGCAGGCCCTCGGCCACGTCGCCGTCTCCGGACAACGCGGCGCAGTCGTCGGGCTCCAACCTGGGGCCGTCCAACCAGGCCCTGGCCGACGGCGTGGCCGAACGCGCCGCCAAGCTCAAGGACGCACACGGGGACTCCCCCGTTCCCATGGAACTGGCCACGGCCTCGGCCAGCGGCCTGGACCCCCACATAAGCCCCGAGGCGGCGCTCTATCAGGCCGCGCGGGTGGCCAAGGCGCGGGGCCTGTCCGTACAGGCCGTGAGCGCCCTGGTGGAGAAGCATGTCGAGGGACGCCTGCTGGGATTCTGGGGCGAGCCCAGGGTGAACGTGCTGGACCTCAATCTTGCCCTGGATGCCGCGCCCGGCAAGGAGTAAGGCGTAAGGCATGAGAAACGAGGACGACCGTCCGGACCCGGACGCCCTGCTGGCCATGGTCCAGCGGGAGGAAGCCAGCAAACGCCGGGGGCGGCTGAGGATATTCCTCGGCATGGCCCCCGGCGTGGGCAAGACCTACGCCATGCTGGAGGCCGCGCGCCTCAAGATGGCCGAAGGGCTCGCCGTGCTGGCGGGCATCGTGGAGACCCACGGCCGGGAGGACACCGAGGCCCTGATGTACGAGATGCCGGTGCTTGCGCGCCGACGCGTCGACTACAAGGGGCACGTGCTTGAGGACTTCGACCTGGACGAGGCCCTGGCCCGGCGGCCGGGCCTCATCCTGGTGGACGAGCTGGCCCACGCCAACGTCCCGGGCTCGCGCCACCCCAAGCGCTGGCAGGACGTGGACGAACTCCTGGAAAACGGCCTGGACGTCTGGACCACTTTGAACGTCCAGCACCTGGAGAGCTTAAACGACATCGTGGCCCAGATCACCGGCGTACGCGTGCGCGAGACCGTGCCCGACGCGGTGCTGGAGCGGGCCGAGGCGGTCATCCTGGTGGACCTGCCGCCCGAGGACCTGCGCCAGCGCCTGAGCGAGGGCAAGGTCTACCTGCCCAGGCAGGCCGAGTGGGCCGGTGAGAACTTCTTCCGGACCGGCAACTTGAGCGCGCTTCGCGAACTGGCGCTTCGCTCCACCGCCAACCGGGTGAACACCGAGGTGCTGGTCTACCGCCAGGGCCACGCCATCCAGACCACCTGGCCCACGTCGGAGCGCATCCTGGTGTGCGTGGGGCCGTCGCCCACCTCGGCCACGCTGGTGCGCTCGGCAAAGCGCCTGGCAGACGGCCTGCGCGCCTCCTGGCACGCCTTGTACGTGCAGCATCAGCCCGGCGGAGAGGCCCAGGCCAGGGCCCTGGACAACCTGCGACTGGCCCAGGAGCTGGGAGCCGAGACCCACGTGCTGGCGGGCGGAGACGTGGCCCGGCTCATCGTGGGATTCGCGCGCCAGCGCAACATCACCAGGATCGTCATCGGCAAGCCGGTCGGGCGGCGCTTGAGCGATTTCTTCACGGGCAGCCCCGTGGACCAGCTGGTGCGCTTGAGCGAAGAGATCGACGTCCATGTGATCAAGGGGCAGGACACGGGGGAGGGCCGTGGCCGCAAAACCCAGGCCTCCCGGACGGCCAGGTGGAAGGATTACGCCGCCGCCCTGGGGGTCGTCGCCGCGTGCACGGGCGCGTGCTTCGCCATGTACCCGTACGTGGAGCTGGCCAACCTGATCATGGTGTACCTCGTGGGGGTCATGCTCGTGGCGGCATGGAAGTCGCGGGGGCCGTCCGTCATGGCCTCGGCCGTGAGCGTGCTGGCCTTCGACTTCTGCTTCGTGCCGCCCCGGTACAGTTTCGCGGTCACGGACATCTCCTATCTGGTCACCTTCGTGGTGATGTTCGCGGTGGCCCTGGTGATCAGCACCATGGCGTCGCGCATCAAGGCCCAGGCGGACAGCGCCGGGCAACTGGAGCGGCAGGCGTCCGAGCTGAGCGACCTGTCGCGCCGCCTGGCCGGAACCCGCGGCACGGCCAGCCTGCTGCAGGTGGCCCATGAGCACATCGAGGAGGTGTTCGGCTGCAAGGCCTTCGCCCTGCTGCGCGGGCCGTCGGGGCAGCTGGAGATGAGCTTCGTCCCCGGCGCGGGCGAGTTCCTGGCGGACAGGGATCTCGGCGTGGCCCAGTGGGTCGTGGACAACGCGAAACCGGCCGGGCTCACCACGCAGACGCTTTCGGAATCGGAAGTCCTGTTCCTGCCGCTGCAGGGCGCCGAGGAGGTCCTCGGGGTCATCGGGCTCAAGCCCGGCGACGAGGGCGGGCGCGACAACCTCCTGCTGCCCGACCAGCGGCGGCTGCTGGACGCCTTCGTCCATCAGGCGGCCCTGGCCCTTGAGGTGGACAAGCTGGAGGAGAAGGCCAAGACGTCGCTGGTGGAGGCCGAGCGCGAGAAGCTCCGGGCGGCGCTTCTCTCCACCGTGACGCACGATTTCAAGACCCCCCTGGCGGCCATTTCCGGGTCGGCCGAAAGCCTCATGGCCCTGGGGGAGGCCGCCGGGCCGGAGGTCCGGCGGGCGCTGGAGGAGAACATCGCGGGCGAGGCGTCCAGGCTGGAGCGGCTGGTGGACAACCTGCTGCGCATCGCGGCCCTGGAATCGGGGGCGGTGGTCCCCAACCTGGAGGCGGTGCCGCTGGAGGAGATCGTGGGAAGCTCCCTGGCCCGGCTCGAAAGCGTCCTGGCCGGGCATTCCGTCAGGCTGGACATCCCGCCTGACCTGCCGCCCGTCCCCATGGACGAACTGCTCATGGAGCAGGTGTTCCTGAACCTCCTGGACAATGCGGCCAAGCACACCCCGCCCGGGACGGAGATAGGCGTCATGGCCCGGCTGAGGGACGGCGAAGTGGAGATCGAGATCAGCGACAACGGGCCGGGGCTCGGGCCCGGCGATCCGGAGAGGCTGTTCGAGCGCTTCCAGCGGGGCGACAGGGGGGGCGTCCAGGGATACGGCCTGGGCCTGGCCATCTGCCGGGCCGTGGCCAGGGCGCACGGCGGCACCATCACCGCCCGCAACAACGCCCGGCTGGGCGCGACCTTCACCATAACCCTGCCCATCCATGAGCGCTGATTCCGTCACCATCCTGGCCGTGGACGACGAAGCGGCCATCCTGCGCTTCCTCAAACCCTTCCTGGAGGCCGAGGGATACTCCTTCGTTCCGGCGGGCTCGGGCCGGGAGGCGATCTCCCTGGCCTCCTCCCTCGACCCCGACGTGATCCTCCTGGACCTGGGGCTGCCCGACCTGGACGGCCAGGAGGTCATCAAGAGCCTGCCGCCGTGGAGCCGGGCGCGGGTGATCGTGCTTTCCGCCAGGGGCCGGGAGCAGGACAAGGTGGCCGCCTTGGACGCCGGGGCCAGCGACTACCTCACCAAGCCCTTCAGCCTGGGGGAACTGGCGGCCCGGATCCGCGCCCTGCTCAGGCGTGTGGAGCGCCAGGAGGGCGCGCAGGCGGCCACGCTCCGGTTCGGGGAGCTTTTCATCGATCTGGAGGGACACGAGGTCACCCTGGAGGGGCGGGAGGTGCACCTGACCCCCATCGAATTCAAGCTGCTGGCCGAGCTTGCGCGCCACGCGGGCAAGGTCGTCACCCACGCCCAGCTCCTGCGCGAAGTCTGGGGCAGGCACAGCCAGGACCAGGAGCACTACGTGCGCATCCACGTGCACAAGCTCCGCCAGAAGATCGAGAAGGACCCGGCCCGCCCGCGCCACCTGCAGACGGAGACCGGCGTGGGGTACCGCTTCAAGGAATGAGGAGCCCGCCGTAGTCCATGCGTCCCGGCCCCTCCGGTGAGCGGCGCCCCCTTCGGACCGGAGCCGCTTCGGGCAGGCATCGTTTCCGGGGGCGGGAGAACTCGTTTACAGCGGGAACGTCACCTCGAAGCAGGCTTTTTGTTCCTCGGGCCTTGAGACCTCCCCCTTGAGCTGGCGGGCCAGTTCCCCGATGAGCTGCATTCCCAGGGTCTGGGACGCCTCGGCGTCGAAACCCACGGGCAGGCCCGGCCCGTCGTCGCTGACCGTCAGGCGGGCGGTTCCGTCGTCCCGGTGCAGGGCAACGCGCAATACCCCTGACTTCCTTTCCGCGAAGGCGTGCTTGAAGGCGTTGGTGGCCAGTTCGTTGACCAGGAGGCCGCAGGGCACCGCCTTGTCGATGCCAAGGTGGACTTCTTCCAGGTCCGTCTCCACGCTCACGTGCCGGCCGGCGGAGAAGGCCGTGGCGATGCGCGAGAGGAGTTTGGAGATGTAGGCGGCCATGTCGATGGCAGCCAGGTCGCCCGACTGGTAGAGTTGTTCGTGGATGAGGGCCATGGAGCGCACCCGCCCCTCCAGGAGCTTGAAGCGCTCGAGTTCGCCCTGGCAGTCGATGTTCGTCTCCTGCAGGTACATGAGGCTCACGATGATCTGCAGGTTGTTCTTCACCCGGTGGTGCACTTCTTTTATCAGCAGTTCCTTTTCGCGGAGCGAGCGCATCACGTCGGCCTCGGCCTTTTTCCGCTCGGTGATGTCCCGGGCGTACACAAGCGCCCCGTTGACGTTGTCCACGTTGACCGGCACGGCGGCCACCTCCACGTCCACGAAAGAGCCGTCCAGCCGGACGAATGCCTGTTCCCGGCTTGGCTGTGTCTGTTGGAGTTCGTTGAGCTTGCGGATGCGTTCGGCCACGGCGTCCCGGTGGTCGGGGTGCACGCGCTCGAGCACGGGTTGCCCCAGCAGGTCGGCAGGCGAGGACGCCCCGAACAGGGTCACGCAAGAGGGGTTCACGTATGCGAAACGCCCTCCGCTCTGCATGAAAATGGCGTCATAGGCCGATTCTACCAGCAGGCGGAAGCGCTCCTCGCTGAGGCGCAGCCGGGCTTCGACCCGTTTCCTCCTGATTCCGGACATGCCCGCCAGCACGGAGACCAGGGCCATGAGCCCCGTCCAGCAGAGGATGAGCACGGAGTTGAACCGGTCCTGCAGGTCCGCCATTTCCTTGAATTTGCCATGGATGTCGCCGGAGACCCCGCCGTGGAGTTTTTCCGCGTCGGCCATGTCCTTGCGCAGGTCAAGGACGTTGCCCGGGCTGGGTGCATCCGCGGGTGCGGCGCAGGCCAGGAGGCGCATCGCGTCGATCTTGTCCCGGTAGGCGTTCAGGTGCTCGGCCACGCGCGGGTAGCCGTTGCGGAAGACCTTTTCCTCGCGCATGGGCTCAAGGGCGGTCAGGGCGTCCCGGACGCGCCATCCGGCTTGCTCGAAGTAGGAGCAGCGGCCGTTGCCGCCCAGGGATTCCTCGCCGCCGTACAGCCGTTCGGTGAGCAGGTATCCCCGCATAAGCTCGGTCCTGGCCAGACGCATGTTTTCGAGCACCTCCAGGTAGGCCAGGGTGTCCGCCCGCCAGTTGGCGTTGGTCCACCACAAGAGCAGGCTGGAGGCCAGGGTGGTGGCGATGGCCACGTAGAAGGACGTGCTCAACTTGGCGAAGGCGTGGCGATTGAGGGGCATCGCGATCTCTTGTGAGGTGTGCCTGTCAGTCCCGGAGGGAGGGCACGTTGGCCGGGCCGTATCCCAAGGGGGCGAGCAGTTCGAGGTGTTCCGGAGAGCCTATGAAGTCCTTGAGCGCCCGGTCGAAGGCTTCAGCCAGGGCCGTGTCGGTCTTGCGGAAGCCCAGGGCGCACGTGCCCACGGTCTTTTCCCCGCCTATGACCGGGTCCGCGAAGGGAAAGGCAGCTTCCAGCGTCCCGCCGGACTTCACGGCCAGATAGCCCACCGAAGGGGAGGACAAGGCCAGGGCGGCCACCCGCTGGTACCGCAAGGCCGACAGGGCTGTCTCCACGTCCTGGCAGGCGAAGATCCGGGATTCGGCCATGCCGAGTGCGCGCAGGTAGCCCTGCTCCACCGCTCCGTCCAGCACGGCCACTTGGACCCCCTGCCGGGCCACGGCGTCCTCGTATGAGTGCAGGCCGTAGGGGTTGCCTTCGTGCACCAGAAGGCCCTGGCCGACCATGGCCGTGGGGATTGAGAAACGGATTCGGGCCGCGCGGTCCGGCGTGACGAACATGCCCGCCGCGATGACGTCGATGTGTCCGGCCACGAGTTCGTCGATCAGGGAGTTGAAGCTCATGAGCACCCACCTGATGTTGACGAGGCCGAGTTTCTCCGCCGCGTGCTTGAGGACCACCGGGGCTTCTCCGGTGACCTCTCCGTTGTCACTGAAGGAGTAGGGCGGTTCGTTGGCGAAGCCCACGCGCAGTTCCTTCCTGTAGCGCCCGAGATAGTCAGCCCTCCCGCCGGGCGGGAGGACGAACCAGGCTCCTGCCGCGAGGGCCAGCATGACGGCCATGGTTGTCAGGACGGTTTTGCGGCTCAAGCGCACCTCAAGGCGTGGTTCTCAAGTATGGCGAACCTGATACGCCATGGGCGCCGCTTCGGCAATATGACGCGCGGAAATTCCCCGTTTCCGGGCGTGGATGTTTAGGCGGAAACGGCCCCCGGGCCCGCCTTGCGCAACTCCCGCCCCTTCCACAGGGCGAAGATGGCCGGGTAGAGGAGCAGCTCCAGGATGGTGGAGGTCACCACGCCGCCGATCATGGGGGCGGCGATGCGCTTCATCACGTCCGAGCCCGCACCGGTCGCGAACATAACCGGCAGAAGGCCCGCCAGGATTACGGCCACGGTCATGATCTTGGGCCGGATGCGCTTGACCGCGCCGTGCTCCACCGCCTCGTTCAGGTCGGCCAGGGTCTTGAGCCGCCCCTTGTCCTGCCAATCCTTGTGGGCCAGCTGCAGGTACAAAAGCATCACCACGCCGGTTTCCGCATCCAGCCCGGCCAGGGCGATGATGCCCACCCACACCGCGATGCTCAGGTTGTAGCCGAGCAGGTACAGGAGCCAGAAGGACCCCACCAGGGAGAAGGGCACGGCCAGTAGCACGATGCAGGTGGAGGCGAAGGACTTGGTGTTGAAGTACAGGAGCATGAAGATGATGAAGATGGTCAGCGGGATGACCAGTTGCAAGCGCTCCTGGGTGCTGACCAGGTTCTCGTATTCGCCGCTCCAGACCAGGCGGTATCCGGCGGGCAGCTGCACGTTTTCCGCCACGGCCTTCTTGAGGCTGTTCACGTAGCTGCCCACGTCGGTGTCCGAGAAGTCGATGTACACGTAGGCCGTGGGCATGCCCCCCTCGCTCTTGATCATGGAGGGTCCGTTGGTCACCTTGATGTTGGCCAGCTCCCCGAGGGGAATCTGCAGGAGTCTGCGCGGGCCGGACAGCCCCATCTGGGGCTTGGGTTGCTCGCCCTCGCCCCCGACCGGGACCAGCATGGCCTTGATGGTGTCCATGTCCTGGCGCAGTTCGCGGGGGTAGCGCACGTTCACGGGATAGCGCTCCCGCCCCTGGATGACGGTAGTCAGGTTGCGCCCGCCGATGGCGGATTCGATGACGTCCTCCACGTCTGCCACCGAGAGCCCGTAGCGCGCCGCCGCCTGCCGGTTCACGGAGATGTCCAGGTAATAGCCGGTGTTCACCTTGTCCGCGAACGCTGAGCGGGTGTGCGGGACCTTGTTGATCACTTCCTCAAGCCGGGTGCCGATCTTTTCGATCTCGGCCAGGTCCGGCCCCAGGATCTTTATGCCCACGGGGGTGCGGATGCCGGTGGAGAGCATGTCCACCCGAGCCTTGATGGGCATGGTGAAGGCGTTCTCCGTGCCCGGGATGTTGAGCCGCTTGTCGAGGTCGTCCTTGAGCTTCTCAACCGTCATGCCCGGGCGCCACTGGGACTCGGGCTTGAGGTTGATGACCGTCTCGAACATCTCCATGGGCGCCGGGTCCGTGGCCGTCCCGGCCCGTCCGGCCTTGCCGAAGACCTGGGCCACCTCGGGCACGGAGGCGATGATGGAATCCTGGAGCTTGAGGAGCTTTGCCGCCTCGGAGATGGCGATGCCTGGCATGGTCGAGGGCATGTAGAAGAGCGTCCCCTCGTAGAGGGGGGGCATGAACTCCGTGCCCAGGTGCATCACCGGCCAGACCGTGGCGGCCATGACGATCACCGCCAGGAAG
Organism: Fundidesulfovibrio terrae; assembly: GCF_022808915.1. Taxonomy (NCBI): domain Bacteria; kingdom Pseudomonadati; phylum Thermodesulfobacteriota; class Desulfovibrionia; order Desulfovibrionales; family Desulfovibrionaceae; genus Fundidesulfovibrio; species Fundidesulfovibrio terrae. Next base: position 44,624 of record NZ_JAKZFS010000004.1, read on the forward strand.
ATCAGCGTCTTCTTGAAGCGCAGGGCCAGCAGCACGAAGGGATGGTAGAGCACGCGCAGCACGTGGCTCAGGGGGTTCTTGTCCTCCGAGCGCACCTTGCCCCTGATGAAGAGCGTCATCAGCATGGGGGTCAGGGTGATGGCCAAAAAGGAGGAGAACAGCATGGCGAAGGTCTTGGTGTAGGCCAGCGGCTTGAAGAGCCGCCCGGCCTGCCCCTGGAGCGTGAACACCGGCAGAAAGCCCACGGTGATCACCAGCAGGGAGAAGAACAGCGACGGCCCTACCTCCTGGGCGGCTTCCAGCACTACCTGGGACCTGGACCCGGGCCTGCCCGCGTGTTCCCAGTCCTCCAGCTTCTTGTGGGCGTTCTCCACCATGATGATGGCCGCGTCCACCATGGCGCCGATGGCGATGGCGATGCCGGACAGGCTCATGATGTTGGAGGTCACGCCCAGGGCGTTCATGCAGATGAAGGATATGATGATGGCCAGCGGCAGGGTGAGGATGATCACCAGCGCGCTCGGCAGGTGGAAGAGGAAGACGATGCACACCGCGCTCACCGCGATGGTGAGCTTGATGATCTCTTCGGTGAGGGTGGAGATGGCCCGATGGATCAGGTCGGAGCGGTCATAGGTGACCTCGAGCGTGACGCCCGGGGGCAGGGAAGGCTCGATCTCGGCGATCTTGGCCTTGACCCGGTCGATGACCGAAAGCACGTTCTCCCCGAAACGCACCACCACGATGCCGCCCGTCACCTCGCCCTGGCCGTTCAGGTCAGCCAGTCCCCGGCGCATTTCCGGCCCCAGGCTCACCCTGGCCACGTCCTTGAGGTAGATGGGCGTTCCCCGGTTGTCCGTGCCCACGGCGATGTTTTCCAGGTCGGCGAGCCCGTGCACGTAGCCTCGCCCGCGGACCATGTATTCCGCGCCCGACATTTCGATGACCCGGCCTTCCACGTCGTTGTTGCTCTGGCGCACCGCCTCCAGCACCTTTTGCAGGGGGAGGCCATAGGTGAACAGCCGCCTGGGGTCCACAGTGATCTGGAACTGCTTCACGAAGCCGCCGAGCGAGGCCACCTCGGACACTCCGGGCACGCTCTCCAGGGCCAGCTTCACGTTCCAGTCCTGCAGGGAGCGCAACTGGGCCAGGTCGAGCTTCCCGGACTTGTCCACCAGGGCGTAGGAGAAACCCCAGCCCAGGCTGGTGGCGTCCGGGCCGAGCACGGGGTTCACGTCGGCGGGGATCTTGCTGCGCACGGACTGCAGGTATTCCAGCACGCGCGAGCGCGCCCAGTAGATGTCTGTGCCTTCCTTGAAGATGACGTAGATGAAGGACGACCCCAGGAAGGAGAAGCCGCGCACGGACTGGACGCCCGGAGCGGCCAGGAGCGAGGTGACGATGGGGTAGGTGACCTGGTCCTCCACCAGGTCGGGGCTGCGGCCCTGCCACTCCGTGTAGATGATGACCTGGGGGTCCGAGAGGTCCGGGATGGCGTCCAGGGGGGCGTTCTTCATGGCCCACGTTCCCCAGGCGCCCAGCACCAGGCACATGAGGGCGATGACGAGCTTGTTGCGGCCGGAGAAACCGATGATGTCCTGGATGATCATGGTGGTGCGCCGCTTACTTCTTGTTGTCGGACTGGCCCATGTCCATGCCGGCCATCGAACCCCCGCCGCTCTTCAGGCGGGTTTCCGCATCCAGGAGGAAGGCGGCCGACGAGGCCACTTTGTCGCCCCGGGACAGGCCCCCTTCGATGGCCACGAAGCCGCCGCCTCGCACGCCGGTGGTCACGTCGCGGGGCTCGAAGTTGTTGGGGCTGGACTCGAAATAGACCACCTTCCGGACGCCGGTGTCGATGATTGCCGACTCCGGCACGGCCAGCCGGGCGCCCAGGTCCGATCCCATCAGGACCTCAGCGTACATTTCCGGCTTGAGCAATCCGTCGGGATTTTGCAGCACGAAGCGTATTCTGGCCGTCCGGGTATCCCCGGCGACCACCGGATAGATCTGGGCCACCTTGGCGGTCAGGGGCTTGCCTCCCACTCCCGTCAGGGTGATCAGGGCCGTCTGGCCTTCGCGGAAGTAGGGCAGGTTCTCCTCGTACACGTCGGCCAGGACCCACACCGTACTCAGGTCAGCCAGGTCGTAGAGCTTCTCTCCGGGCATGACCCGCATGCCCAGGGTAGCCTGGCGGGCGGTCACGTAGCCGTTCACCGGGCTGACCAGGGTGAAGGTCCTGGAAGGCTTGCCGGTCTTCTCCACCTGGGAGGCTAGGCCACCTGCGTCCAGGAGCGACAGGCGCTGCCTGGCGGCCGCCAGCAGGGCCTGGCTGTCCGATGCGACCATGGCGCTGTACTCGCCGGGAGAGGCGTCGGAGGTTTTCGGGGCGGAGTTCTTCCAGCGCAGCAGGTTCAGGTATTCGAGCTGCACGGCAAAGGCCTCGGGGCTGTAAAGGGCCAGGAGCGGCTCGCCCTTCCTGACCGCCTGCCCCGTATGGTCCACCATCAGGCGCTCGATGAAGCCTTCCGTTTTGGTGGTCACGGTAGCCAGTTTGGTTTCATCCACAGCCACGCGGCCAGTGGCCCGGATGATCACTTTGAAGGGGCGCATCTCGGCCTGGGCGACCGTGACGCCGATCAGCTTGGCTTGCTCCGGGGTGATCATGGCCATGGGGGGCATGGAGTCGGCCGGCGCGGCTTGCTGCGCGGGGGCTGCCATCTGGTGGCCTTCATGTCCCGAGGGGGCGGGCGCCGCCTGGTGGGCGGAGTGGTCCGCCGCGGCCGGCGGCGTCTGGGGTTTGCCCCCCTGCCCCATGTCCATGCCGGGCATGGACTGGCTCGGCTGCTTGGCCGGAGCCTGAGCCGGCTTGCCCATATCCATGCCGGGCATGGAGTCCATGGACTGGCCTTTCTGCTGGGGAGCCGGAGTCGGGGCGGGCTTGCTCATGTCCATGCCGGGCATGGATTGGCCATGCTGCTGCGGTGGCGACGGTGCGGGCTTGCCCATGTCCATGCCTTCCATGCCGCCCTGCGCGCCGGATTGGGCCAGAGCCTCATGGTGCGGCAGGATCATGGCGGCGAGCAAACATGCCGCCAGCCCCCAGGCCGTCAACGCCGATTTCGCGGTCATGGCCAAAGCCTGCATGACATCTCTCCGTGCTTGGTTGTTTCGGGACTACTGCTGGCCCTGGTTCATCTGCTGCATCTGTTCGGGCGTCATTTCCTTCATCTGGCCGGGAGGCGTCTGCTTCTGCTCGGGCGCCATGTCCATCTTCATCCCGCCATGCTCGGACGGCATGGCCTTCATCTGTTCAGGGGACATCATCTTCATCTGCTCGGGCGTCATCATCTTCATCTGTTCCGGCGACATCTGGCGGATCTGGTCGGGAGTCAGCTGGCGCATCTGTTCGGGGGGCATCTGATGGATCTGCTCGGGCGTCATCTGGCGGATGTCCGTGGGCGACATCTGCTTCATTTGTTCGGGCGTCATCTGGTGCATCTGCCCGGAGCCGGACTGGCCGCCGTGCTGCATCTGGGCCTGGGCCGCGCCGGGACCGGACAGCCCGGTCATTCCGCCGAGGACGAGGAGGGACGCGGCCGTAATGGAAAGAACCTTCATTTTGCTTTTCATGATGAACCTCATTTCATGTCGGAGTTGGCGTGTTGCCCACCGGCCATGGCGTCCTTGCCCGCGCCGTTGCCGGTGTCGAGAGATTTGGGGAGGGTGATGCCGTCGGTGATGCCGGCCAGGCTTTCCAGGCGCGCCACGGCCTTCTGCTTTTCGGCCAGCTGCGCCCAGTACTGCACTTCGTAATCCAGGACGCTCTTAAGCCTCGAGACCACCGCGTAGATGTCTCCCTTGCCCGCCGCGTACCCGGCCATGGCCAGCTGGAAATCTTGGCGGCTCTTGGGAAGGGTGCCCGAGGCGAACAGTTCGCTCAGGCGTTCGGCGGACTGGAGCATGGAGTAGTTTTCCCGGATGGAGGAGGCGATCATGTTCTTGCCCGCCTCCAGGTCGTACTTCGATTCCGCCAGGTCCGACCTGGACTCCTTCAACCCCTCGGCCTGCTTGACGAAAAAGAAGATGGGCACGGTCATGGAAACGCTGGCGCTCCACATGTCCGTCCACTTCTGCTTGTTTCCCGCCGGGGTGGACGCGTCCGAGCCGGAGCTGTCCGCGCCGGTGACCACCTGCGGGCTCTGGCTGACCTTGTACCCTTTCTGGGAATACCCGGCGGACAGGGTCACGTCGGGCACGAATTCAGCCTTGGCCTGGGACACCTTGGCCTCGGCCTTCTCCACTTTCTTCATCCGGGCCTTGGTTTCGGGCGAATCGAAGGACGCCTTCACCAGGAGGTCGTCGAGGCTTCTCTTGTAGGGGGCTTTCGAGGGCTCGGCGGGCGTGCCCAGGGGAGACTTCACGTCCCTGCCCAGGAGGGAGTTGAGCATGCCCTCCAGGGTGGAAAGCCGCTGGCGGACCATCTCCGCCTTTTCCAGCAGCATGTATTTTTCGGTCTGGGCCATGACCGCATCGCGCTGGTCGCCCATGCCCGAGGCGTACCGGGCCAGGGCCGACTTCTCGACCTGGTCGAGGAGCTTGGCCTTTTCCTGAAGAATGTCGATGGTCCGGTGGGCGGTGAACAGGTCGTAATAGAGTTCCTTGACCCGGGCCACCGTGGCCAGGCGCAGGGCGGTGTACTGAAGGCCCAGGGTCTCCATTTCCTTCTCGGCCACCTTGCCCTTCTGCACCAGCTTGCCCGGGAAGGGCACGGTCTGGGACACGCCGAAGGCCCACACGGAATCGTAGGAGTTGCCGAAGGTGTACTGGCTGAGCCCCTCGTTGGTGTACCCGGCCGAGACCATGGGGTCGGGCAGGGCCTTGGCCTGCGGGATGCGGTGCCTGGCCGACTCCACCCGAGACTGCCCTGCGGCGATCTCGGGATTGTTCTTGAGGGCTTCGCCGACCAGGGATTGCAGATCCATGTCCTGAGCCCGGGCATTGGCGGCGACGGCCAGGACGATGCAGGCCACGGCGGCGATACGGCGGAACGGACACCGGCGCGCGCGGCGCGGACGAAGAGGTTGAGTGGTCATGGCGCATCCCGCGTTGTGGTGAAAATCGAAAGGACCCAGCACTTAGCGTAGCTCCTTTCCAGGTTTATGGCAACGGTCTGGGCGTTTACGGCCGGTTATCCTGGGGTCTCCCGGGCTGTCAGGTGCCGAAGCGCCTCTCCCGCACGTCCCGCTCTCCCCCACAGGCCCCGGCCACGCTGGCGGCCAGGACCGGAAAGGGGCGGAGAGCTCGCGGCGTCCCTATTTCGGGGGATTTAGCGTCTGGCCCTGCGCGGCGCTGCCGGACTGGCCGTTCATGCCGGTGTTCGGGCTGGTCGTCGCCTTCCAGCTGGTCATGCCGGCCGGATTGGACATGAGGCCGTTCGATCCGCTCATGTCGCCGCTTCCCGACATGCCGGAACTGCTCATGCCTCCGGAAGAACTCATCCCCCCGGAACTGCCCATGCCGCCGTTGCCGCCGCCCATGCCGCCGGAAGAACCACCCGAGGAACCACCCGAGGAGCCGTGGCCGCCCCCGCCGCCTCCGCCATTTCCTCCCCCGCCGTTGCCGCCGCCCATGCCCATTCCAAAGGCGAGCGAACTCATGAGCAGCATGGAGACGCACAGGACCGCGATGTATTTCAGCGAACGTCTGGTCATTGTTTTCTTCCTGATCCCGGTCCGCGCGGAGCGGAGGGGGTTATATTGTTCGAGGGGCCGGAACGCGGCCGAAATCAGCGCGAGAAGTTGAAGAAGCTGAACATGGGCATGAGCGACCAGAGCTCCTGCAGGGCGGACGTGTTGGTGGTCGCGGTCGCCTGGGCATGGGTGGTGGTCGTGCCGATGGTGGGCGTGGTGGCCTGGGTCCCCCAGAAGGAGAACATGGGCGACCAGGCGTAGGGGTTCTGGGTCGTGACGGTCTGGGCCGAAGCCAGGGAGGCACTGGAGAGCAGCGCGAACAAAAGGGCGGTGGTGGCGAGCTTTCTCATGGTCATATACTCCTATTTTACTCCACTTTTGAGCATGACCTCCCTAAGCAAATGGTGTTCCATGGATAAAAATAAATTATTTCCAAGTGTTGACGATTTTCCGGTTCTCACGATTCGTGCAGCCGGCTGCACATCGACCGTGCACATGTGCAGCCGTTCTCCCGGACGTGCACCCGGCGGCCCGCGCTCCCGGCTGGACTCCGGCCATGGGCTGGACTAGGACGGGAGCGCCATCCCCCGTGGGCCCGCCCGCGCGGACCCGGTGGCCATCAGGGAGGACCGTCGGCCATGCAGGACATTTTCCGGCACACCATGGAAGACTTCCATGGCATCCTCGATTCCTCGCCCATCGGCCTGCTGGCGGTGGACAGGGACGGGGCGATCACCCTCGCCAGCAGCGGGGTGGAGTCCTTCCTGGGCCTGGCCAGGTCCGAGATGATCGGCAGGAACGTGGCCGAGGTGGTCCCGCACTCCCTGCTCCCCCAGGCCCTGGATCAGAGAAAGCCCGTGTTCGGGCAGATGATCGCCCTCAACAACGTGGTGCTCATGGCCAGCCATTCGCCCATCCTGCGCGGGGACGAGCTGGTGGGCGGCGTGAGCGTCTTCCAGGACGTGTCCATCCTGGAGCACACCTCCTGCGAGCTGCACTACGTCAAGGACCACATCAAGGAGCTGGGCGCCATCATCAACTCCTCCTACGACGGCATCTTCATCACCGACGGGGGGGGCAAGGTGCTGCTGGTCAACGACGCCTACCAGCGCATGACCGGCATCACCGCCGAGGAGGTGGTAGGCAAGACCATGGCGCAGCTGGTGGAGGAGAAGTACTACGACCAGTCGGTGACGCTCTTGGTGATGGAGACCGAGCGGGCCGCCACCCTCAACCAGACCATCAGGGGCGAGCGGCGCATGCTGGTGACGGGCAGCCCGGTGTTCGACGACGCGGGCAAGCTCTACCGGGTGGTGACCAACGTCCGCGACATCACCGACCTGATCAACCTGCGCGACCAGCTCATCAAGACGCAGGAAAAGACCCTGCAGTACGAGAGCGAGATCTCCTACCTGCGCTCCCTGCAGATCGAGGCGGGCGACATCATCTTCCGCAGCCGGGCCATGGCCCAGGCGCTGGTGACCGCCACCAAGGTGGCCTACGTGGACTCCACGGTGCTCATCACCGGCGACTCCGGCACCGGCAAGGAACTCATCGCCAAATTGATCCACAAGAAGGGCAAGGGCGCGCTCCAGCCGTTCATCGCCATCAACTGCGCGGCCCTGCCCGAGCAGCTGCTGGAGACGGAGCTGTTCGGCTACGAGGGCGGGGCCTTCACCGGGGCGCGCAAGGAGGGCAAGCCGGGGCTCTTCGAGCTGGCCAACAACGGCACCCTGTTCCTGGACGAGGTCGGGGACATGCCCATGGTGCTCCAGGCCAAGCTCCTGCGGGCCATCCAGGAGAAGCAGATCATGCGTCTGGGCGGCTCCAAGTACGTCAACGTCAACGTGCGGCTCATCGGCGCGACCCACCGCGACATCCAGAAGATGGTGGAGCGCCGGGAATTCCGCCGCGACCTGTACTACCGCCTCATGGTGGTGCCCATCCACCTGCCGCTCCTGCGCGAGCGCACGGAGGACATCCCGCTTCTCGCCATGCACTTCCTGGACAAGTTCAACCGGCGCTTCGGATACCGCAAGGCGCTCAGCCCCGGCGCCGTGGACGCCCTGGTGCAGTACCCCTGGCCGGGCAACGTGCGCGAGCTGGAGAACCTGATCGAGCGGCTGCTGGTGACGGTCACGGACGACGAGATCACCATGGAGGAGCTCCCCGGCCATATCCGGCGGTCCGCGTACATCCCCAGGCGGGGATCGAAGATGAGCGAGGCCGTGGCCGAGGTGGAGTCATACCTGCTTGAGGAATCCTGCCGCAGGCTGGGGAGCTGGCAGAAGGCCGCCGTGGAGCTCGGCATCGACAAGGCCACCGCCTACCGCAAGGCCGCCAAGTACGGCCTGTTGAAGTGACGGGGCGGCAGGTCAAGGCGTTTGTCGCATAGCTGCGACTGTCGCGTTTGAGAGAATTTCAATAATTCCGTTTGAATAAATGAATATGTGCATTCTTGTTCGCATTACCGCAACTCCCCTTGAGACGCTTCCAGACCGTATCCGTCCGTAATCATAGCCCTTATCAATCCAAGCACAATAGTTGCTCAGGGATATGCATGTTCAATGCGTGTCCCATGGCCTGGCCTGCATCGTGACATTCCGAAGCATTATGTCACGTCTGGCATAATAAGCCGAAAACTGCATCAGGGGCGCTTTTGCCGCCAGTGTTGCAATCTGGATGCGCCCACCCGCCGCGCGGCGGACGCGATGTGCGCCGGGACAGGCCTGTCCCGGCCGAACCTTCAACCCGCATTACGTAGAGGTGTCTTCAGGAAGAATCGTCTCACATTCACGAAAGGGGGGTATTATGGGTCTTTTGGGTCCTGCCTTGAAGCGAGAGTTTGGGAAACAGCAACCTTTCATCCCGCTCGGGCCATTCCAGCTCCGGCTCCCGTTCATCCATTACCGGTTCGAGCCCCCCGATTTCATCCAGGGCCTGCTCATGTGCGCCGTGTGCCTGGGCGTCATTCCGCTCCTGCAGGAATACCTGGGCATGCCTTTCGAGATCGCCATCACCATCGTCATCCTGAACGGCTTCTTCTACCTCTGGCACGCCCACCTCGGCGACCCCGTGGTGCCCGGCTGGATCACTCCCGCCATCCCGCTTCTGCTCCTGTGGCTCAAGACCTTCCCGGAAGGCGTGCCCAGAATCCACGCCCTCATCGCCTTCGAGTTCGAACTGGGCCTGTTCTCCTTCCTGCTGGGCGCCACGGGCATGGCCAAGCGCTTCGTGGACCTGGTGCCGGACGCACTGAAATCGGGCATTCTGCTCGGGGCGGGCATCGCGGCCGTGCGCCTGGTGTTCCAGTCCGGGGGCCGTTTCGACTCCTATCCCTGGACCATCACCATCTCCATCGGCTTCGCCTTCTACATTCTCTTCTCCAACCATTTCAAAACGCTGCGTTCCAAAAGCACGCTCCTCAAGCACATATCCGACCTGGGCCTCATGCCGGCCCTGGTGCTGGCCATCATCGTGGCCCCGCTGGTGAAGGAGCTTCCGCTCCCGGACATCAAATGGGGATTCACGGTGCCCCAGTTCACGGAGCTCTTCACCCAATGGACGCCCTTCGCCGAGCGCATCGGCTGGCCGCCCATCAGCATGTATCTTGACGCCGCTCCCCTGGTCTTCGCGGTGTACATCGTGCTCTTCGGCGAGCTGATCCAGGCCGAGGCGCTTATCGACGAAGCCCGCGAGCACCGCCACGGCGACGAGGACATCCACTTCAACGCCAACCGCAACAACCAGATCGTGGGCCTGCGCAACATGGGCATGTCCATGCTCGGCCCGGACATCTCCATGTGCGGCCCCATGTGGGCGGCCATGCAGGTGGTGGAGTGCGAACGCTACAAGCACGGCCCCGAAGCCATGGACAGCCTCTACGGCGGCGTGGGCTCCTTCCGCTGGGGGACGTTCGCGGGGTATTTCTTCTCCCCCATCGTCACCCTGGTGAAGCCCATCCTACCCATCGCCCTGTCCCTGACCATGCTGGTGCAGGGCTACGTGGCGGTGCGCGTGGGCATCCTCAAGGCCAAGACCTTCAACGACCTGGGCGTGGCCGGAATCATCGCGGCCGTGCTCATCACCCGCGAGGCGGCCGCGGCCTTCGGCGTGGGCATCGTCCTGTGCCTGCTCATCTACGGCAAGGACTTCTTCCGCAAGTGGGAGCGCTACGACAAGCACAAGGACCCCGTCTTCAACAAGAAGATCGGGCAGGAGTAGGCGCCGGACGTATCGGGATCCACGAACGAACATCCATGAGGTGAGCACATGAACAGGATCACCACGTTCCAGACCACGGCCAGGATCGTCATGGGGCCGGGGGCGCTGGAGAGCATCGGAGCGGAGATCACGCGGCTGGGCGCGGGCAAGGTCATGGTCGTCACCGACCCCGGGCTGGTCAAGACCGGGCTGGTGGCCAAGCTGGAGGAGCTCCTGGCGGCCGCCGGGATAGCGGCCACGCGCTTCGACGAGGTGGAGGCCGACCCCTCCTACGAGACGGCCATCAAGGCGGCCGAGCACGTCAAGCAGGCCGGGGCGGAACTCATCGTGGGCATCGGCGGCGGCTCGGCCCAGGACGTGGCCAAGGTGTCTTCCATCCTGGCCACCAACGCCGGGCCGGTTTCGCAGTACTTCGGCATCGACCTGGTGCCGCGTCCGGGGCTCAAGCTGATCCTGGTGCCCACCACGGCGGGCACGGGCAGCGAGGTCACGCCCATCGCCATCCTCTCCGACCACCACGAGAAGCTCAAGAAGGGCATCGTCAGCGCCCATCTCTTCCCGTCCACGGCCATACTGGATCCGCTCCTGACCCTGGGCCTGCCGTCCCACGTCACTGCGGCCACCGGCATGGACGCCCTGATCCACGCCGTGGAGGCCTTCACCTCCAAGAACGCCACCGCCATGACCGACATGCTGGCCCTCCAGGCCATCAAGCTGGTGTACGGCAGCATCCGCACCGCGTTCTCCAACGGCTCGGACGTGGACGCCCGCGCCAGGATGCTGGAGGGCAGCATGCTGGCGGGCATGGCCTTCGCCAACGCGGGGGTCACGGCGGTGCACGCCTTCGCCTACCCCATCGGGGCCGAGTACCACATCCCCCACGGCGTGGCCAACAGCATCATGCTGGTGCCCGTCATGGAGTTCAACATGCTGGGGAACATCCCCAAGTTCGCCATCCTGGCCGAGGTGCTTGGCGAGAACGTGGCCGGGCTCTCCCAGCGGGACGCGGCCCTCAAGGCGGTGGCCGCCATGCGCGTGCTCTCCGCCGACCTCCAGGTGCCCGCCAGGCTGAGCGCCTTCGGGGTCAAGGACGAGAACATCCCGGATCTGGCCAAGGGGGTCATGAAGGTGACGCGCCTGTTGGCCAACAACCCGCGCCTGCTCAAGGTCGAGGACGCCGAGGCCATATACAGGTGCGTGCTCTGACGCGGCGCTCCCCGCTCCCCGGGACCGCAATCGGCCCCGGGGAGTGAAACGGCGCGCCCGTGCCGCCTGCGCGCGGGCGCGCCAAAACACAACAAGACAACAACAAGGAACGCCCATGTTCGGATTCTACGGCAGGATACTCACGGTGGACCTCACCAACCGGAAGTACTCGATCGACGCCCTCGCGCCCGAGCTTCTGGAGTCGGTGCTGGGCGGCAAGGGCCTGGGAACGAGCCTGCTCCTATCGCGCAACCCGGCCGGCGCGGACCCCCTGGGCCCCGACAACCGGCTGATCTTCGCCACGGGCCCCTTCTGCGGTGGCCCGGTCTGGGGCGGGAGCCGCTACGGTGTGTTCACCAAGTCCCCCCTGACCGGATTTTACGCCGAATCCTACTCGGGGGGCAAAGTGCCCGAGGCCATCGACCGGGCCGGATTCGACGCCGTGGTCATCGAGGGGGCTTCGGACCGTCCGGTGGCCCTGGCTATCCATCCCGAGGGCTGCGCGTTCCACGACGCCTCGTCCCTGTGGGGCATGGAAACCTACGACGCCGAGCGGGCGGCCAGGGACTCCCTGGGCGTGGACAAACCGGGCTTCGGGGCGCCGGGCGCGGTGGTCATCGGCCCGGCCGGGGAGCGGCTGGTGCGCTATGCGCTCATCGCCAACGATTTCTGGCGCTGCGCGGGCCGGGCCGGGGTGGGCGCGGTCATGGGCTCCAAGCGGCTCAAGGCCGTGGTCTTCCAGGGTGACCGCAAGCGCGGGCTGGCCGACCCCAGGGGCGTGCGGGCCTACGCCTCGGAGTTCGCCAAGGCGGGCAAGGAAAACAAGGGCGTGAAGGCCTACAAAGCCTACGGCACCACCATGATGGTGGCGCTCATGAACACCGCCGGGGCCTTCCCCGCCAAGTACTGGAGCCAGGGCAGCTGCGACCACTGGCAGAAGATCAGCGGGGAGACCTTCCACAAGGAGCACGACGTCACCCCACACGCCTGCCTGAAATGTTTCATGGCCTGCGGGCGCATGGCCAGGCTGACCAAGGGCCGCCACCAGGGCCTGCAGCTGGAGGGGCCGGAATACGAGACCATCTACGCCTTCGGCGGCCTGTGCATGATCGAGGAGATGGACGAGATCGTCTGGCTGAACGACCTGTGCGACCGCCTGGGCCTGGACACCATCACCGCCGGCAACCTCTGCGCCCTGGCCATCGAGGCCTGCCGCCGGGGCAAGCTGGACCTGGGCCTGGACTACGGCGATTTCGAGGGCGTGGGCAGGCTCATCCAGGACATCGCCGCCCGGAGCGGCCACGGCGCGCTCATGGCCGAGGGCATCATCCCCACGGCCGAGGCCTGGGGGCTTTCGGACCTGGCCATCCACGTCAAGGGCATGGAGCCGCCGGGATACGACCCGCGCGCGCTCAAGGGCATGGGCCTGGCCTACGGCACGTCGCCCAGGGGGGCCTGCCACCTGCGCACCACGTTCTACAAGCCGGAGCTGGCCGGGTTCATCCCCGCCGACGCCATCGAGGGCAAGGCCGAGATGCTCACCGACTACGAGGACCGCCTGACCATCTTCGACACCCTCATCCTCTGCCGCTTCTACCGGGACATGTACACCTGGGAGGAGCTGGAAAAGGCCGTGGGCCTGGTCACGGGCCTGGACGCCTCCAGGGAGGAGCTCAGGCGCAAGGCCGCGCGCGTCCTTAACCTCACCCGGGAGTTCAACCTGCGCGAGGGGCTCACGGCCAAGGACGACCGCCTGCCCGGGCGCCTGCACCGGGAGGCCCTGCCCGACGGCCGGAGCCTGACCGCGGCCGAGATGGAGACCCTGCTGGCCGACTACTACCGCCTGCGCGGCTGGAAAGCCGACGGCACGATGGCATAGGCCGGGCAGGCCTTGGGCCATGACCTTGCGGGGACCGCCGGACAGGCCATGGCGCGCGGCGTGTCCGCACAACCTCGCGTAAACGACGGAGTGATGCGGCCATGATCGTTATCGAACCCGAAGCGGCGGCCTATGTCCGGAAACGGTCCGCTTCCCTGTGTGTCGGCTTCAAGTTCGAGTCGGCCATGGGGGGCTGAGCCTGTTCCTCAAAAAGGGTAACAGGTAGTTACATCCCCTTCGTCAGCGCGGGAGCCCCCCTGGATGCGGCGGGCTACCGCGTTGAATCGATCGACGGCATCGAGGTTTTCCTGGCGCCCGGGCTCACGCTGAAGCAGGGGCACAGGCGCATGCGTGTCGTGCTGAAGCGCTTTTTCTTCCTGCGCTGGCTGGAACTGGAGGGGGCCAAGGCCGTTCCCGTCTACGAATGACGCCAAGGTCCGCGCCGCACCAGGGGGATAGCGGCCGGCCTAGGCGCGTAACTTGCCGGACACCCGTTTGATGACCTCGCAGAGCGAGTCCATGTCCACCGGCTTGGCGAGGTAGTCGGTCATGCCCGCCTCGATGAATTTGCTTCTGTCCCCGGCCATGGCGAAGGCGGTCAGCGCAATGACAGGGATGCGTGCCTTGTCCGCTCCGGCAATCCCGTCGCGGATGCGCCTGGTGGCCTCCACTCCGTCCAGGGCGGGCATCTGGACATCCATGAAGACCAGGTCGAAATCCTGCTCGATAAAAAGCTGAAGCGCCTCCTTGCCGTCCTTGGCGGTGGTGACGGCGAACCCGTATTTCTCGAGCATCCACTTGCCGGAAAGAGAGCTTATCGCGTCGTCTTCCGCGAACAGAATCCGCAACGGGGACTCCGAGCCCGGGAGGAACGCGGGGCTGGGCTCGTCCGCTTCGGAAGGGGCTTCCTCCGGGACCTTGAAGGGCAGGGAAAGGTGTACGGCCGTGCCTTCCCCTGCCGTGCTCTCGATGGATACGTTCCCGCCCATCAGCGCCACCAGCCGCTTGACAATGGAGAGCCCGAGGCCTGCGCCCTGGAAACGCCGGGTGTATGAACTCTCCGCTTGAACGAACGGCTCGAAAATGACCTTCAGGTTCTGGTCGGTGATGCCTATGCCCGTGTCGCTGACAGTGACCAGGACACGGACATTCGAACCGCGCGATCCCGGCAACAGGGACGCTTCGACCCGGACGCGGCCCGTGTCGGTGAATTTGATGGCGTTGCCGACAAGGTTGAAAAGAATTTGCCGCAGGCGCGCCTCGTCCCCGATGAGCACCGGAGGGACGTCCTCCCCGGTGTGGAATTCCAGCCTGAGTCCTTTCGTGCTGGCTTGCGAGTCGAAGAGTTCCTTGATGGATTGCTTTGTCTTGTTCATGTCGAAAGGGGATTCGACGATGTGCAACTGTCCGGCCTCGACCTTTGAAATATCGAGTATGTCGGAAAGTAGTCCGGTCAGGCGGTGGGTCGATTTGATCGCGGCCTTCAGGTATTCTTTCTGGTCGCCGCTCTGGGCCGAGACTTTCAGCAGTTCCAGCATTCCGAGGATGCCGTTGAGCGGAGTCCTGATCTCATGGCTCATGTTGGCCAGGAATTCCGACTTGGCCCTAGTCGACGCCTCCGCGACGTCGCGGGCCTCGCGGAGTTCCGCCACGGTTCGGTTGAGGTCGGCGGTCCGTTCCTGAACGGTCGCCTCGAGTTCGTCGTTGGCGGATCTGAGAGACTCTTCCTCGATCTTGCGTTTGGTGATGTCCCTGAGGGCGGCGAGAAAAGCCTGCCGGTCCTGGATTTCAACCACCGTGAGCATGACTTCGGCCTGGAACGCTTCCCCGCTTGCCCGGACGAACGTCCATTCGAACATGTGTGAACCGCTCTCCCGGGCCGAGGACAGCATCCTGGCGAGTTTCTCCCCGGAGCGGTGTCCGTCGGGCTGAAAGGCCGGGGAGATGTCGTTCATGGTAAGGCCGCCGGTCGGGGATTCGGCGGGAAATCGCATCAGGGCGGCGGCGGCGGGGTTGCGTTCGAGGATGGTTTCGTCGTCGAGGAGCAGCATGGCGTCCGAAGTGTTTTCGAACAGGGAGCGGAACCGCTGTTCGCTTTGGAGCAGCCGGGCCTTGGCGATGTCCCGGTCGTATCGGGCCTCGGCCACGGCAAGGTCCGACTTGGCCTGGATCGCGCGCCGGTTGACGAACACGAGGATTCCGAGCTGCGACAGGCCCAGGGCCAACGAGGACGCGAGGACGATGCCGAGCGCGTTTCTCATGTCCGTGGTGGTGGGGGTTATGTCCGAATACACCTCGGCCGCCCCGGCGAATGTGCCCTCGCGCATGATGGGGATGTAGGTTTCGATGACGTCTTTCGTGATTTTCGATCCGCCAGCCGACCGGTGTCCCTTGTCGACGAGCTTTTGGTAGGTGGACCCCTTTTTGACTATCGTTTCAAAATAATCATTCTCGTTTTTTCTGCCAAAATGCTGATCAGCATACGAGTATATCTCAACTCCATTCTTCGAATATATCCTTACGTTGTAAATGTCATAACTGTTGATGAGTTTTATTATGTTGCTTATCAGGGATTTGTCGCTGATTTCCGTGTCGCTGTTGAGCTCGTTTCCGGAAACAAGATCCGCTAGTTGGGTTGTTATTTTGCGGGATTCATATTCTTCTCGCAAAAGAATATGAGATTTAAATGTCGTGTACAGGATGTATGTAGGGATTGATGGGATGCATATCATAAGAATTGAAGAGAGGAGGAGGGGCTTACTGATGTTAAGCGAGCGAATTCTCCTGGAGAAAGAGCCAGTAATGTAACGTTCCCATGCTGCCTGAATGAGAGATTTTCCGGTTCCCGGAGCCATGTCGTCTCCTGGGCCATGGTGTATGGCCGGTCATGGAACGAACTTTCGATTCCGATCGAATTCACACGTGTTGCCGCACACCGGGACACGGGCACGGAGTCTTGGCCGTTCGGCGCATGAAGGCTCCGGTTGTGAAGTCTAGATTAAATGCTCCTATGCTGGCCCGTGGTTCTAATCAAGTGCTTCAGCCGCACTTTTGCATATTCTCCGGCGGATTTTAATTCCCGGACCCGCACGGCAGAACCGGTGGGGAGGCGGATGAGGAGATTATTATAGGGCATTGCAAGCTGCGCCTGGCCGCAGTCCAGCGTCCGGCCTCCGCATGAGCTGCCCGGGCTGGATTGCCGGACCGACGGGAAGGTCGCTTTTCCTTGGCGCAAAAGTGTCATAACGACCAGGGGCCGCGTCCGGCTATGCCGCGCGGCCGTATGACCCAAGGAAGTATCCGCGTGAACGAAAAGTACAGCTCCCGCATCGCCAAGGAAATGTCCCTGTCCGTGACCCAGGTGGAAGCCGTGGCCAGGCTGGTGGCGGAGGGGGCCACGGTCCCCTTCGTGGCCCGCTACCGCAAGGAAGCCACGGGCTCCCTGGACGAAGTGGCCGTTGCGGCCATCCGTGACCGCCTGGAGGAACTGGCCGAACTGGACAAACGCCGCGAGGCCATCCTCTCCTCCCTGGAAGAGCGCGGGCTTCTCACTCCCGAGTTGCAGGCGGCCCTGGAGATAGCCCAGGACAAGGCCAGGCTGGAGGACGCGTACCTGCCGTACCGGCCGAAACGGCGCACCAGGGCGTCCATGGCGCGGGAACGGGGGCTGGAACCCTTGGCCCGGGCGCTCATGGCCCAGCAGGGCCGCGATCCCAAGCCCCTTGCCCGGCCTTTCGTGGATGCGGGCAAGGGGGTGCCAGATGTGGAGGCCGCCCTGGCCGGGGCCCGGGACATCCTGGCCGAGGAGATGGCCGAGGCCCCCCGCCTGCGGGCGGCCGTGCGCGACCTCTTTTTTCGCCGCGGCCGGTTTCTGTCCAAGGTGGTCAAGGGCAAGCAGGAGGCCGGTGCGACCTTCCGCGACTGGTTCGCCTGGGATGAGCCGTTGCGGTCCATTCCGGGGCACCGCGCCCTGGCCATGTTCAGGGGGGAGGCCGAGGGGTTCCTGTCGCTTAGCCTGCGGCCGCCGGAGGAAGAGATTCTCGACCTGGCCCGGCGGTCGCCGGAGTGCGGGGTGCGCGGCCGGGGGCCGGACGCACGGGAGGTGGAGACCGCCCTGGCCGACGGGTGCAAGCGCCTGCTGGCCCCGTCCCTGGAGAGCGAAGTCCGGGCCGAGGTGAAGGCCCGGGCCGACGCCGAGGCCATCCGCGTATTCGCTTCCAACCTGCGCGGGCTCCTCTTGGCGCCGCCCCTGGGCCAGAAGAGGGTGCTGGCCTTGGACCCGGGCTTCCGCACCGGGGCCAAGCTCACCGTGCTGGACGCCCAGGGGGGGCTTCTGCACCACGCCACGATTTATCCCACCACATCGACCGGCCAGCGGGAGATCGCCGCCGCCCTGCTCAAGGAGCTGTGCGCCCGCTTCCGGATCGAGGCCGTAGCCATCGGCAACGGCACCGCGGGCCGGGAAACCGAGGCCTTCGTGCGCGAGCTGGGCCTTGGGCTGCCCGTGGTGCTGGTGAACGAGGCCGGGGCTTCGATCTACTCCGCGTCGGAGACCGCGCGGCGGGAATTCCCTGACCTGGACCTGACCGTACGCGGATCCGTAAGCATAGGGCGCAGGCTCATGGACCCCCTGGCCGAGCTGGTGAAGCTCGACCCCAAATCCATCGGCGTGGGCCAATACCAACACGACGTGGACCAGGCCGGGCTGCGCCGGGCCCTGGACGACGTGGTCATGAGCTGCGTGAACGCCGTGGGCGTGGATGTGAACACGGCCAGCCAGGAGCTGCTGACGGCGGTGTCCGGGCTGGGCCCGGCCCTGGCCAAGGCCGTGGTGGCGCACCGCGACGAGAACGGCCCTTTCCGCTCCCGGGACGCCCTGCGCAAGGTCAAAAGGCTCGGGCCCAAGGCCTACGAGCAGGCTGCCGGATTTTTGCGGGTGCGCGGGGAAGAGCCGCTGGACGCGAGCGCCGTACACCCCGAACGCTACGCCCTGGTGCGGCGCATGGCCCGGGACGCGCAATGCACCGTGGACCAGCTCCTGTCCGACCCCTCCGCCAGGGCCAGGGTGCGCCTGGAGGAGTACGTCTCGGAAGACATCGGCATGCCCACCCTGACGGACATCATGGCCGAACTGGAAAAGCCCGGCCGGGATCCCAGGGCCGGTTTCAGCGCCTTCGCCTTCGCCGAGGGCGTGAACCGTATCGAGGACCTGACCCCCGGCATGGAACTGCCCGGCATCGTCACCAACGTGACCAAGTTCGGGGCCTTCGTGGACGTAGGCGTGCACCGCGACGGAATGGTGCACGTGAGCCAGCTGGCGGACCGCTTCGTGTCGGACCCGGCGGAGGTCGTGTCCGTCGGACGGGAGGTGCTGGTGCGGGTGGTGGACGTCGATTTGCAGCGCGGCCGCATCGGGCTCAGCATGCGCGGCCTTTCTGCGAAAAGGGGCGGCTAACTTTCCGTTAACCGGTCATTTCCCTTGGGGAAATTCTGGTCGGGATGAGAGGATTTGAACCTCCGACCCCTTGAACCCCATAAGCAGAATGTCAGTATCTCTTGCAAAACCGCCCAGGCACGACGCCATCAGAAACTGACGTTCACGCCCAGTTCGCCGCCGTAGGTCACCGTCTGCGGGTTGCTGAACATGGTGGAGAACGAGGCCTTGAGCATCACCCGCTCACTCACCTTGAAGGATGTGCCGAACATCACGGTGCCCCAATCGGTGGTCACCGGCACGGCGTCCATGGAATACGCGGGGGCTGAAATGGTGGTGAGCGCGGCCTTCACCGTGCGCTTGGGGTCGGCCAGCTCGTGGTTCCATTTGGCTTCGGCGAAGGGCTGGAACCGCCCCACGTCAGCGAGGATCCGCCAGCCCAGCTGGGTGACGGCGGAATCGCGCTTCTGCTCGCCGTAGGAAAGGGCGGTGACGCCGCTCAATCCGGACTCGGTGAATCCCTTGATGGTCACGCGCTGCAGCACCAGGCCAGCTACCGGCCCGGTGGTCACAAGGCCCCACTTCAGGTCCCCGCCCAGGCGCAGGGCCAAGCCCAGGGAATCGCCGGTGGTGTTGGCGCTGTTCTCGTCCATGAACAGGCCCAGGGGCGCGTTGCGGCTGACCTTGTCCTGGTACAGGCCGTAGGAGGCCACGGCGTTTCCCCACACCGGCCCGTATTTGTAGGCGGTGTAGAGGCTTATGGCCTGGTCGTTCTGGTCGTAATGTCCTGCCCCCTGGGAGAAGTTCTGGGTCTGGGTGCCGGCCGCGAAGGCCGCGCCCAGGATGAGCCCGAAGCTGGTCTGATAGTCCGCGCCCACGGAGCCCACGAACGGGGTGCCGGTATCTTCCACAAAGCCCGAGTAGTTCTTGATTTGAAGCGAGCTGACCCCGCCGCTGGCCCAGACGTTGATGCCGGTGTCGCCTCGGTGCTGCCCGGACAGGTCGATCTGTCCCTGGATGGTGGCCGCGCGCGCGAGGCCGCCCTGCACCGGGCCTTCGGCCAGAAGCGACATGAGGCTTGGCGCAACGAGCAGGCTGTGCTCGTAATCGGTTTCTATCTGCTGTCCAGCCGTGGTCAGGTGCTTGCCGTCGATGAAGAGATAGGTCTGCATCTGGAGGGGGGTGATGTCGGCCCAACTGGTAAACAGGGCGGCCACGGGTGAAGGGGCGTTGGACGACAGCACCGAGGACGGCGTGAATCCGAACAGAGTGGGATTTGTGGATACGAACCGGAACATGCTGGTGAGGTCGGCGGGGATGAAGCGCACGCCCGCAGCCGCAAGATACGTCCACTTCGTATTCCCGTAGTTGATGGCCCGGGCGTAGGAATCGGCGTTGCTCGCGGGGATGACGCCGCCAAGGTCCAACAGGGCCGAGGTGTAGAAGGTGTTGGGCACCATGATGGTGCGGGCTCCGGCGGCCTGCAGGGCGGCCACGCTCAGAGTGAGTTGGGAAGCCACGTTACTGAGGAAGTTGGGGTTGGCGGCGATCCAGGCTGCGCTCTGGTTCTGCACGAAGATCAGGTCGTTGTTGCCGGTGTTGACGACATACAGGGCGCTGGGATTGGCTGCGCCTCCCCCGGAGGCAAGGTGATTGGCGATCTGCTGGGTCGTGGCCACGTTCCCGGGCAGACTTCCCGGGATGGAGGGGCCGCCGGGGGTGAAACTCAGGAGCGTCGTATAGGCGGCGCCGTTGGCGTAGATGGTTCCACCGGCGCTGACCGGTTGGGCGCTCAGGCCGAAGCGGCCCCCAAGCATGGTGGTGGTCATCACGCCCGGTCCGGCGAACCCGCCCTGGGCCCCGGCCGCGATGGCTGAGACGAGATTCGCGTTGAGCATCGCGTTTCCCGTGGAAGCATAGCGGAAATAGCCTGTGTCCAGGGTGCTGTCGCCAAGGCCGATGAGCTGGTTGAACTTCCCTGCCGCGCTGGCGGGCGCGGAGGCGATGAGAGTGGCCAGGGAGAGCACGGCGGCGACAAGGGCAACACGTTTCATGCCGGGCACCATTCCTTGTGTTGAGTGCGGGTCAATGTGAAATTGCCTGGATGTTTCGAGGAGTTAGGTATGCGTAATGTGTCGATAACTCAACATGAAATATATCCGGCAGGCACTCTTGCGGAATCCGGACAGGGACTTTGGGAGGAGAGCGCAAGGCGGGCCTGTGAAAAGTGTTGTGAAAAGAAAAAGGGCTTACGATTTTCATCGTAAGCCCTTGATCGCGCTGGCCGGGATGAGAGGATTTGCCCCCCCGCCCCGAGTCCCATGGGTATTTCCGTTTTAGGGGTTCACCTTTCTGCGGCGCAGCCAGGGCAAGCCAAGAGCGCCGATGCCGATGAGGGCCAGGGTGCAGGGTTCGGGGACGCTCCTGCTGCTCGCCGTGGTCGTCGTGCGCAGCGAAGCGCCGCCAGTGTCTTTAATGCCGATCGAAATCGGAAAGCTCCCGCCGCCGGCGTATGTGTGGGACCCCTCCAATGCGAACTCACCCGGGCTTCCGGCGAGGATGATGCCCGGCGTTTGCGTGCCGTCGCCCCAATCGATCATCCCCGTGAAATCTATGACCGAGCCAAATGGGTTGGCGTCGCCAAAGGTCGCTAACAGGAAGTTGCTCAGGGGAACGCCTGGCGTGAACGGGATCGGGGGAGCGGTGGAGAGAAGGCTCAGGGCGGCGTCGGCCACGCCCGCCGTTTCACTTATTCCGATGGCGGTCAACGGAAGGGGTGAAAAGGTGACGTCTGTCGAATACGAATAATTTCCCTCATCCGCGTAAGTGTGCGATCCGGTCACGGTGAAGGATCCACCACCCCCGCTGGTGATGTCGCCAGGTGACGTCGTGCCGTCGCCCCAATGGATCGCGGCCGTATAGTCGGCAAGAGCGCCGGGGTTCAAATCGCTGAAGGTGGCGACCGTGACGTTCGTAAAGGCGGCGCCTTCGACCAGGCCGGAAATCAAAACCGGTGACGAAACGATATCACCGGGCAAAATCGCGGCCGAGGCGGGCGATGAATAACAGAGCACGGTCGCGATCAGGCTGCAGACGGCGATGAGCTTTGAGTGGCGCATTCTTCCTCCTCCGCACAGGTTTCGCGATTATCTGTCACGCATGGCTCACGATACCCTGGCCGATGGTTGATGGAGATAAACAGGCGAGAAAGCTCTGCAAAATGTATACGCCACCTATTGTATAATAAATGTCATGTGTTGAGCTGAAGCCGTGGGGTTGAAATCTCTATACTGTAAGATTTGTCAACGAAGATTTGTAAACTTCAGAGAGGGTCGGCACGTGAGTCGGCAGGTGTACTGCTGTAGTTGTTGATATTGAGTAATCGCTAAAACAGGGAGGTGTGTGCACTGGGCCAGAATTGTTTTATGGCTAGGTCCTAAATATTTCATCAGGGTTATCCCATAGGCCATAGAAAAAGGGCTTACGGTTTTCACCGTAAGCCCTTGATCTAGCTGGTCGGGATGAGAGGATTTGAACCTCCGACCCCCTGAACCCCATTCAGGTGCGCTCCCAGACTGCGCTACATCCCGACGCGAAGGAAGGGACATTTACCGCCGCAACCCGGGGCTGTCAACGCGAAATTCGAGCCAAGGGGATTTTGTTTTCCTTTGCCAGCAAATTCAGGGTGTCGTATCAACCGGAGCAGGTGGATACGATGACGACCGATCATCCCGAAAACGCTCCCATCCTTGTGACCGGGGCCACCGGATACGTCGGGGGCAGGCTGGTCCCCCTGCTGCTGGCGCGGGGCGTGCGCGTGCGCGCCGTGGCCCGCTCCCTGGACAAACTCGCCTGCCGCCCCTTCGCCTCCCATCCGGCCTGCGAACTGGCCCGGGCCGACGTGCGCGACTTAGAAAGCCTGCGCACGGCCCTTCAGGGCTGCCGGGCGGCCTATTACCTGGTTCACTCCATGGGTTCGGCCGGAAAGGATTTCGCCTCCTCCGACGTGGAATCCGCCCGCGCCTTCGCTACGGCCTGCGCCGAGGCGGGCGTTTCGCGCATCATCTACCTGGGCGGCCTCGGCGACGAGCGCGCCGACCTCTCCCACCATCTGCGCTCCCGCCTGGAAACCGCCAAGGCCCTGGCCTCGGGGCCTGTGCCGGTGACCTTTCTGCGCGCGGCGGCCATCCTGGGCGCGGGCAGCGCCTCCTACGAGATCCTACGCTCGCTGGTGGAGCGCCTGCCCGTGATGCTCACCCCGCGCTGGGTGCACACCCGCTGCCAACCCATCTCCATCCGCGACGTGCTCGACTATCTGGCCGGATGCCTGGAGCACCCCGAGACCGTCGGGCAGACCTACGACATCGGCGGGCCGGACATCCTCACCTATGAGGACCTGTTCCACCTCTACGCCGAGGTGGCCGGGCTGAAAAAGCGCCTCATCATCCCCGTTCCCTTCCTGAGCACCGCCCTGTCCGCCCTGTGGGTGCGCTTCGTCACGCCCGTGCCGCCTTCGGTTGCCGGGCCGCTCATCGAGGGGCTTCGAAACGAGGTAGTCTGCCGCGACACGCGCATCCGGGATATCATTCCCCTGCCTCTGCAGAGCTGCCGCGAGACCTTTCAGGCCGCCCGGCGTGAGCTCAAGGACCGGCTCGTCCCCACATGCTGGGCCGACGCCGGGCTTGTGCTCCCCCCGGAGTGGCTGGTCTGCGGCGACGCCCCCTACGCCGGAGGGCCGGTGTACGAGATCGGCTACGAGGCCGTTTTCGACGCCCCACCCGAAAAAGTCTGGCCCGCCGTGGAATCCATCGGCGGGGAGCGCGGCTGGTATTTCGCCAACATCCTCTGGAAGCTGCGCGGCGGGATCGACCGCCTGCTCGGCGGCGCGGGTCTCGGGCCCGGCCGGCGCGATCCGCAGTGCCTGCTGACGGGCGACTCCCTGGACTGCTGGCGCGTGTGGGAGTCTTCCCCGCCGAGCCGGCTGACCCTGCTGGCGGCCATGAAGTCCCCCGGCGAGGCGGCGCTTACGCTGACGCTCGCGCCCTCGCCCGGCGGACGCGCCCGGTTCACCCTGCTGGCCCGGTTCCAGCCCAGGGGGCTTGCGGGCCTGGCGTACTGGTACGCCATGTTCCTGCCCCATCTGGCCCTGTTCACCGGGCTTGTCCGGGGGCTGGCCCGCGCGGCCGGTGCCGGGATCGTGTCCGGACCCACCCGCGCAACCCCCCTCGTGCCCGGGCAATGCCGTCTGCCGAACCGCCCATGAGGGTCGCACCCAGGATGACATTTGGGTCACAATGGGGCGCAGCGCTTGATTTTTGCCTATCCTGGGGGTAGCGGGGCAGGGCCTCGGAAAGGGGGATTTTTTTCGTGCGCGTATTCCAACCGTCCATACCGGCCAGAAAGGGCCTCGCCGCCGCCGACGGGCTCGTTCTCCTGGCGCTATTCGTGCTGGCGTACACGGGCGTGCGCCTGGCCGCCCAGTCCCCGGAGGTGGTGGACGGTCCGGCCATCACCACCGACCCGTCGAGCCTGCCCTGGTACGCGCTCCTGTCCGTGGGACGGATGTTCGCGGCCTATGTGCTCTCGCTTCTGTTCACCTTCTTCTACGGCACGGCGGCCGCGCGCAACAAGCAGGCCCAGGTGGTGCTCATGCCCATCCTGGACATCCTCCAGAGCGTGCCCATCCTGTCGTTCTTGCCCGTGGTCATCCTGAGCCTGGCCGCCGTCCTGCCCCTGACCCTGGCCGTGGAGCTTTCCTCGGTCGTGCTCATATTCACCTCCCAGGCCTGGAACATGACCTTCGCCTGGTACCAGTCGCTCACCACCATCCCCAAAGAGCTTCAGGAGGCCGCCAGCATCTTCCGCTTCAACAAGTGGATGCGTTTTCGCGTGCTGGAGCTGCCGTTCGCGGCCATCGGCCTTCTGTGGAACTCCATGATGAGCTGGGCCGGGGGCTGGTTCTTCCTCATGGCATCGGAGATGTTCACCGTGGGCCAGAAGGACTTCCGCCTGCCCGGGCTCGGTGCCTACCTGCAGGAGGCCGCCTCCAAGGGCGACCTCAAGGCCATCTCCTGGGGCGTGGGCACGCTCTTGGCCGTGATCATCTGCCTGGACACCTTCGTGTGGCGGCCGCTCCTGGCCTGGTCGGAGCGCTTCAAGCTCCAGATGCAGGAGAGCGAGGAGCCCGCCACATCCTGGTTCCTGGATTCCATGCGCGCCTCGCGCCTCATCGGCTGGATATTCGAGAAATGCCTGGAGCCGGTCCTGGAGTTCCTGGACTCCTTGTTCCTCAAGCTCAAGCCCGTGGAGGGCGACGCTGCCGCCGGGCGCGGCTGGGGCATGCGGCTCTTCACCCTGGCCGTGCTGGCCGGAGGCGGCTACGGGGCCTTCCAGGCCGTGGGCATGCTCACACAGGTGGGGCCGGACAAGTGGATGGAGATCGGCCTCGGGCTTTTGGCCACCCTGGCCAGGGTCTGGGCCGCGCTCATCATCGCCCTGGCCATCACGCTGCCGCTGGGCCTGGGCATCGGGCTCAACAAGCGCATGTCCAACCTGCTGCTGCCCGTGGTGCAGGTGCTGGCCTCCATTCCGTCCACGGCGCTCTTTCCGGTGGTGCTGCTGGTGCTTCTCAAGCTGCCGGGCGGGCTGGCCGGAGCCTCGGTGTTCCTCATGCTCATGGGAACCATCTGGTACCTGCTCTTCAACATCATGGCCGGGGCCTCGGCCATCCCGCAGGAACTCATCAGCATGAGCGCCATCCTCAAGATCGAGGGATGGGAGCGCTGGAAGACCCTCTACCTGCCCGCGCTCTTCCCCTACTGCATCACCGGGGCCATCACCGCCACCGGCGGTGCCTGGAACGCCTCCATCGTGGCCGAGTACGTCCTCTTCGGCGGGGATTACGTCACCACCACGGGCCTGGGCTCCATCATCGCCCAGGCCACAGCTGCCGGGGACTACCCCCTGCTGCTGGCCGCCACCCTGGTCATGGTGGGCACCGTGGTCGGGTTCAACCGCTTCTTCTGGCGCAGGCTCTACAGGCTTGCCGCCGAACGCTATGTGATGGAGTAGGCCATGCGCGAAGTTCTCCAGCATCTCAAGAAGGTTTCCCAGATTTACGGCATCGGCGACCGGCAGTTCACCGCCATCTCCGACGTGGAGCTGGACATCGGCGAGGGCGAGTTCGTCTCGCTGCTCGGCCCCTCCGGCTGCGGCAAGTCCACGCTTCTGCGCATCATCACCGGCCTGCAGAAGCCCACCTCCGGCGAGGTGCTCTACCGGGGCGAAGCGCTCAACGGCGTGAACCCCCGTTCGTCCATCATCTTCCAGAGCTTCGCCCTCTATCCCTGGCTCACCGTGCAGGAGAACGTCGAGGTGGCCCTCAAGGCGCGCGGCGTCACTCCCAAGCAGCGCGCCCGCCGCGCTCTGGACATGCTCCACCGCGTGGGCCTGGAGGGCTTCGAGACCGCCTACCCGCGCGAGCTTTCCGGCGGCATGCGCCAGAAGGTGGGTTTCGCTCGCGCCCTGTCCATCGAGCCGGAGCTTCTGTGCCTGGACGAGCCCTTCTCCGCCCTGGACCCCCTCTCGGCCGAGGCCCTGCGCGGCGAACTCCTGGAACTCTGGACCACGGGGGCCATCCCCACCAAGAGTCTGCTCATGGTCTCCCACAACATCGAGGAGGCCGTGTTCATGTCCGACCGCATCGTGCTCATGGAAAAGGAGCCCGGGCGCGTGGTGGCTGAACTGGCCGTGGACCTGCCCCATCCGAGAAACCGCAAGTCAAAGGAATTCTTGGAAATCGTGGACAAGGTCTTCGCCATCCTGGCCGGCCAGACCCTGCCCGAGGCCGACGAGCACGGCTCCGCCCCCGGCGCGCCCGGCAAGACCCGCCCGCTGCCGCACATCGTGCTCCCCGACCTCTTCGGCCTGGTGGAGCACATCGACTTAAGCCCCGGCAACACCGCCGACATCTACCGCCTGGCCGACGAGTTCCAAATGGAGGTCGATGACGTGCTGCCCCTGGTGGAGACTGCGGAAATCCTGGGCCTGGCCGTGGTCAGCAAGGGCGACATCGCCCTGACCACCCTGGGCGAGACCTTCGCCGAGGCCTCCATCGCCGCGCGCAAGGAGATCTTCGCCAGCCGCATCCGCAGGCTGCCGTTCTTCCAGTGGATGCTGGCGCTGCTGCGCAAGTCGGACAGGCAGCAGCTCAAGTGGGACGTGGTCCAGATGGCCCTGGAGCTGGAATTCCCGCCCCACGAGGCCGAAAAGCAGCTGGAGACCGCCGTCACCTGGGGCCGCTACGCCACGGTGCTGGCCTACGAGGACGACACCGGCATCCTCAGCCTGGAGCCCGAGGCCGCGCCCGGGAAGGCGGCGTAGGAATTGAGGTTCATGACGCTATCCCGTAAGGATGTGCGAGTTGAGAGAGCGGGAACCCATTATCGGAGGACTGCATGATCGACCTCGACAGCGCGCGCGACGCGGTGGCGGCGTTTGAGGAACTTCTGGACCGGACGGACGCCGAGGCGGCGCATGTCCGTGTTTCGCCGGACGCCTGGACCCTGGCGGAAATCACGGGCCACCTCATCGACTCGGCGGCCAACAACCATCAGCGATTCGCCCGGCTGCGGCTGGGCGACCTGGAAGGCTTTCCGGGCTACGAGGCGCAGCAATGGGTCGAGGCGCAGAACTACGACCGTTGCGACTTCCTGATCCTCGCCACCCTGTGGTCGAGCTACAACGCCTTTCTGCTGCACCTGGCCGAAAACACCCCGGAGCAGGCGCTTGGCAACGCCTGGATACGTCCGGACGGCCCGCAAACGCTGGAATTCCTCATTTCCGATTACTACGCGCACCTGCGCCTGCACAGCGACCACTACGCAGGAAGGCTGTCCGAGGTGGAGGCGGCGAGCGAGAACCGGTGAATCTGGCCCGCCGCATGCATGCGCACAGCCCGGACGTTGCATCACGTCGGGATTCTGCCTATGCATCGTCAAACCTGATCCGCCCAAGCGAGGCCGCACATGAAATCCTTCAGGCGCACCGCCTTCTTTTTCCTGATGCTTCTGCTTGTTGCGTTTCCGGCCGTGGCAGCCAAAAAGGCCGCCCGTCAGGAAGCCGCCGCCCCCCAGGACGCCAACGCCTCCAGCCTGGTTGACTTCTTCAAGGGCGAAGCCGCCACCACCCCCAAGTCCCTGGATTTCGTCATCCAGGGCGGCTACGCCGACATACGCACCGAAACCCCCGAATCCTCCGGCCGCTACTTCATGGCCGGCCAGTCCATCGTCGCCGTGGCCCAGGACATCTACCGCCTGGACATGACCTTCAAGAAAAAATACGAGCGCGACGTCATCGACCTGACACCGGAGTATTTCTTCACGCAGCAGCGTTCGTATTACTTCTGGTATAACGGCGGGAGCAAGATCGTCTTCAAAATCGGCGGCGGCAAGAAGGAAATCAAGATCGGCAAGAAGGAACTCACAGAAATCAAAGTGAAATCGTTGGAAACCTACAGCGTCGAAAAGACCAAGCTGCCCCTGGACATGTCCCTCCAGGACGGCGGCACGCGCATCTACCTGCAGCTCAGATTCATTTAGGGCGAGCGGACGCTCCCCGGCGGCGCCGCCGAGCAGGAGCCGTCCCGCCGCTCACGCACGCCATGCATCCAGCGCCTTGCTGCCGCCTTGTACCTTCGGTAGCCTCGGCGGCCAGTCCGATCCGCTTCACCCCCGGCACTGGGGACAGGTGCCGTCCAGGCGCACGCTGACGTGCTCCACCCCCGCGATGTCCGCCCCCACCGTCACGGCGTCGGGCTTAAGGCACAGAAGCCTGCGGCAGCGCAGGCAGTAGAAGTGGTGGTGGTCCGGATGTCCCGGCCCGGCCGCGCAGTAGCGCAGCGACCCGTCCCCGGCCTCGTGGCGGGTGATGATGCCGTGTTCGGTCAAGGCGTCCAGGGCGCGGTAGAGCGTGACCTTGTCCATGGGCTCCTCTTCCCGGAGCCTGGCCAGCAGCGCGGGCGCGGCCAGGGCTTCCGGCGCTCCCAGAACCGCCTCCAGCACCCGCACCCGCTGGGGCGTGGCCTTGAGGGCGCTTGCCTCAAGAAGCGCCCTGGGGTCGCAGTGCGAGCACATCAGGCGGCCCTCCTCTTGCCCAGCAGGTGGTCCAGGAAGAACCACAGCGTGGCCACGGCGATGATGCTGGCCCCGCTGGTCAGGTCGAAGGCGTAGGACAGGGCCAGCCCGGCCATGCAGAACGCCGCCGAATAGCCCGCCGACGAGAGCATCATCCCCCCCAGCGACCGGCAGCGCCGCTCGGCCAGATAGGGCGGGATGGTCAAAAGCGCGATCACCAGGATAAGCCCCACCACGCGGATGATCATGACCACCGAGGCCGCGATCATGGCCAGCATGGCGAAGTGCAGGAACTTGACCGGCACGCCGCGCAGCCCGGCGAATTCCGGGTCGAAGCTCATGGCCATGAAGCCCCGGTAGTAGAGGGTTGCGGCCGCCAGCAGCAGGGCGTCCAGGCCCGCCATGAGCAGCAGGTCGGAGGAGGGCACGGCCAGGATGGACCCGAACAAAAAGCTCATGAGGTCCACGTTGTAGCCGTGGGTCAGGTCCATGAGGATGATGCCGAAGGCCATGCCCGCGGCCCACAGGACGCCGACCACGGTGTCGGCGCGCTCCCTGCGTCCGAAGGTCACCGTGGCCATGATGGCCGACACGCCCAGGCTGAAGGCGATGGTCACGGGCAGCACGGGAAGGCCCAGGAAAAAGGCCAGCCCCACGCCGCCGTATGCCGCGTGGGAGATGCCGCCCGCCACGAACACCACCCGGTTCACCACCACCAGGCTGCCGATGACTCCGCAGGCGATGCTGGCCAGCAGTCCCGCCAGGATGGCGTGGCGCATGAAGTCGAAGGAGAGGATGTCCATCACGGCTTCACCTCGTGGCGCGGAAGAATCCTGTGGGGAATGCCGTGGGCGATGAGCTCCACCGGGCAGCCATGGGGGCCGCACTGGTACATCATGCCGAACATCTCGGGGGTAATCTCCGGGCGGGGATGGAAGTGCACGGTGCGGTTGACGCAGACCACGCTTGTGACATGGCGCGAGATCACCGAGATGTCGTGGCTCACGAGCACCACGGTGAGGCTCTTGGCCAGCTCGCCCAGAAGCTCCTGGAGCGAAGCCCTGCCTTCGGGATCGACGCTCGCGGTGGGCTCGTCCAGAAGGAGCAGCTCCGGGCCGCAGGCCAGGGCGCGGGCGATGAACACCCGCTGGCGCTGTCCGCCCGAGAGGTCGCCCAGGGCCTTGTCCGCCAGATGCGCCGCGCCCACGCGCGCAAGGCATTCCAGGGCCTTGTCCCGGTCGGCCTTGGGCCACCAGGGCCAGTAGGAGCGCTGCGTGAGCCTGCCCATGAGCACGGTCTGCAGCACGCTTATGGGAAAGGCCCGGCCGCTGGCCGTGAACTGCGGCATGTAGCCCACCCGGCCCGAGGCCCGGGACGGCTCCCCGCCCAGCACCCTGACCGTGCCGGAGGACGGCTGGATGAGCCCCAGCAGCAGCTTGAGAAGGGTGGTCTTGCCGCCCCCGTTGGGGCCGAGCACGGCCAGGTATTCGCCCTTGGGCACGTGAAGGCTCACGTCCTGGAGGGCGGGGGAGACGTCGTAGCCGTAGCTGACGCCCGAGAGTTCGATGGCGGATTCGTTCATGGGTCCTCGTGGCCGGTCGGGTTCGCGCCCGGGTCTACTTCCTTAGCGCATCCGCCAGGGAGTTGGCTACCGCTAGCAGATTGGCGGACCAGTCCGGGGCCAGATCGTCGGCTTCCACCAGCTTGGCTCCGATGGCCTCGGCCACGGTCTGGGCGGACTTGCGCGAAAACTGCGGCTGCACGAACACCACCCTGGCCTTGGACGCCTTGGCGTGCTCCACCAGTTCCTTGAGCTTGCGCGGACCGGGTTCCTTCCCGCCGGACTCGATGGCCTGCTCCTTGAGGCCGTAGTCGCGGGCGAAATAGGCCCAGGCCGGATGGAACACGATGAATTCGCTCCCGGCGGGGACGCCCTCCAGGATCTTGCGGATCCGGGCGTCGAGCGCGTCGATCTCGGCCTGGAGCGCGGCCAGGTTGGCGGCGTAGGCGCCCGCGTTGGCCGGGTCGGCCTGGGTCAGCGCCCGGGCGATATTCACGGCCTGCACCTTGGCCAGGGACGGAGAGGTCCAGGTGTGCACGTCCATCTCCTTCTCGGAGTGCTCGTGCGGTTTGCCGTCGTGGTCCTCGTGGTGTTCGTCCATGGGCATGAGTTCGATGCCCGCCAGGGTGTCGGCCACCGTGAGGCCGGAGTTGGTCTTGGCCAGCTTGGGCAGCCAGGTCTGCTCGAACTCCACGCCCTGGGCCAGGTAGAGCCGGGCCTTGGCCGCCTGGACCATCTGGCTGGGCTTGGGCTCGAAGGAGTGGGCGTCGGCTCCGGGCTGGACCATGACGCTCACCTCGGCCAGGGGGCCGGCGAGTCTCTCCACGAGATATTTCTGGGGCGCCACGCTCACCATCACCGGCAGCGGAGCGGCCAGGGCCGGGGCGGCCCCGAGCGCCAGGGCCAGCGCCAGCAGCAGGGCTGCGAGCGCGGAAGATCCCGCGTGTGTGCGTTTCATGCCATCCTCCGGGGAATGTGTCTGGGCGTGAGATGCAACTTGGTTGCATTGATGTCAACGGAAAAGGGTGTTGACGGGTGGCCAGTAACACGATTACATGTTTCGTGTGTGAGTGGTGGGCGCATCCTCCCCTGCCTCAGGACAGGGTAGGGAAGGCAACCCGCGCCTTACTGCTGGCGTGCTTGGCGTGAGCCTGACATTAAACCTCTTCGTGGGCGCTCAGCTCTCGGGGCGAAAGATCCGCAGGCGTTAAGCGATGCATATTTCCGAAGGAGTGCTCTCCGCCCCGGTGCTTGCCGGGGGCGCGGTGTTGGCCGCGGCCGGAGTGGCCGTGGGCATCAGGAAGCTGGACGGCGAAGCCCTGGTGCGCACGGGCATCCTGTCCTCCGCCTTCTTCGCCGCGAGCCTGATCCATCTGCCCATCGGGCCCACAAGCATCCACCTGATCCTTTCCGGCCTCATGGGGGCCATGCTCGGCTGGGCCGCGTTCCCGGCCATCTTCGTGGGGCTTCTCCTGCAGGCGCTGCTCTTCCAGTTTGGCGGGCTCACCGTGCTTGGCGTCAACGCAGTGGTCATGGGGCTGCCCGCCGTGGTCTGCGGGCTGGCCGTGCGCCCGTTTCTCAAGAAGTCCGGGGTGGTGTTCACCGCCGCGTCCTTCGCCTGCGGGGCGCTGGCCATCCTGGGCAGCCTGGTCCTGCTCTATCTCTCCCTGGTGCTCTCGGGCGACGCCCTGTCCGTGTTCGCGAACCTGTTCTTCTGGGCGCATCTGGCCCTCATGGGCATCGAGGGGGCCATCACCATGGTCATACTGGGATTCCTCAAGCGCATGCGCCCGGAGCTTTTGTGAGCGGCCTCGACGCCCGTTCCCGCCTCCTCTGCGCGCTGTGCGTCTCGGTGGCGGTGGCCGTGTGCCACGGCTGGCCTGCGGCGTATCTGGGCCTCGCTTGCGGGATCGCGGCGTTGGCGCTCGGCGACCGGCAGTGGGGCCGCCTAGTCAGGCGCCTGGCCCTGGTGAACGTCTTCTTCGCGGGCATCCTGGTCACGGTCCCCCTGGCCGTGCCCGGCGACGCCCTCGTCATGCTGGGTCGCGTGCCCTTCACCCGCCAGGGGCTCCTGCTGGCCCTGCACATGGCCGCCAAGGGCAACGCCATCTTCCTGGTGTTCTGGGGCCTGGTGCGCCCGCTCTCGCCTCCCCGGCTCGGTTCGGCGCTCTCGGCGCTGGGCGTGCCGGACAAGCTCTGCCTGATCCTCTCGCTCACCTACCGCTACCTGGACCTCATGCGCCACGAGTGGGACCGCCTGGTCACCTCGGCCAGGCTGCGCGGCTTCACCCCTGGCACCAGCCGCCGGGCCTGGCGCACCTACGGGCTCATGCTGGCGCTTCTGTTCATGCGCGCCCTGGACCGCTCCACGGCCATCCATCAGGCCATGGTCTGCCGGGGCTTCGATGGACGCTTCCGGAGCCTGGGCGGGCTCCGCTGGAACGGAGCGGACACCGCCCTCGCCGTGGCCGGCCTACTGGCCGTGGCCGGGATAACCGTGTTGGAGGTTGCGTGAGTCTGTTGGAGATCGAGAATCTGTGTTGCGGCTACAACGGCCGTGAGGTGCTCCAGGGCCTGAGCCTCTCGATGGTTCCCGGTGCGCGCGTGGGGCTGGCCGGGCACACCGGCAGCGGCAAGACCACGCTCCTCAAGACCGTCATGGGCCTTCTGCGCCCCAAGTCCGGCAGCGTGCGCGTGGAAGGGTGCGAGTGCCGCCAGGAGCGCGACTTCGCCCAGGCCCGCC
This sequence comes from Fundidesulfovibrio terrae, assembly GCF_022808915.1. Taxonomy (NCBI): domain Bacteria; kingdom Pseudomonadati; phylum Thermodesulfobacteriota; class Desulfovibrionia; order Desulfovibrionales; family Desulfovibrionaceae; genus Fundidesulfovibrio; species Fundidesulfovibrio terrae. The sequence continues at coordinate 77,494 of NZ_JAKZFS010000004.1, forward strand.
GGGTGCTCGGATACCTGTTCCAGAACCCAGACGACCAACTCTTCTGCCCGACCGTCCTCGAGGACGTGGCCTTCGGGCCCCTCAATCTGGGCGTCGCCCCGGACGAAGCCAGGGACAGAGCCGGGCAGTGCCTCGCGGCCGTGGGGCTGGCCGGGTTCGAGGACCGGCTCACCCATTGCCTGTCCGGCGGCGAGAAGCGCTTGGCCTCCCTGGCCGGGGTGCTGGCCATGCGCCCCAAGGCTCTTCTTTTGGACGAGCCCACCACCGGCCTGGACCCCGCGAGCAAGGCCCGCGTGGCCGAGGTGCTCTGCGGGCTTGATCTGGCGCTGCTGATCGTGTCCCACGAATGGGATTTCCTGACGCAGGTGACGGCTCGGTATTACGTTCTGTCGCACGGGCACCTGCACGAAGCCGCCGAGGCCCCCCACGTGCACCGCCACGTGCACGCCCTGGGCGAAGTGCCGCACAGCCACGAATAAGAAAAAGGCGGGAAGAGGAAGAGGCCTCCGGCGGCCAAAGGAACTTCGTTCCTTTGGAATCCTTTACCGCTTCGCGGGAGTCGGGAACGGTTCTGAAAATGAAAACGGGGAGCATGCCAGGCATGCTCCCCGTTCTTGTTTGAGGCAGAGAGCGGGCTACTTGTAGGCCGCGCCCTGGGCCGCGGACTTCACCGACCGGGCGTAGCGACGAAGCAGTCCGGAGGGCAGGGGCTTTTCCACAGGCTTGAAGGCCGCGCGGCGGGCGGCGAACTCCTCCTCGGAGATGGCCAGGTCAAGCTTGCGCGCGGGAATGTCGATCACGATGGTGTCGCCGTCGCGCACCAGCCCGATGGGCCCGCCCTCGGCCGCCTCGGGGGAGACGTGCCCGATGGCCGGGCCGCGCGTGCCGCCCGAGAAGCGCCCGTCCGTGATCAAGGCCACGTCCGAGCCCAGGCCCATGCCCATGATGGCCGCCGTGGGCGAGAGCATCTCGCGCATGCCCGGGCCGCCCTGGGGGCCTTCGTAGCGGATGATGATGGCCTGTCCCTTGACGATCTCGCCGGCCAGGATGGCCGCGTAGGCGTCCTCTTCGGAGTCGAAGCACCGGGCCGTGAGGCTGCGCTGCATCATCTCCGGGGCCACGGCCGACTGCTTCACCACCGCGCCGTCCGGGGCGAGAGATCCCTTGAGCACGGCGATGCCGCCCTGCTGCGAATAGGGGGTGTCCACGCGGATGACGTCCGGGTCCGCGATGCGGGGCTTAAGCTCGGCCAGGTTCTCGCCCACGGTCTTGCCGGTGACGGTCAGCGCCGAGGTGTCGATGAGGCCCTTTGAGGCCAGGGCGTTCATCACCGCCGGGATGCCGCCGGCGCGGTGCAGGTCCTCGATGTGATGGTGGCCCGCAGGGGAGAGCTTGCACAGGTTGGGGGTCTTGGCGCTCACCTGGTCGAAGATGTCCAGGGTGAGGTCCAGCCCGGCCTCGGCGAAGATGGCCGGCAGGTGCAGCACCGTGTTGGTGGAGCAGCCCAGGGCCATGTCCATGGTCACGGCGTTGGCCACCGAGGCCTTGGTGACGATGTCGCGGGGCTTGATGTCCTTTTTCAGCAGGTCCATCACCAGCATGCCCGCGCGCTTGGCCAGGCGCACGCGGTCGGCGGTCACGGCGGGGACGGTGCCGTTTCCGGGCAGGGCCAGGCCGATGGACTCGGAGAGGCAGTTCATGGAGTTGGCCGTGAACATGCCCGAGCACGAGCCGCAGCCCGGGCAGGCCTTGCACTCCAGGTCAGCGAGCTCGGATTCGTCCATCTGGCCCTGCTTGACCTTGCCCACGGCCTCGAACACGCTGATGAGGTCCACAGGGCCCCCGGCCGAGGCCCCGGCCAGCATGGGGCCGCCGGAAATGAGGATCGAGGGGATGTTCAGCCGGAGCATGGCCATGAGCATGGCCGGCACGGTCTTGTCGCAGTTGGGGATCAACACCAGCGCGTCGAAGGGGTGCGCCGTGGCCATGATCTCGATGGAGTCGGCGATGATCTCGCGGCTGGGCAGCGAAAAGCGCATGCCCGCGTGGTTCATAGCCAGGCCGTCGCACACGCCGATGACCGGGAACTCCATGGGGGTTCCTCCGGCCATGCGCACGCCTGCCTTGGCGGCGGTGGCGATGGTGTCCAGGTGGATATGTCCGGGAACGACCTCGTTGGCGGAGTTGACGATGCCCACCAGGGGGCGGTCGATCTCCTCGCGGGTGAGCCCGAGTGCGTGAAGAAGGGAACGGTGGGGGGCCTTCTCGACCCCGCCGGTCATGAGCTTGCTGCGCATAGGAATTCCTTGGGGTGGGATGGGTTCGGGATAGCCCCAAAGGGATTCGATGTCATCCGTGAATTCGGCTGGTCGCTTCGGCCGTGTGGCCCTGTTGTGCTTTTTCACGAATAGTGGAAAAACACATGAGAGTCGTCCGTCATGCGGCCGGATTCCTTCCGGCCCGGCGGCTGATTGAGGATTACTGCGCTCTGGAGACGTCCGCATGCCCGCTAGACATCGTGAAGGATTGACCACTTTCGACCTGTGGCGCACGGCCCGGGTCGTCACGCGCACCATGGCCGCTCCGGCCGAGCGCAAGGGGATTCAGCTGCAGTTGGAGATCCACCCCGACACCCCCAGGCATGTCCGCTCCGACGTGGGCAAGCTGCGCAGGATCATGGCCACCATGGCGGAAACCGCCGTGGAGTCCGCCGGGGCGGGGCACGTGGCCGTCAAGGTCTGGCCGGACCCGGCCCAGAGCGCCGCCACCTGTCCGGTCACGTTCAGTGTGACCGGCACCGGCGTCAAGGAACCGCGCGGCTGGCCAGACGTGCCCGGGAAATCATGCGTCACGCCCGTGGACGGCCCCAAAAGCGGACTGGCCGCGTGCAAGGTGCTGGTGGAGCAGCTCGGCGGATCGATCCGGGTGGAAAGCGTGGCGGGCCTCGGCTTTTCGTATCGCGTCACCATCGCCCTGGAGCGTGCCGCACCGCCTCCTGGGGCCGCGCCGGATGTCTCCCGGGCCGAGGCTGAGCGGACGTATCCGCTGAGCATCCTCCTGGCCGAAGACAACGAGCTCAACAAGCGCTTCATCGTGGAGTTCCTTCGCCAACGCGGCTACGAGGTCCAGGCCGTGTCCGACGGAAGCCAAGCCCTGGATGCCCTGGCCAGCCGGAGCTTCGATCTGGTGCTCATGGACGTGTCCATGCCCGTCATGGATGGGCTGGAGGCCACCAGGGCGGTGCGGGCCCACGACGGTTCCAGCTACGACCCGGGCATTCCCATCGTGGCCGTCACGGCCCACGCCGTGAAGGGCGACGAGGAGCGCTTCCTGGCCGCAGGCATGGACGCCTACCTGTCCAAGCCCCTGGACCTGAACCTGCTCGACCGGGTTGTGGCCGGTTTCGCCGGCGCGCAGGCTTCCGCCGGGGATTCCGCCACGGCCGCCGCGTCAGACCAGGCGGGCCACGACCCCTTCGACACGGCCCTGCAGCGGGAGCGGTTCAAGAACATGACGGATTTCCTGCCGGAACTGCTTGCGCTCTACCGGGAGAACTCCGTCGTGAGCCTGGACAATATCCGGCAGGCCCTGGATGCGGGCGACCTGTCCGGAGCCTCCGCCGCGGCCCACACCCTGAAGGGGATGTCCGCCGTGGTCTGCGCCACGCCGGTGCAGGTTCTGTCCGGTGAGATGGAGTCGGCGGCCAACGAGGGTAACCTTGAGTCGTGCCTGTCATTGCTGGAGTCTCTGGACGAGCAGATCGGCAAGGCCGTGGCCTGCCTGGACGCCACGCTGACGGTGTGAAGCCATGAGCGAATACGCCGAGCACTCCCTTGACGACGCGGGCGAGGGCCTGGTTGAGAAGAAAAGCTTCACCTTCGCCCAAACCGAGCCCTTTCCCCTGGAGAGCGGGGCGTCCATCGGCCCCGTGACCCTGGCCTACGAGACCTACGGCCGGCTGGCCCCCGACGGCTCCAACGCCGTGCTGGTCTGCCACGCCCTCACGGGCGACTCCCACGCGGCCGGGGTCTATTCCCTCTCCGACCCCAAGCCGGGCTGGTGGGAGGTCATGGTGGGGCCGGGCAAGGGCATCGACACGGACAAATATTTCGTGGTGTGCGCCAACGTGCTGGGCGGCTGCATGGGCTCCACGGGGCCTGCCAGCATCGACCCGGCCACGGGCAAACCCTACGGCATCTCCTTTCCCGTGCTCACCATCGGGGACATGGTGCGCGCCCAGAAGGTCCTGCTGGAGCACCTGGGCGTCACGCGCCTGCTCTCCGTGATAGGCGGGTCCATGGGCGGCATGCAGGTGCTGGAGTGGGCCGCCCGCTACCCGGACATGGCCGCCTCGGCCATCGCCCTGGCCACCGCCGCCAGGCATTCGGCCCTGCACATCGCCTTCCACGAGGTGGCCCGCCAGGCCATCCTGGCCGACCCCGACTGGAACGGCGGCGACTACTACGCCTCGGGCAAGCCCGAGCACGGCCTGGCCGTGGCCCGCATGATCGGCCACATCACCTACCTCTCGGACGAGGCCATGCGCCACAAGTTCGGGCGCGGCCTGCAGGACCGGGCGGACTTTTCCTTCAGCTTCGACGCCGACTTCCAGGTGGAATCCTATCTGCGATACCAGGGGCGCAAGTTCGTGGAGCGCTTCGACGCCAACTCCTTTCTCTACATCACCCGGGCGGCGGACTATTTCGACCTGGGAGCCACACACGGCAAGGGTTCGCTCACCCGAGCCTTCTCGCGCGGCAGCACCCGCTTCCTGGTGGTGTCCTTCAGCTCGGACTGGCTCTATCCCACCTACCAGTCCCGCGAGCTGGTGCAGGCCCTCAAGCGCGCCGGAAAGGACGTGAGTTTCTGCGAGATCGAGGCCCAGTGGGGGCACGACGCCTTCCTGCTGGACAGCCCGCGCCTGGCCGGGCTCATCTCCGGCCACCTGGAGCGCACGCGCCGCGACATGGAAAAAGGACTCATCTGATGATGCGCTACGACCTGGACCTTATCGCCTCCTGGATCGCGCCCGGCTCGCGGGTATTGGACCTGGGCTGCGGCCAGGGGGAGCTGCTCGAGTACCTGCATGAGGCCAAGCAGGTGCGCGGTTTCGGCGTGGAGCGCGACGAGGAGAAGGCCGCCGCCGGCATCGCCCGGGGCGTGTCCATCCTGCAGGGGGACCTGATCGAGGAGGTGCGCGATTATCCCGACTTCGCCTTCGATTTCGTGGTGCTCTCCCAGACCCTGCAGCAGGTGACCGAGCCCCTGGAACTCCTGCAGCAGATCCTCCGGGTGGGGCGGCGAGCCGTGGTCAGCTTCCCCAACTTCGCCCACTGGCGCAACCGCTGCCAGCTCTTCTTCCAGGGCCAGGCCCCGGTGACGCCGGAGCTGCCCTACGACTGGCACGACACCCCCAACATTCGAGTGATAACCTTCAAGGATTTCTCGCGTTTCTGCGGTCATTACGGCATCCGCGTGCTGGAGCGCGTGGCCATCAAGAGCGAACCGTCCACCTTGACGGGGCTGGTTCTCAAGTGGTTGCCCAACCTGCGGGCCTCGTACGGGATATTTTTGCTGAGTAAGGAGTAGCCGGTGCTTATGCCCCGGATCCCGCACGGGCTCCGCCCTTGACCCGCCAGGGGGAGAAGCCCCCCCCTGGACCCGGCAGTAGCTTCGCGGGATTTGCGCGCAGGCCTGTATCCGTTCTGTGTCACTGGCAGGATTATTAGATTTAACAGGCTGTTAAATTGTAATTACTGCGAGTATATTATGTCAGAAAGTCACCACTCAGGATCAATGCGAACCCGATATGATGTGCTTGATGGAATGCGAGGGATTGCTGCGATAACGGTTATGGTTGCTCATTATCTCCCGAATTCTGATTTAACAATTGAAAATATAAAATTCGTCACACTTAACAATGCAGGACTTGCGGTTGATTTTTTCTTCATACTTAGTGGATTCGTTATTACGCACTCGTATGGACGCCGACTGTTGAACGGCATGTCTGTTTGGGAGTATTTGTGCAAGAGAATAATTCGTCTGTATCCAATGTTTTTTGTTGGGCTATTGATTGGTGTTCCGGCCATGATCTATTTTATGAAGACCGGCGTTTCAACCTATTCCAATAGAAGTGTCGTCGGGTCATTCGTATATAATTCTGCGTTCATTCCGTTTCTTAGCAGCTCAATGATCCGTTTCATTGGAGGGAAAGGTGCAATTGTTGGGGAAATATTCCCGGCGAACCCTCCGGCGTGGTCATTGTTTTTTGAGATGGTGGCCAGCATCGCCTTTGTGGCTCTGTTGAAATACGATAGGAAGATTCTTCTAAGATCGACAGTCGCTTGCTACGCCATGCTTGTGGTTGGCGGCCTGATCTCGTCATTTTCAGATTATGCGCCTTTTTATTTGCATCTCGCGTCTGGACCAACCATGGATACGTTTATTGGTGGGTTTCCGCGGGTATTTTATGGGTTTACATGTGGGATTCTGATTTATCAGATTGCTCGCGATGATCAATGCAGTCGTGTTTTTCGGGATGTGGTTGCTAGACTTATCAGAAGTTCCTATTCATTGTATTTTGTTCTTGTGGCAGTATTTTTGTTTCCAAGTGAAGTCATGGGGTTATACACGTGTTTTATCTTGGCAGTTGTAGCTCCTTGCCTTGTGCTGGTTGGATCAACAACAAGATGCACGCAACAGGCGGGGGTGCTATTGGCCAGATTTCTGGGTTGGATTTCATATCCAGTGTATTGTCTTCATTATCCGGTAGGGAGAGCGGTGTTTTCGTTTGGAGACAGGGTCGCCGTTCCAAGAGAAGTGCTCGTCCTGGTGTCCATAGCTGTCACTTTTATTGCGTCGATAGTTATCGTAAAGTTTCTTGAAGAACCTGTTCGAAGATATCTGTCCGGTAGGCTCGCAAAGCATGCGTACTTTCTTGAGCGCAATAAGCAGGTGCCATCCGCCCAAAAGGCTGGTGAGCCAGTCAATTTGTGAAGAAGGCAGCCTCGCATCGATCGACGCGAAGCTATAAAGGATTCCAAAGGGACTCAAGTCCCTTTGGCCGCCGGAGCATCTTCCTCCTGCTCTTCTCTACCGAGGCAGCGCCTTGTTCCCGTCGCCCGCTTCGAAATCCCGTATGACCTCGCCGAGCCGGGCCTGTTCGCTGGTGAGCCTGCGCAGGGCCTCGAGCGACTCCGAGGCGTTGCTGGCGATCTCCTGGGCGGTGGCGGAGATGGATTCCACGGCCTGGGCCACCGCGTCCATGGTTTCGGATTGGCGCCGGGCGTTGTCGGCGATGGCCGAGGTCTGCCCGGCCGAGCGCCCCACGATGTCCACGATGGTGACGAACACCTCGCCGGACTCCCTGGCCAGTCCCGTGGCCTTGGCGATGGCCTGGGAGGCGCGTTCCATGCGTTCCAGGTTGCCCTTGGCCCCTTCCTGGATGGCTCCCACGGACCTGGAGACCTCCTGGGTGGCGGTCATGGTCTTTTCGGCGAGCTTTCTCACCTCGTCGGCCACCACGGCGAAGCCGCGCCCGGCCTCACCGGCCCGGGCGGCCTCGATGGCCGCGTTCAGGGCCAGCAGGTTGGTCTGGTCGGCGATGTCGGCGATAGTGGTGAGGATGGCCCCGATGGCCTGGCTCTGCTTGCCCAGCTCGTGCATGGACTGGGACAGTGCCAGGGCCTGGGTGTTGACCTCCTCGATGGCCTGGGCGGAGCTTTCCACCACCTTGGAGCCCGCCTGGGCCTTGGCGCTGGCTTCCCCGGCCAGGCCGGCGGCCCCGGAAGCAAGGCCGGAGACGCCGGTCAGGGCGCGGGCGGCCTGGTCCACGTCCCGGGCGGCGTCCTGGGCCTGGCGGCTCTGGCGGCCGGTGCCGTCCACGGCCTCGGAGAGAAGCCCAGAGAGGTCCTGGGACACGTGGCCCATGCCGTCGGCGGCCTCGGCCATGGCGGCCACGGCGGTCATTTCGCCTTCGTGCTTGGCCTGTTCGGCCATGCGGCAGGCCTGCTCGGCCAGGCGGGTCTGCTCCTTGGCCTGCTCGGCCTGGAGCCCCGCCTCGCGGGTCTTTTCCTCGGCCAGGGCGATGGACTGGCGCAGGCGCTCCACCATGGTGAGCAGGGCGGCCTTGAGAGCGCCCAGTTCCGCCCTGAAGGACACGGGCGGCACCTGGGCGGCAAGGTCGCCCTCGGCCACCTTGCCCGAGAAATTCACCAGGGCGTCCACCTGGCGGCCCACGAAGGCGCGCGTCAGCCACAGGGTGACGGCGAGCCCCACCACGAAGACCGCGGCCAGCACCGCGTAGCCCAGCCCACGCAGGGTGGCGATGCGGGCGTCGATGTGGTCGATGTACACGCCGCTGCCCACCAGCCAGCCCCAGGGCTTGAAGACCACGCCGTAGGACAGCTTGGGGAAGAGCTCCGTGGTGACGCCGCCACCGGCCAGGGGCTTGAACCAGCGGTAGATGATGAACCCCCGTCCGTCGTTCTGCGAGGCCTCCAGAAGGGCCTGGAAGAGGTTGGCCTTGCCTCCGGGAGTGGGATTGAGCTCTCCGTCTGTTCCCTTTTGGGAGTGCGTGGCGCAGAAGAACTTGGGGTCGTCCAGCACCTTTCCGTCCAGGGCGGGCACGGTGGGGTGCATGACCATGCGCGGGTAGGGCAGCGTGAGGTCGTTGATCCAGAAATAATCGTTGTTACCGTATCGAAGCATCTTGATGCGGTGGACGGCTCTTTTCTGGGCTTCTTCCAGGGTCAGGTCGCCGCGCTTCACTTGGCTGTCGTATTCTTTCAAGAGCGATTCAATGGTGCCGACTACGGCCCGAAGGGAGTCTTGATGCACGTGAAGGAGTTCCGTCTCCATCTTCGGGAGAATGACCCCGAAGAGCGACCCGGCGAAAATAGCCAGGGAGAAGAGCGATATGGTGAGGAATTTGACGGTAAGACGCGTTTCGGAAAGCCTTTCGAAGAGTCCTGCGGACATCGCTCCCCCCTCAACGTGATCCTTTCTTGAATGCAGGGCGACGATGCTTTGCATTCAAAGAAAAGTAAAGGGCGGCTTCCTGTCGGGGAAGCCGCCCTGCGTTTTTTCACTTCGCGCGTCCGCTACCCGAAGAGCTTGTCCTTGCCCTCGATGAGGTCCGTGACCACGCCCGGATCGGCCAGGGTGGAAGTGTCGCCCAACTGGCCGATCTCGCCCTCGGCGATCTTGCGCAGGATGCGGCGCATGATCTTGCCCGAGCGGGTCTTGGGCAACCCTTGCGCGAACTGGATGACCTCGGGGGTGGCGATGGGGCCGATTTCCGAACGCACGTGCTTTTTGAGCGCCGCCAGCAACTCGTCGGAGGCGTCCACGCCCTCCTTCAGGGTGACGTAGGCGTAGATGGCCTGGCCCTTGATGTCGTGGGGCATGCCCACCACTGCGGCCTCGGCCACGTCCGGGTGCGCCACCAGGGCGGACTCGATCTCGGCCGTGCCCATGCGGTGGCCGGACACGTTCACCACGTCGTCCACGCGGCCCATGATCCAGACGTAGCCGTCAGCGTCCATGCGCGCGCCGTCGCCGGTCTCGTAGACGCCGGGGAAGGCCTCGAAATACTGCTTGCGGTAGCGCTCCTGGTCGCCCCAGACGCCGCGCAGCATGCCGGGCCAGGCCTGGGTGATCACCAGGAAGCCGCCCTGGCCGCAGCAGACCTCCTTGCCGTCCTTGTCCACCACCTTGGGGACGATGCCGGGCAGGGGCAGCGAAGCCGAGCCGGGCTTCAAGGGAGTGGCGTAGGGCAGGGGGGAGATCATGAGGCCGCCGGTCTCGGTCTGCCACCAGGTGTCCACGATGGGCAGTTTCCCCGCGCCGATGTTGTCGTGGTACCACATCCAGGCCTCGGGGTTGATGGGCTCGCCCACGCTGCCCAGGATGCGAAGCGAGGAGAGATCGTGGTTCTTGGTCCACTTCACGCCTTCGCGCATGAGCGCCCGGATGGCCGTGGGGGCGGTGTAGAAGGTGTTGACCTTGAACTTTGCCACGGTGGCCCAGAAACGGTCGGGGCCGGGCCAGGTGGGCACGCCCTCGAACATCACCGACGTGGCCCCAAGGGCCAGCGGCCCGTAGACGATGTAGCTGTGGCCCGTGACCCAGCCGATGTCGGCGGTACACCAGTGCACGTCCTCTTCCTGGATGTCGAAGACCAGCTGGGTGGTGTGTGCCGCGTAGGCCAGGTAGCCGCCGGTGGTGTGGAACACGCCCTTGGGCTTGCCGGTGGAGCCGGAGGTGTAGAGGATGAAGAGCACGTCCTCGGAGTCCATGGGCACGGGGGGGCAGGGGGCCAGCATGTCCGGGTCGGCCATGGCCTCGTGCCACCAGATGTCGCGCTCCTCCACCCAGTCGATCTGGGTGTTCGCGCTGTTGTGCACCACCACGCGGGTGACGCTGGGGCATTCCTTGAGGGCCTCGTCCACGTTGTGCTTGAGCCCAATGGCCTTGCCGGCGCGGCGCACGGCGTCGCCGCAGACCACCACCTTGGCGTGGCAATCGTTGATGCGGTCGCGCAGGGAGTGGGCCGAGAATCCGGCGAACACGATGGAGTGGGCCGCGCCGATGCGGGCGCAGGCCAGCATGGCGATGGCCAGCTCCGGCACCATGCCCAGGTACAGTGCCACGCGGTCGCCCTTGTGCACGCCCAGGCTTTTCAGGACGTTGGCGAACTTGCAGACCTCGTCGTGCAGCATCTGGTAGGTGAGCACGCGCACGTCGTCCGGGCGGTCGCCCTGCCAGATGATGGCCGCCTTGTTGCGGCGGGGGCCGTCCAGGTGGCGGTCCAGGCAGTTGTAGGCGGCGTTGAGCGTGCCGCCCTGGAACCACTTGAAGGATGCTTTGTCGAAATCGCAGTCCATGACCTTGCCGAAGGGGGAGGCCCAGGTCAGAAGCTCGCGGGCGCGATCGCCCCAGTAGCCTTCGGGGTCTTCCACGGAGCGTTTGTATACTGCGCGGTACTCTTCGAGGCTTTTAATATGGGCGCGGGCGTGGTGCGGCCCGACCGGGGGCTGGAAGATGCGGTCTTCGTGGAGCAGGGTTTCGATGTTGTCGGTCATGGACGGCTCCTTAACGTGTGAAGTGATATGGTGTCTGTCTATCACGAATACATCTGATTCATAGAGTTTTTTAGGCCAGCGGCCGCCAGGGCACGGTGAGCGGTCGCCCGAGACGGCGTCAGAAGAAGGCGGGCTGGGCCGTGGCTCTGGGCTGCGAGGCGGGCGAGGCCAGGCGCAGAACCGTCTGCAGGGTGGGCTCCTCCCCCTGCCGCGAGGAGCGCAGGATGGACAGGAACCGCTGGAGCACCTGGGCGGTGAGCCAGGCGTCGCCAAGGGCGTTGTGGGCTCCCCGGGGGGAGACCCCCAGCGCTCGGGCCACGCTGTAGAGGGTGGCGTCCTTGAGCGGCAGTTCGTCCAGCAGGTGCGATCCCCGCCCGCCCCGGATAGCCAGGTACAGCCCCAGGACGTCCAGGCTCCGGTTGGGGGGGGGAGGGAGCTTCAGCCGCTTGGCCCAGGAGCGCAGGAAAGCCATGTCCAGCTCCACGTGCCAGCCCGTGAGCACCGCGTCGCCGCAGTATTCCAGGAAGGCGGGCAGGGCCTCCTCGATGGGGGGCTTGTCCTTGAGCTCCGAGGGCGTGAGCAGGTGCACCCGCACGCTCTCGTGTGAAGGGACCTTGCCCGAGGGGCGCACCAGCATCTCGAACACGCTGCCCAGGTCGATGCGCCCGCCGTGCATCTTCACCGCCCCCATGGACAGGACGGCGTCGCGCGAGGGGTCGAGCCCGCCGGTCTCCAGGTCGAAGACCACGAACTCCGCGCGTCCTACGGGCTCGTCCGGCTCACGGCCGGACCAGGGCCACCATTTCATCGTTCACCCTCCCCGCCGCGGCGCGGCACATGCGCGTGAACGCCCGGGCCAGGGGGGAGCGCCGCGAGGGCTCGCCCACCCATTGCCAGGCTGTGAGATACTCCAGGGCGTGGGCCAGTTCCGCTCCCAACGGGCTCAGCTGATCCAGGGCCAGGGCCCGCTCCACGCTCGAGATGCGCGGCAGCCCCAGGCGAAGCGCCCAGCTGCGGGCCGTGCCCGCCAGGGATTCCGCAAGGTCTGCGCCTTCGGGGGCGCAGTCCATGCGGCAAGCTGCGCCCATGAGCCCGGACAGGTGCGTTCGCAACGCCTCGCCCAGCCAGAGCTGGCCGTGCACCGGCCGGAAGTCGAACCAGGCCGGATCGAATTGTCCGGCCGATCCGTGCGGCGATCCGGGCCGGGCATGGACCCAGTCGTCCAGCCGCGCGCGCCACTGGGCGAGCGTGCCGCGCCAGGCCGGGTTCTCGGCCGACGGCGTGCCCGGAGCGCCCGAAAGGTTGGCGATCTCGAACGCCTCGGACAGAAACGCCCCCAGCCGCTCGAACCAGACGTCGCCGCCCGGGGCTTCCTCATGGACCACGGCGTGCCACATGGGGCACAGGGCCGGGCCTTCGCGCCGGGCGGCCCGGCCCAGAAGCAGCAAGGCGTAGCCCGCCGGGGGCGGCCCCAGGACCTCCTGGGCGAGCTGGCAGGCCCGCGAGGCCAGGGCCTCGCGCAGCCCGCCCACGATGCGTCCGAGTCCGGAGGCTCGCGCACCCTCCCGAAGAAGCCCCAGCGCGAGCGGATCCAGAAGTTCGGCCACGCGGGCCAGTTCCTCCGCCGACGCGGCCCCGGCCATCCTGGCGGCCAGTCCGGGCGGGGAGCCCACCTGCTTGAGCAAGAGTTCCTGGGCCGAGAGCACCCCGGCGGGCAGCCTTCCGGCCATGACCACCACATGCCGGAGGTGGTGGCGGGTCATGGCCATGAGGGCGTCGAAACAGGAGGCGCAGGAATCCACGGACACCACCGGCGAGGTCATGATGGCCTCCACCGGGGCGTCCGGGGAGAGCCCGGCCTCCACCGCCTTGGAACGGAAGTCCCGGTCCGTGACCACGCCCGAGGGCCGCCCTTCGCGGCCAAGCACCACCACCGCATCCCGGGCGGTGGCGCTCATGATTTTCGCGGCCTGGCGCAGGGTCGTGCCCGCGGGCAGCGGGTCGCCCACGCGCAACGCCTCGCCCGCCGTCACCGCGGCCAGGGGACGCTTGGCCAGCCAGGCCGGAATCTCGCGCACGATGCCCGCCAGACCCAGCTCCAGCACGCCCGCGCTCAAGCGTCCCTCCAGAAAGTCGAACAGCTCGGGCCGTCCGCGCAGGGCGTCGGCCACGTCCTCGGGGGGCAGCAGGTAGCAGACGCAGTCTTCCGCCGCGTCCGCCTCCATCCCGGTCCAGCCCAGCACCTCGCCCTCGCCCCAGTCCTCGCCGCCGGCGCGCAGGACGCCCTTCTTCACCGCCAGCACGAAGCCTTCGCCGGCCCCTCCCGCCCCCAGCACCCGCGTCCCCTCGGGGAAGAAGTCCAGCCCTGCACGCCGGGCCAGGGCCGCGAGCCTGGCCGGTTCCAGAAACGACAGGGGGGGGGCCTCCCGGAAGAAATCCACCACGTCTTCGATGATCATGTGAGCAGGTGCAGGGCGTATTTGTTTGCGAGCATGGCTTGGAACTCCGCCACGGCCTTGAGGCAGTCCTTGAGGCGCGAGCGCTCCAGGCGCGTGAGCTTCTCGGGATAGACGAAGTTGTCCGGCTCGCGTCCGTCCGCCACGGCCTCGGCCTGGAAGCGCAGGCGAAGCTCCTGCAGGAAGGCCATGGCCTGGGCCAGGGTCCGGGCGGTGTCGTTCGAGAGCGCGCCGGCCTCGGCCGCGCCAGAAAGGCGCGAAGCCGTGTCCGTGGGCTCGATTTCGTATTCCAGGGCCAGCACCCGCGCGCCCTGGGTCAGGGGGAAGATGCCCCCCCGCTTGATGTCCAGCCCTCCGAGCCCGGGCTCGCGCTTGCGCACGGAAAGGCCCCCGAACACGGTGACGGGGGGCTCGAAGCGCGCGGCCTCGCGGGCCATGTAGCGGAGCGCCCGGGGAGCCTCGCGCACGGCGTGCAGGAGGGCCCCGCGCAGCCCGGCGGTGAGATCCGGGCGGCCGAACACGTGACGGGCGTCGGCCAGGAGCGAGAGCGAAAGCACCGCGTCCGGGCCGAGATCACGTCCCAGGGCGTCCAGGCGTTCGCCCCAGCCGTCGAGGTCCATGCGCCAGGGGGCGTTGTCGGCGGTGACGCCGTTTTCGCAGGGCGGCAGCCCCGCCCGGGCCAGGATGTCCATGAGCCGTTTGGCGAAAGTCGAGGCTTTCGCCGGATCAGCCCCTTCGCCCAGCACCAGGGCGTTGTCCTGGTCCGTGGCCAGGAACTGTTCGCGCCTGCCCTCGCTTCCAAGCGCCGCCAGGGCCAGCGGGCCGGGATCGGGACCGGCGGCCAGGGCCAGCTCGGCCGCCCGCGCGAACAGCTGGTCGCGCACTGCGGCGGCCAGGGCTCCGGCGCGCGTTACGTCCGCGCCCTGTTTGAGCCAGCGCGGCACCAGTGCTCCCAGTCCCGCGTAGGCCGTGGCCAGGGCCTCGGCGTCCGGGGCCTTGGCCATGGCGGCGGCCAGAGCCACCGGGCTCTCCAGGCGCGCGGCCATGAGGTCGCGCTCCTCGATCATGGAGACCACCCGTCCGTTCGCGTCCGTGACGGCCAGGCGGCGGATCGAATGGCGGATCATGGCCAGGAAGGCCTCGCAGACCAGTTCCCCCTGGCCCACTCCGACCACTCCCTGGCTCATGAGCGCCGAGGCCGGGCCTTCGAGGTCCTGCTCCTCGGCCACGGCGCGCACGATGTCGCGCTCGGTGAGGATGCCCGCGACGGATTCCGGGGAGCCCACCAGGCAGGCCGTGGCGTTGGCGGCGCGCATGGCGCGCGCCGCCTCGGTCACGGAAGCTTCCGCCCCGACGAACACCGGATGTTTCAGCGTAAGGCTGCCGGTGGTGAGCCCCAGGAAGCCGTCGTCGGCGTTCATTCCAGTCCCACGCCCAGGTAGTTGCGGATGTTCTGCTCTTCGTAGCGCGCCTTGGCCTCGGGTTCGGGCACGAACACCGAGCCCAGCCATCCAGCCAGGAAGGCCGCGGGCATGGAGATGAGCGCCGGGTTCTTCCAGGGGAAGATGGCCGCCTTGAAGCCCAGCACGTCAACCCACACGGTGGGCGAGATGAGGATGAGCCCCACCGCCAGCACCGAGCCGGTGATGATGGCCGCCGTGGCCCCGAAGGTGGACATGCCCCGCCACAGGATGGACATGAGCAGCGCCGGGAAGTTGCCGCTGGCCGCGATGGCGAAGGCCAGGCCCACCATGAAGGCCACGTTCTGGCCCTTGAAGGCGATGCCCAGGACCATGGCCACGATGCCCAGGCACACGGTGGCCCGCTTGGCCATGCGCACTTCCTGCTCCTCGGTGGTTTTGCCGGACTTGAACACGTTCACGTACAGGTCGTGCGAGAAGGTGGCGGCGCCCGCCAGGGTGAGTCCCGCCACCACGGCCAGGATGGTGGCGAAGGCCACGGCCGCTATGAAGCCCAGGAATATGGTGCCGCCCGTGGTCTCGGCCAGGAGCAGCGCGGACATGTTGCCGCCCTTGTCGAAGTGGGTGATCACGTCCTGGCCCACCAGCACCATGGCTCCGAAGCCGATGATGAAGGTGAGGATGTAGAAGTATGAGATGAAGCCCGTGGCGTAGAACACGCTCTTGCGGGCCTGTTCGGCGTCGGGAACGGTGTAGAAGCGCATGAGGATGTGCGGCAGGCCGGCCGTGCCGAACATGAGCGCGATGCCGAGGCTCAGCGCGTCCCAGGGGTTGGAGACCAGGCCGCCGGGCTCCAGCACCTTCTGGCCGTACTTGGTGGCCGCGGCCGAGAAGAGCTCCGCCGGGTTGAAGCCGAACTTCGAAAGCACCATGCCCACCATCACCGTGGCGCCGCCGAGCAGCAGCACGGCCTTGATGATCTGCACCCAGGTGGTGGCCAGCATGCCGCCGAAGAGCACGTACATGATCATCACCACGCCCACGATGGCCACGGCCAGCTCGTAGGGCAGGCCGAACATCAGGTTGACCAGCGACCCCGAGCCCACCATCTGGGCGATCAGGTAGAAGCACACCGTCATGAGCGAGCCGCAGGAAGCTGCGATGCGGATGGGCTTCTGGCGCAGGCGGTAGGCCACCACGTCGGCGAAGGTGTACTTGCCCAGGTTGCGAAGCGGTTCGGCGATGAGGAACATGATGAGCGGCCAGCCCACCAGAAAGCCGATGGAGTAGATGAGGCCGTCGTAGCCCTTGAGGGCCACCAGGCCCGCGATGCCCAGAAACGACGCGGCGGACATGTAGTCCCCGGCCAGGGCCAGGCCGTTCTGGAAGCCCGTGACCGAGCGCCCGGCGGCGTAAAAGTCCGAAGCGGTCTTGGATTTCTTGGCCGCGAACCAGGTGATGACCAGGGTGAACGCCACGAACACGAAGAAAAAGCCGATGGAGATGGCGTTGGGCTGACCGATGGTGGAAGTGAATGGGTTCATGGGGGCTACCTCTTCATCCCGTCGATGATGTCTTTCACGGTTCGGTCGTAGCTGGTGTTGGCCCAGCGCACATAGAGCCCGGTGAGCACGCAGGCGGAAATGATGACGCCCAGGCCGATGGGGATGCCCAGCGTCATGTGCTCGCCGATCTTCTGGGCCAGGATGGACCTGTTGAAGGCCAGCAAGAGGATGAAGCCGAAATAGATGGCCAGCATGAGCGCCGTCATGGACAGGGAGACCGACCACTTCTTGCGCACGAGTCCGCTGAAGCGGGTCTCGTCGATCTTGTGGGGATTTGGCATCGGGAACCTCCTGTTTTTCGTTTGGCGGGTAGGTCCGGCGCGCTTTCCGGCCAGTCCGCGATTTGTACCTAACAGGGGCGGCAAGAAATAAAAGGGGTGTTTCGGCGAGCGGTTAAAACCTTGGCGATGATCGGTGAACGGTTCGGAAGGCGAACGACGAACGGTGGGTGGATGCGCCGTTCACCGGGGCGGAGGGGCCGTTTGCCGGGGGTGAGCGGCGGCGGGTAGTGAGCGTGTTCGCGCGACGAGTCGTCGTTAGGATGCGGCAGTCCGCTCGGCGGGGCGCGGACCCTCCAGCGCAATCCCTATGAGAAGATCGCGATGAGGACGGCCGCCGCCAGGACCGCCGCAATCCCCATGAGCGGGATCAGACGGTACAGGTTGAGGACGAATATGTTGCGCAAGGCGCGCTCCAGCCACTGGCCGAACGTCTCGTCGTGGTCGGAGACCCGCTCCGGCTCACCGGGTATTTCCCAGGGGAGCGGCATGCGCGGCTCCCGGAAGGAGCTCTCCGGCGGTTCGCGCAGCGCCTCAGACATTGCCGAAGGGGAGTTGCCTCGGGGAGGCCGGTAGGGCCTGGGCTTGAAGGCCAGGAAAAGGACAGTGAGCGGCACGAGGGCTACCGCACAGAGACCCAAGAGCGTCCATATTCCGTCGCTCATCATCGCTTCCTCTCTCCCGGATTGTGGCGTGATCGATTTCAATCGATGGGCAAATTTAATATGTCGACATTTCGATTCATAGCGGAAATTTTCGCGCCTTCCGAGGCCCTGTCTATGCGGCCGGTTTGGGCGGCGGAGTTCCGCCGCCCGTGGCCTATCAATCGTGGTTTTCCAGCCACCATTTTTCGTTTTCAGCAGGATCAGGCCTGTCCCAGATCTGCTTGCCCATGGCTTGTTCCAGGGTGTCTTCAGCTTTCGCCATCCAGCCGAAGGGACCAAGGAATCCCATTCCCGCTTTATCAAGAGCAGAGGACATTCCTGTCCCTGTCAGTGGAGAGTTGGCCGAAGGGGGAATCGATTTCGGATCAAATCCTGGCTTGAAGCGTTCGCTCATCGACGGAGCAATGGCGTCGTACACATTCCCCCTGAATAGGTGCTGCAAGCGCGCGTTAATCTCACGCTGTCCCGGGGTCCAACTGGGGTCGTCAAAGAACGGTTTCGGATATCCACGATTATCCTCGGGATTCGTTTGCAGAACCGGCCCCAGTGTGGCGTCCACATCGTCCGCCAGCGTGTAGTTCTCGAATTTCGGGTCACCTAAACGTTCGCTCACGGTTTCCTCCTTGAGCATCTGAAAGTTCCGCTTTCCCCTCCCGGAGGAGGATCCCCCTGCCATTGCGGCTCGTCGCCGTCTCGCGGCCGGATGGGCCGCCCTGCGCCACGCGGGCGCGCACAGCCTCCTTCACCGAGGCATGATGATCCCCGGCGTCCTGGCCGGATTGGCGGGAGATTCTATGCAGAGGGCGCGGAAAATCACCCCATATAGGGCTATGTGGGGAAACAGCCGAAAATTTTACGAGAGAGGAGCTGGGTACGCGATGTTCTCCGGGGCGAAGACCGTCGTGCCCGTGCGGCGCAGCCCTCCGGACGTCCCGGCAAGTTCACGCTTCCCATTGCGCCGTAGAATGGTACAGTAGCAATTGAGCAACAAAACATGGCGCAGGAGAGAACTATGAATGAGGGTGCCGACACCTCGACTTCGCATCCGTCACTCAATATTCTTTTCGCGGAAGACGACTATGTCAGCAGGATGCTGGTGGAAGAGATTTTCCGGCTCAATGGGCACACCGTCACAAGCGTGGTTACGGGCCATGAGGTCCTGAAGGCTCTCAAGCTTGAGAAATTCGACATCATCTTCATGGACGTGAGCATGCCCAGGCTGGACGGCATCAAAGCGACGAAGCGCATCCGGGAGGATACCTCCGGGCTGTTCGATCCGGCGATTCCCATAGTGGCCATGACCGGCCACGTCCTTCCCAGCGACAGGGATAGAATCATGGAGGCGGGAATGGACGACTTCATCGCCAAGCCCATCGACATATCTGAACTGAGCAAGATTCTGAACAAATTCGTTGCCAGGATAGAGGACGCGCGGAGCGACAGCCCGCAAGGCGCCCGGACAGGGCGGCCTGATTGAGGAAAAGCCCTCCGATACATTCCGGACAGCCACGAGGACACCGTTCACCGGACGGCAAGCGCCATTCATCGGATCAATATTTTCCGGCGGTTGCGGGCGACCCTGTTTCCGGCTACCAATGCCCAAATACGGGAGCCTTCAGCCCATGCCCCAGGTCAAGACCCTCATCGTCCATGCCGATCCCGCCGTGCGCGCGGGGCTGCGCCAGCTTCTGGCGGGCGTGGAGGCCTTGCGCGTGCTGGGCGAGGCGGCCACGGCCTTCGAGGCCCTGGAAATGCTCGAGGCCATCCCCTACGGCGTCTTTTTTCTGAGTCCGGGGCTCCCGGGCCCCACCTCCGGCATGGAGTTGGCCCAGATGCTGGCCGGACGCCGCACGCGCCCGGCCCTGGTGTTCGTGGCCGACGACGAATCCCAGGCCTACAAGGCCTTCGAGCTGGGCGCCGTGGACTACCTCATCTGGCCCGCCACCCCGGAACGCCTGGATATGACCCTGGTCCGCCTCAAGGGCCTGTCCCCGGGTTTCAAGCAGGCCCAACCCGCCGGGGCGTGGCTCGAGGAGCGTTCCGCCTCCGCCCAGGACGACCAGCAGACCCTGTCCCTGCCCATCGAGGAGGAGGAGGAAGGTCCCTTCATCTCCGCCCTCAAGCAAGCATGGGATCTTACTCAGAAAAAGAAGCCCGTGGATATCGAGAAGTTGCCGATCACCCTGGACGGGCGGACGCTTCTCCTGCCCTATCCGCAGATACTCTTCGTGGAGGCCTATGAGGACTATTCCTTCGTGCACACGGCCCAGCAGAAGTACCTGACCTCCTACAGGCTGAAGAACCTGGAGGAGCGCCTGGGACCGCACGGATTCTTCCGGGTGCACCGCAAGTTCCTGGTGAACCTGGAAGCGGTCACCGAGATCGCGAGCCTGCCGGGCGGGCAGTTCATGCTGCGCACCCAGGGCAAGACCCGCATCGAGCTGCCCATCAGCCGCCGCAGGATCGGCGAGCTCAAGCAGGTGCTTGGATTGTAAGAGCAGGGCGGGGCGCTGCCCCGCACCCCGCTGGGGCTCCGCCCCAGACCCCGCCAGGGGAAATGATTTCCCCTGGACCCCTCGATGGGGGGTGTCGAGGGTCGCCACGCCGGACGCGGTGCGGCGACTTGGAGAAAAAGCAGGAGTGATGCATGGAAACCGGTCTCGTCGATAGCTTGCTCAGGGAGGAGCGCGTCTTCCGCCCCCTGCCCCAGGTGGTGCGCGAGGCCAACATGGGCCAGCCCGAGCTCAAGGCCGCCCAGGCCCTGGCCGAGGCTGACTACCGCCTGTTCTGGGAAGAGCAGGCCTCCGACCTGGACTGGTTCGAGAAGTGGGAGCATGTGCTCGACGAGTCCAACCCGCCCTTCTACAAGTGGTTCCTGGGCGGCAAGTGCAACCTGGTCCACAACGCCCTGGACCGCCACATCCTCACCGCCAACAAGAACAAGCTGGCCATCGTCTGGGAAGGCGAGTCCGGCGAGTGCCGCAAATACACGTATTACGAGCTCTTCCGCGAGGTCTGCCGCTTCGCCAACGCCCTGCGGGCCATGGGCGTGGGCAAGGGCGACCGCATCCTCATCTATCTGCCGCCCCTGCCCGAGACCATCATCTCCATGCTGGCCGCGGCCAAGATCGGCGCGGTGCAGACCCTGGTGTTCGCCGGGTACTCTGCCCGGTCGCTTCGCGAACGCATCGAGAGCTGCCAACCCAAGATCATCGTCACCGCCGACGGCTTCTACCGCAACGGCCGGGTCATCAACCTGAAGTCCGTGGTGGACGAGGCCCTGTTCGGCCAGGACGGCGACTGCGTGCAGAGCGTCATCGTGGTGCACCGGGCGGGTGTGGAGCTGGACATGGTGGAGCCCCGCGACCTGCGCTACGAGGACCTCCTGCGCCAGGAGCGGCCCCAGTCCCCCACCGAGGTCATGGACGCCGAGGACCCGCTTTTCCTGCTCTACACCTCCGGGGCCACGGGCAAGCCCAAGGGACTTCTGCACACCCACGGCGGCTACATGGTGGGCGTGCACGCCACCTACCGCTGGGTCATGGACGTGAAACCCACGGACCTCTACCTGTGCACCGCCGACCCCGGCTGGATCACAGGCCACAGTTACGTGGTGTTCGGCCCCCTCATGGCCGGGACCACCGTGGTGCTCTACGAGGGCCACCCGCTCTACCCGCAGGCGGACCGGCTCTGGGCCATCGTGGCCCGCTACGGCGTGACCATCCTCTACACCACGCCCACGCTGATTCGCATGCTCATGCGCTACGGCGGCCAGTATCCCAAGAAGCACGACCTCTCGACGCTCAGGTTGCTTGGCAGCGTGGGCGAGCCCATCGGCCCCGAGCCCTGGGTGTGGTTCCACAAGTACATCGGGCGCAGCGAATGCCCCCTGCTGGACACCTGGTGGCAGACCGAGACCGGCATGTTCATGGTGTCGCCGCTGCCCATCTCGCTTCTGAAGCCCGGTTCGGCCGGGCGGCCCCTGCCCGGCGTGGACGTGGACGTGGTGGACCGCAACGGCAACCCCGCCGGCCCCGACAAGGGCGGCTTCGTGGTGGTGAGAAAGCCTTGGCCGGCCATGGCCCGCACGCTCTTCGGCGACGACGAGGGCTACAGGAAAGCGTACTGGGAGAAGATCCCGGGCGTGTACTTCGCGGGCGACGTGGCCAGAAAGGACGAGGACGGCTACTTCTGGTTCCAGGGCCGGGCTGACGACGTGCTGAACATCGGCGGGCACCGCATCGGCCCGGCCGAGGTGGAGGCGGCGCTGGTGGCGCATAAGGCCGTGGCCGAGGCCGCGGTGATCGGCGTGCCGGACGCCATCAAGGGCGAGGCGGCCAAGTGTTTCGTGGTGCGCCGCGAGGGCTGGGAAAAGGACTTCGACAGCGAGGTCGAGCTGATCAAGGCCCTGACCACCCATGTGAAGCGGGAACTCGGGCCGTTCGTGGACATCAAGGCCATCGCTTTCCGGGAGAAGCTGCCCCACACCAAGAGCGGCAAGATTTTGAGAAGGCTTTTGAAGGCCGAAGAGACGGGATCAGCGCCCGGGGATTTGTCGAGTTTGGAAGAGGAGTAGGGACCCGGTTAACTCTCGTTAAATAACGATCAGAGCATGATACAATTATTGTTTAAAAGCATATTTTGTATTGTCGCGATAACTTTTTTGTTGCCTGCCTGCAGCCAGGCAGGTGCTTCTCCTTGCGATGGGATAAGCACGGTTGCCGATAACACTGGTCAACTGGGTGAGGTGGTTGCGAAACAGTTGAATGTCGATAGCGTAGAAATATTGCGATCATTCTCTTTTGGCGGATGGACTATATTTTTTGTCGAAACACATGTGTCAGATGAGCCATTCGTGTTTTATTCAGGCGATCCGATTAAAAATAAATATATCGCTCTTTGGAGTGGCGCGGCTAGAATGGATGAAGAACAAGATATTTATAATTGGGTGATTGTGAATGCGCCAGGGATTCCCATCGAACTTGCCAAATGTTTCTCCTGGCATGTCACGAAGGGGCGCGCAATGTAAGTGCTGTAAGAAGCATAAAACGTTGTGTTCATTTGTGTTATTCCATGCCGCCTTTTGTTGATCTTCTCGTCAATTGGAACCTCTCCTTCGTCCGCCTTCGTCCCGACCTCGCCATTCCCGGCAGCCCGGAGCGGTGCATTTGGCGTCACGTGGTGGAAGATGGGGAAGGGGGGCTGTGGCTGCTTGAGCAGCTGGGGCCGAATCAGGTCCAGCGCCGGGAGGCCATGGGGCAGGTTCTCGATGGTCTGGCCGGGCGAGGGTTGCATGGCCTCGCGCCGTACCGGCGGACCTCACCCGGTTCCTTCGTGTGCCGCGACCTCGGCCACTCCTGGCAGCTTTCCCCGTTCATCCTGGGCGAGCCCCTGATCCAGCCCGACTACCTGGACGACAGCGCCAGGGGTGACGCTCTCGGCGCATGGCTGGCGGCCTTCC
Organism: Fundidesulfovibrio terrae; assembly: GCF_022808915.1. Taxonomy (NCBI): domain Bacteria; kingdom Pseudomonadati; phylum Thermodesulfobacteriota; class Desulfovibrionia; order Desulfovibrionales; family Desulfovibrionaceae; genus Fundidesulfovibrio; species Fundidesulfovibrio terrae. The sequence continues at coordinate 100,424 of NZ_JAKZFS010000004.1, forward strand.
GCCAAGCCTCGGACGGCCTTGCCCTGCCGCCGGGGCTCTTCCCGCTGGACCTGCCCGCCTACATCACGGACCTTCTCGACCGCATCGCCCGCGCCGGTCTGTCTCACGCCGGGGACGTTCAGTCCGCCGCTAACCGCCTGGCGGGGGGCGCCAGCCCTGAAATCTCGCGCCCGGCCGGGATCGACCTTATCCAGGTCCACGCCCGGGCCTCGCGCCTGCTCCCCGCGCTGGCGGAATTTTTCGAAACGTATGACGAACTGCTACACACTTTGTGCCACGGAGACATCCATCCCCTGAACGTTGTCTGGGGCCCGTCCGCCCCCAATGCGGTCATCGACTGGGAGTTCTGCGGCATCCGCCCGGAAATCTACGACCTGGCCAACTGTCTAGGGTGCCTGGCCATCGAGGGCGACGGCGGTCTTTCCACCCCCTTCGCCCAGGCCGTGCTCGCGCGCACCCTTCCCGCCGGGCTCTTCTCCCCCGAATCCGCCCGCATGCTCGCACCGGCCATCCTGGCCACGCGCTTCGGTTGGCTTTCCGAGTGGCTGCGCCGCCGCGACGAGGAAATGATCACTCTCGAGCTCGACTTCATGGAGCACCTGTCCGCCACCGGCAACGGCCTGCTCCTCAACGCCTGACCGACAGCGTCTCGCGATTCCCCGACACCCCTATACGGGATTCCAAAGGGAAGTAGTCCCTTTGGCCGCCGGAGGCCTCCCCCTTCTCAAATCACCCGCGCCTCTCCCAAGAAAAATCATCCTTCCCGCTCAAAGTTTCCCGCTTTATCGCCCCCGCGATAGTCCTCTTCCCCTCCCCGGGCTAGACCGCCACCATCCAAAAGCCGCATCCGCGCGGCGCATCCAGGAGGTGGCGCATGGCCAACGGGTCGGTTGAGACCGTAAACGTATGCAGGGGAGGGCTCGGAACCTACATTTCCGAGAACCTCACCCTGTGCGGGCAGAGCGCCCGCGTGGCCTGGGCCGGGTACGCCGCGGCGTGGGGCCTGTTCTTCCTCATCAACTGCGTCCTACCGCTGCCCGAGGGTCTCAAGCCCGAGGGCATGTCCGTGCTGGCCATCCTCCTGTGGGCTTCGGTCATGTGGGTCACCGAGGCCATGCCCGTGGGCATCACCGGCATATCCATACCCACGCTCCTGGTGCTCACCAGGGCCATCCCCTGGAACGGCGCCAACCCTCCCATGGGCCAGGTGTTCTCGGGCTTCACCACCCACGAGGTGTGGCTGTGCCTGTTCGCCTTCTTCGCCGGGGCCATCATCCAGCTCCTGAACATGGACAAGCGCATTGCCTTGGCCATTCTGGACAAGATCAAGGCCTCGAGCGTCGGGCGCATCATCTGGGGCATGTTCTGGGTCAACGTGGTGCTGGCCTTTCTGATCCCGGCGGCCAACGCCCGCGCGGCCACGGTGATGCCCGTGGTGCAGGGCATCACCAACCTGCTGGGCGACACCCCCCGCGAGCGCGAGGCCAAGAAGGCCATCGTGATCCAGTCCATGGTCTACGCCAGCATGATCTCGGGCATCTTCATCCTCACCGGCCACATGCCCAACCTGATCATGACCGGCCTCTTCGAGAAGAGCGGCTTCAAGAACCTGGGCTACTTCAACTGGATGCTCCTGCACGCGCCCTACATCCTGATGTTCGCCATGACCCATTGGTGGGTGCGCTTCCACTTCAAGACGGGCGGCGTGGTCATCGCGGGCGGCCATGAGCAGATCAGGCGCAAGCACAAGGAGCTGGGCCCCATGACCCGGCCCGAGTGGGCCATGCTGGCGGCCTTCGTGCTGGTCGGCGTGCTGTTCATGACCGGCAAGGGAAGCCCCGTTGTGCTGCACAACTACCAGCTGGGCATCGTGGGGCTTATCGGCATTATGATCCTCTTCATCCCGGGGCTCTTCCCCTTCAAGTGGAAGGCCGTGCAGGACCGCACCATCTGGGGCACCTTCCTGCTGCTCGGCGGTGCCATCACCATGACCGACGCCATGAGCAAGTCCGGACTGGCCTCCTGGATGGCGGACCACATCCACCACATGGTGGAGGGCATGGGCTGGTGGCAGACTCTCCTGGTGATGATGCTGGGCACGCAGGTGCTGCGCATCGGCATGCTCTCCAACGTGGCGGCCGTGGCCATGCTGGCTCCCATCGTGTTCGCCATGGGCCCCAAGGTGGGGCTGCATCCGGTGGCCTTTACGCTGCTCATCTGCAACGTGGACACCTTCGCCTACCTCCTGCCCACGCAGATCACGGCGGCGGTCATTGCCTACGGCACCAATACTTTCTCCACGGCGGACTACGCCCGCTCCGGCTGGGTGTGCATCCTCATGGCCATCGCCTTCGGCATCTGCGTCATGGCCCCGTGGTACGCCATGCTCGGCCTGCCCGTGTGGAACCCGGCCGCTCCCTGGCCCTACTAGAATCCGGCAACAGCCCGCAACACATACGCTTTCACAGACGATACAGGAGGAGAACCCACATGCCCCGCATGGCCCAAAACCCCCCAAGCCTGGACGCGGTCGAGACCGTCCGGGTGGACTGCGACATCCTCATCATCGGCGGCGGCAACGCCGGATGCTTCTCGGCCGTGGAGGCCGCCAAGATCGACCCCTCCCTCAAGGTGGTCATCATGGAAAAGGCCCAGATCATGCGTTCCGGCGCGTGCTCGGCGGGCATGGACGCCATCAACACCTACATCCCCGAGGGCAAGACCCCCGAAGATCTCGTCAGGTGGTGCCGCTCCCAGGTGGGCGGCGGGCCCATCCGGGAAGACCTGGCCTTGTCCAATGCGAAGGAGCTGAACGAATCCGTGGACGACCTGGAGCGCTGGGGCCTGCCCATCCTGCGCGACGAGAACGGCAAGATCCGCTACCGGGGCGCCTGGGACATCTCCATCCACGGCGAGCAGTTGAAGCCCATCATGGCCGAGAAAGCCATCGAGGCCGGGGCCGAGGTGTACAACCGCGTGGCCTGCACCCAGCTCTTGATGGACAACGGCCGCTGCGCGGGGGCGCTGGGCTTCGGGGTTCGCGACGGCAAATTCTACGTGTTCCGGGCCAAGGCCACCATCAACGCCACGGGCGGCGCGGCCGGGCTCTACAAGAGCTACACCGCCGACGCCACGGACAGCCACCACCAGATCTGGATGTGCCCCTACTGCGTGGGCACGGGATATGCGGTCGGAATCCGCCAGGGCGCGGAGATGACCTCCATGGAGCAGCGCTGGGTGGCCACGCGCACCAAGGACTTCTGCGGACCCGTGGACACCATCTCGGTGGGCTACAAGGCGCCCATAATAAACGCCAAGGGCGAGCGCATCATGCAGAAGCGCTATGCCCACCTGGGCGCGGACAAGGCTCCGCGCTACATCCGGGCCAACGCCCCCATGGAGGAGTGGCTGGCCGGACGCGGCCCCACCTACTGCGACACGCGCGGCATGAAGCCCGAGCTGGCCGAGCAGATGATGACCGACTACCTGAACGAGCGCCCGAGTTTCGTGTTGTTTCTGGCCAGCCGGGGGCAGGACCCGGTCAAGGAGCCCATCGAGATCTACGGCTCCGACCCCTACATCGTGGGCGGGCACACCCAGTCCGGCTTCTGGGTGGACCTTGACCGCATGACCACCGTCCCGGGCCTGTTCGCGGCCGGCGAGACCGCGGGCGGCAACCCCAACAAGTTCGTTGGCGGGTGCGCGGCCGAGGGCAAGCTGGCCCTGCGCGGAGCGGCGGACTACATCAAGAATCTCGTCCTGCCCGAGCCGGACGCCGCCCAGGTGGCCGCCGAGAAGGCCCGGGTGTTCGAACCGCTCTTGCGCGGCGAGGACTTCGACGGCCTCAAGGCCCTGGAGATGGAAGAGCGACTGCAGCGCCTCATGGACGAATACGCCGGCGGCACCAGCCAGTTCTACCGCACCAACGAGGAACGGCTGGACTATGCGCTCAAGCACCTGACCATGCTGCGCGAGCAGACGAAGTACCTGAAGGCCGCCGACCTGCACGACCTCATGAGCGTGCACGAGGTCATCGACCGCATCGACGTGGCCGAGGTGCTCTGCCACCACCTGAAGTTCCGCAAGGAGACCCGCTGGCAGGGCTGGCAGACCCGCTCGGACTACCCCGAGGTGGATCCGGCCTATGATTGCCACGTGGAGAGCCGCCGGAATCTCGAGACAGGCGAGATCGAGACTTTCACCCGCCCCTACGAGCAGCTCGTGCCGGGCGACCGGTACAAGCCCTAAAAGGAGGACGCCATGCCGCCCATTATCGACCCCAAGAAATGCAACGGCTGCGAAGGCCGCGAAGAATCGTTCTGCGAGGAGGCCTGCCCGGGCGACCTCATGTACGTGGGCGCGGACGGCAAGTCCCACTGCCACGCCAGCCGCGACTGCTGGGACTGCATGTCCTGCGTGAAGATGTGCCCGCGTAACGCCATAGAAACGCGCGTGCCGTACCAGCTGGGCTACCACAAGGCCACGCTCAAGCCCCTCATGGGCAAGAACAGCATCACCTGGAAGTGTACGGACATAAACGGCCAGACCGTCACCTACAAGTACCGCAACCGCCTGGATATCAAGGATTGAGGCCGCGAGGCGGCGGGACGGACGCGTCACGGCGCCTTTCTTCGCGCAGCCGGGCAGGGCCGCGGACATGCCTCGCGGTCCCGTTGCTGGAGCCGGGCTCCGGCAATGACGGAACAACGACCCGCTGGCGGGGGACGCGAGTTGCTCGCGCAAACCTCCGCCCGGGCCATGCCCCGGCCTTGACCTTGGCCGGGGCGGGCCTATGTTGCGGGCATGTCTTCGCATGGAACCCAGATGGACTGGCACCTGATCAAGGGCGGCTTCTTCGACGGCCTGGAGCGCGAGTTCGCGGCCTTCCGCGTTGTCGCGGACAAGCGGCGCATCAAGAAGAACGAGATCGTGTTCTTCGAGAACGACCTGTGCGACCGCTCCTTCTACCTGGACCAGGGCTCGGTGAAGATTTTCCGGGTGTCCCTGCACGGCAAGGAGCCCACCTTCTTCATCCGCTCGCCGGGCGAGATGTTCGGGCTGGCCGAGGTGGTGGGCGGGGAGCGCCGCAAGGCCTCCGCCCAGGCCCTGACGGATTGCGCGCTGCTGGAGGTGGCCCGCGACGATTTCCTCACGCTCATGCTCGAGCATCCCCTGCTGGCCCGGCGGGTGATCGAGGTGCTGGGCAAGCGCATCCGGTATCTCAGCGAGCAGTTGGAGAACGTGATGACCTGCGGCGTGGGCACGAGGCTCCTGAAGCTCCTGCTGTGCCTCTCCCACGACGAGATCGCCCAGGCCAGGGGCGGCCCGGTGGACGTGCCCGTGCGCCTCACCCAGGGACAGATCGCGGCCATGACCGGCTCCTGCCAGCAGACCGTGAGCGAGACCCTGGCGGCCTTCGAGCAGCGCGGGCTCATAAGCGTATCGCGGCGCAGCATACGGCTTCTGGACCCAGGGGCCATCGTGGACGCCCTGTCCGAGCCGGAATCCTGACGGGGGCGTCAATTCGTGATTCCCCCATGGCGGCGCGCCCGCTCAAGGAGTAACGGGCAGGCAAAAGACGCATCAAACGGAATCGATTTCCATGCATACCCACGACGAATCACGCAAATCCCACGAGGAGCTCCAGGCCGAAGTGGAACGCCTGCGCAGGGAAGTGACCCACCTGGAGGCGGCCCAGTTGGCCAGGCGCAGGGTGCAGGCCCTGCTCACGTCCGAGCGGGACTCGTTCCGCGAGGCCTTTGACGGCTCCTCCGTTCCCCAGGTGTGGCTCGACCGGAGCGGGCGCGTACTGCGCCTCAACAGGGTCGCGCAGGCCATGCTCGGGGTGGACATCCCCCCCAGCGACTTCACCGTTTTCAACGATCCCCAGCTCATCATGCTGGGCGTCCCCCCGTATTTCGAGCGGGCCCTTTCGGGCGAGACGGTCCGCGTTCCCGCCCACGTCTTCAACCCGGCCAGGACCCATTACAGTGCTCCCGACGTGGATTTGACGGTGGAAACCGTGCTGTATCCGCTCGCGGGCGACGTAAGCGGCCAGGCCACCGTGGTGGTGCAGTTCTTCGACGTCAGCGCCCTTGCCGCCGCAGAAGCCGAGGTCCGGCAGTTGCGCGACGAACTCTCGCGGATGAAAGCCGCCCCGCACGACACGGACCGTTAATATCCCGTCATAGCGGCCCGGATCATTTGACGTCGTCGAAGCTCCGCCGCACTTTCTCGAGTCTTTCCCGGTATCCCTCTGCGTCGCCGTATTCAAAAAAATGCCGGTATCGGCTGTGAATGGATTTCAGGGGCCGGGCGTGCCGCACGGGGCACCAGTACTGTTCCGTTCGCGCGGCCACTTCGGTGACGTAGGCCATCAACCCGTTGAAATAGCTGCAGTATGAGCAGTTCAATTTCTCGATCCAGTTCAGGTAGCTCAGCACGTGGCGGTCCATGACGATGTACTCGCCGCGCTTCACCCGGGGGATGCCGTATACGGGGAAGCAGACGGCCTGATAGACGCTCACGACCGCATCCATGATCGCGGCAGGGACGAGGGCCGACCAGATCACCGGGATGGTCAGCATCTTCATGGCCCCGGATTCAGAGACATACTCCGGCCACTTCGCCGCCAGCTTCCGGTGGTACTGCCTGACCTCCTCGCTGAACCGGACCTTCTTGTCGCGCACGGTATAGAGCAGGTCGTGTTCCGTCTTGCGCAACTCCTCGAGGAGCTCCTTCTCCAGCGCCTCCATCCGGTCCAGAATGTCGTCGACCCTGCTCATGAACGCTCCTTCGCGGTTCCCCGGCGGGGCAGGGGACATCCCGGCGCCGCTCCTGGGAATACATCTACAGGTATTTCCGGAAGAATTAACCGGAATCATACGGTGTCCAAAAAAAGGCCGTGTTTTTCGGTTTGCCGGCCAGGGGCAACCGGACGACGATCATGCGGAATTGATTGGCCAAAGGGCTCTGGCCGGGGCGGAAGAGGGGGCGCGGGGAAGAAATTGCTGGCACGCGTTCTGCATTACGAATCATGACGCTGGACGGTGCGCGAGCAGGCCACGGCGATGAACCAACAACTACAGAAACGAACGTAGAAACCAGGTTCGATCCCCATACCCGCCGCGCCCGAATCGGCCAAAGCCCGGCATCTGCGCCCGGACGGACCAACACCCTCAAGAACATACCTATACAAGAGGGTCCGCCGGAAACACCTGCGGGGCTTTTCCTTTTTCGATCCCCCACGCATGAAATCTTCGTTCATGAAGGCTCCTCCGGGCCGGATTCTCTTGCCAGCGCGGTTCTTCCTGTCTATTTTACGGGGAGTTTTGTGGATTCAACACAGGAGAATCGACATGTACAACGCCTACAATGCCCAGCAGACCATACCTCGCGCCGAAGCGCTCAGCGCCTTCATGCGCGGCGTGTACGGCTGGATGGCGGCGGGCCTGGGCCTGACCTCCGTGGTGGCCGTGGCCGTGGCCTCGAGCCCGGCCATGCTCAGACTGGTCTTCAACCCCGTGGCCCTCATCGTGCTGGTCATCGCCGAACTGGGCCTGGTGATGATGCTCTCGGCCCGCATCAACCGCATGGCCGCAGGCACCGCCACGGGCATGTTCCTGGCCTACAGCGCGCTTAACGGCCTGACCCTCTCCGGCGTCTTCATCGCCTACACGGCCTCCACCATCGCCTCGGCCTTCGCCGTGAGCGCGGGCATGTTCCTGGCCATGAGCGTGTACGGCCTGGTCACCAAGCGCGACCTCACCTCCTGGGGCAGCTTCCTGTTCATGGGCCTGATCGGCATGGTGCTGGCCTCGCTGGTGAACATCTTCGTGCGGAGCTCGGCGCTCGGCATGCTGCTCAACTACGTGGGCGTGCTGGTCTTCGTGGGCCTCACCGCCTACGACACCCAGCGCCTCAAGGACATGGGCAGCTACGCTCCCATGAACGACGCCACGGCCATCCGCCGGGGCTCCATCCTGGGCGCGCTGACCCTGTACCTGGACTTCATCAACCTTTTCCTCATCATGCTGCGCCTGTTCAGCGGCAACCGCGACTGATCCTTTCAGGCCGGGGGGCCGCAAGGTCCCCCGGAATTTTTTCCCCCATGCAGGATATCATCGCCTGGCAACAGCGCCTCCGACTCCTTCTGGCCCCGCCGGCGGCCCTGACGTCGCTGGCCATGCGCGCCAGGGCTTCGCTCTACGCCAGGAAGATCCTGCCGTCGTGGAATCCGCCCGCGCCCGCCGTGGGCGTGGGGGGTATCAACCCCACGGCGAGGGGCAAGGTGCTGGTGTCGGCCTGGCTCATGGGCTGGGCCGCGGCCAAGGGGATCACCCCGGCGCTTTTGGCCTGTCCGCGCGACGCCTCCCCGCAGGACATGCCCCTTTCCGTCACGGCGGACACCCCCGCCTTCGAATGCGGCACGGACGCGGCGCTTCTGGCCAGGTACCGCCCCGACTCGGTCATTCTCTCGGACGTGAACCCCGTGCGGGCCGGAAAATCCGCCTGGGCGGCCGTCTCCCCACGCATCTTCATCCTGCACGATTTCTATTCGGCCTTGTCCGCCAAGCGCTCGGCCGACCTGGCGCTTTTGAACGCCTACGACCTGGACAAAGGCTGGAACCGCCCCTTCCCGGCCGGATTCTGGCGGGAGGGCGTGCGCGCCCTCTCCAGGGCTTCGGCCTTCATTCTGCACATCCCTCCGGATGAGGTTCCCCTGCGCGCGCCCCTGGCCGAGCGCCGGCTGGGACGATTCGGCAAGCCTGTTTTCACCGTGCACCCGAGCATCTGGCGTCTCCGGCAGCCGGACGGCCAGGTGGCCACGGATCTTGGCGGGGAGCCGTACCTGCTGGTCACCGCCGAATCCAACCAGGAGATGGCCGCCAAGGCGGCTCAGTCTTTCCTGAAGCTGCCGCCGCGCCTGCGGGTGGTGTTCTCCGACTCCCACCGCTTCACCCAGCAGGACCAGGACCAGATCGCGGCGGACGCCGCGCGCATGCGCACCCCCCATGTGCTGGCCACCCCCGAGGCCGCCCTGCGCCTGGGCGGAGTGCCCGGCCGCACCCTCTGGACGTACGACCCCGACGTTGTGCTCGGCCCTTGCCTGCTGGGCGGAGGGGCGTTCACCCCCTGGTGGGAGAACGCCTGGGCCGGGATACGCCAGCAAGCCTAATCCGCTCTATTTCTTCAGGAAAAAACTTTCGCTGTTTTTCCGGCCAGGCATTGCCTTCTTCTGGAGCTGCTGCTAACTGAATGAACATTCAGTCAGGAGATTTCAGTGGCAGAGCAGACCATCGAGACCATCATCGACGCCGCCACCGCCTTGTTCGCGCAAAGGGGGGCCGAGGGCATCACCGTGCTCGAAATAGCCAAGCGGGCCAGCGTGTCGGCCGGCACGGTGATCTACCACTTCAAGTCCAAGGACAATCTGCTGTTCATAATCTCGCGCGAAATATTCTCCCGGCTGCTCAGGCAGTCCCAGCAGGCCATGCGCCAATCGGGCACGCCGCTTGCCGCCCTCCACGCCTTCCTCGACGCCTTCTTTGCCCTGGCGGAGAAAAGCCGCGACAGCATCGTCTTCCTCGCCCGGTTCGACCCGTTCACCCGTCTGGACCTGGAGACTTTTCCCAATGCCGACCTGCTTGTATTGAGGGACCAATATATCGGCCTGGTGGTGGATTGCGTTGCGGAAGGCGTTGCCGGAAAATGTTTTAATCCGGTGGATCCTGCCGCGTTCGGCATGTTGACATGGGCGGCATTGCAAGGAATTTGTCGAATATATAGTCAAGCATCTTCTCTCCGGGAACTCTCCCGGGAGCTCAAAAGCATGGTCGCGTTCAGACTTACGGGTACGCTGGCCGACGAAATGGACCCGAGCCTTACTTGAGCGGAACATTTTAACCAAGGGCCTTGTGATGAAAAATTTAAAGCTCGGAATGAAGATCGGCTTGGGATTTGGCATTCTCATCCTCATCGCCGCGCTCTTGGGTGGGATGGCCATGCTGAACATGGGCTTGGTTGGCAAACAGGCTGACCGCCTGGCCGAGGAGATCGCGCCGGAAGTGCAAATTGCCAACATGGTCGAGAGAAGCGCCCAGAACGCCATGCTGGCCATGCGTACCTACGGCCTGACCGGCGAGGACGCATACTGGGACACGGCCTCCAAAGCCCTGGACGAGATGGAAAAAAACATCAAAGATGCCAGGGATCTGGCCCAGAAGTATCCCGGCTTGGTCAAGCTCAAGGAGAACGCCGAGAAGGCGGCCGCGGCCGCGGCCGAGTACAGGCGCCTGGCTGGACAGACCCGTGAGGCCGACAAGGCCATGGCCACCGGGCGCAAGGTCACGGAAGAGGGCGCGCAACTCTTCATCAAGAACTGCACCGACTTCCAGGACAGCCAGACCGAGGCCATGCAGAGGGAGATCGAGGCCAAGCTCGATCCGGCCAAGCTCAGGGAGCGCACGGACAAGCTCGACTGGATCGTGGACGTCACCAACATGGGCAACGCCATCCGCGTGGCCAACCTCAATGCCCAGGTGAAGCGCGACCCCAAGGTTCTCGAAGAGGCCATGAAGCATTTCGACTCCATCAACGGCCTGCTGGAGAAGCTCAAGCCCATCACCCGCAACGAGGCCAACATCCGCCAGCTGACCGAGATCAAGAAGGGCGCGGACATGTATCGCGAGGGTATGGTCTCGCTGCTCAAAGGCATGGTGAGCCTGCAGGAGTTGGGCAAGAAGCGCAACGAGGCCGGAGTTGCCATGATCAAGGCTTCCCAGGATACCGCCGAGGGCGGCGTGAAGGAGACCCGGGACGTCACGACCGAGGCGTCCAGCAGCCTGGCGTCGGCCTCCACCATCATGGGCGTGGGACTGGTCCTGGCCGTGATCGTGGGCGTGGGCGTGGCCATCTTCATCACCAAGGGCATCACCGGCCCCGTGGTCCAGGGCGTCGGATTCGCCCAGAAGATGGCCGAGGGCGACATGACCCAGGACTTGCACGTGGACCAGCAGGACGAGATCGGCGTGCTGGCCAACGCCCTGCGCGACATGACCCAGCGTCTGAACGAGGTCATGGGCGAGGTGGTGGAGGGGGCCAACAACGTGGCCTCCGGCTCGCAGGAGCTTTCGGCCACCTCCGAGACCCTCTCCCAGGGGGCCAGCGAGCAGGCAGCCAGCGTGGAGGAGGTTTCCTCCTCCATGGAGCAGATGGCCTCCAACATCCAGCAGAACGCGGACAACGCCGTGCAGACCGAGGCCATGGCCCTGAAGGCCGCTAGGGACGCCGAGGAAGGCGGGCAGGCCGTGGCCCAGACCGTGGGGGCCATGAAGCAGATCGCGGAGAAGATCTCCATCATCGAGGAGATCGCCCGCCAGACCAACCTGCTGGCCCTGAACGCGGCCATCGAGGCAGCCCGCGCTGGCGAGCACGGCAAGGGCTTCGCGGTGGTCGCGGCCGAAGTGCGCAAGCTGGCCGAGCGTTCCGGGTACGCGGCCTCCGAGATTTCGGCCCTGTCCTCGGAGTCCGTGGCCGTGGCCGAGAAGGCGGGCAGCATGCTCGGGGCCATCGTCCCGGACATCAAGAAGACCGCCGAGCTGGTGCAGGAGATCGCGGCCGCCTCGCGCGAGCAGAACGCCGGAGCCGACCAGATCAACAAGGCCATCCAACAGCTGGACCAGGTCATCCAGCAGAACGCTTCGGCCTCGGAGGAGATGGCCTCCACGTCCGAGGAGCTCTCCAGCCAGGCCGAACAACTGCTGGCCACGGTGGGATTCTTCAGGCTTCGGGGAGGGCACACCCTGCGCCGGCCCGCGCCAAAGGCATTGCCCGCGGCCGCCCACGCCGCCCCGAGGCGCGCATCGGCTCCCGCGAAGGCTCCCGCCCCCAAGAAGGGCGTGGTGCTCGACCTCGCTTCGCAAACCCACGACGACGACTTCGAGAAATTCTAGGGGAGGAAGCCGCCTGTGAGCGACAGCACCAATCAGTTTCTGACCTTCACCCTGGGCGAGGAGGTCTTCGCCCTGGACATCGCCTCGGTGCGCGAGGTGCTGGAATACACCGCCATCACCAAGGTGCCGCGCACGCACGAGAGCATCCGCGGGGTCATCAACCTGCGCGGGCGCGCCGTGCCTGTGGTGGACGTGCGCCTCAAGTTCGGCATGGCCGAGACCCAGCGCACCGTGGACACCTGCATCATCATCGTGGAGGTGTCCCTGGGCGGCGAGGACACGGTCCTCGGCGCCCTGGCCGACTCGGTCAAGGAGGTCATGGACATCGAACCGGGGGACATCGAACCGGCTCCCCGGATGGGCACATCCATCAAGGCCGACTTCATCCGGGGCATCGGCAAGCACAATGACGAGTTCATCATCGTGCTGGACATCGACAAGGTGTTCTCGGAAGAGGAGATCGTTCACGCGGCGGCCGTCGTCGCCGAGGAGGCCCCTTCCGAGGCCTGAGGGCCCCTGTTTTCCCCGGCGGCACCGTGCCACCGGACTTCGCCGTCACGACCGGGGCCCCGAGGCCCCGGTTTTATTTTTCCGTTCCTATGGCACATCTTCGCCCTTCTCGATGCGACTGGCCGGTTTCATTGGCCCCGAGCCCATGTCATGGGAACGATTTTCCATCCTTCCCGTAGACCGATCTATCGAGTTCTGTTAGAAATATCTGCAAAATCGGCTGTGCCGCCACTATCCGCCGCTGATCAACGGGCGCAACTCACGAAACACGAAGGTATCCAGATGCGTAACCTGAAGCTTGGGGTTAAGATCGGCTTGGGCTTCGGCATTCTCATCCTCATCGCCGCGCTGCTGGGCGGCATGGCCATGGTGAACATGGGCTCGGTGGGCAAACAGGCGGACCGTCTGGCCCAGGAAGTGGCCCCCGAGGTGGCGACCGCCAACACTCTGGAACGATCCTCCCTGCACACCCTGTACGAGATGCGTGGATTCGCCTTCACTGGCGACGAGACGTACTGGAAGGAAATGGCCAAAGAGTTGGCCTCGGTGGAGCAGAGCCTTCAAGGCGCTCAGGATCTGGCCAGGAAATTCCCCCATCTGACCAAGTTCAAGGAAAACGCTGACAATGCCTCGGCCAAAGTCGCCGAATACAAGAAACTGGCCGAGCAGACCTATTCCTTGAGCAAGGCCATCGACGAAAACCGTCGGGCCATGGACCAAGCGGCCCAGACATTCATGAAGAGCTGCCTCGAGTATCTCGCGGACGAGGGCAAGAAGCTGAATGAGGCACTCGTCCCGGCTACCGTCGAATCGGCCAAAGTGAAGGGCCGGACGGAAAAGCTCGAACTCATGAACGGCATCATCGACGCGGGCAACGCCATCAGGCTGTCCAATTTCAAGGGCCAGGCCCTGCGCGATCCCAAACTCATCCAGGAAGGAATGAAGCGTTTCGAAACCATCGCTTCCAAGGTGCAGGCCATCCGTTCCAACACCACGCAGGAACTCAACCTGCGGCAGCTGGCCGAGATGCTCCAAGGCGCCGACAGCTACAAGGAAACCATGGCCAGCTACATAAAGAATTACATGGCGATAGAAGAATTAAACAAGAAGCTCAGGGAGACCTCCGCCGAGGTGATCAAAGCCGCGGAGGAAATTGCCGCCTCCGGCGTGAAGGAGACCCGGGACGTCACGGCCGAGGCGTCCCGCAGCCTGGCCTCGGCCTCTGCCATCCTGGGCGCGGGGCTGGTCCTCGCCTTGCTCCTGGGCGTGGGCGTGGCCTTCTTCATCACCAAGGGCATCACCGGCCCGGTGGTCCAGGGGGTCGGGTTCGCCCAGAAAATGGCCGAGGGCGACATGACCCAGGACTTGCACGTGGACCAGCAGGACGAGATCGGCGTGCTGGCCAACGCCCTGCGCGACATGACCCAGCGTCTGAACGAGGTGATGGGCGAGGTGGTGGAGGGGGCCAACAACGTGGCCTCCGGCTCGCAGGAGCTTTCGGCCACCTCCGAGACCCTCTCCCAGGGGGCCAGCGAGCAGGCAGCCAGCGTGGAGGAGGTTTCCTCCTCCATGGAGCAGATGGCCTCCAACATCCAGCAGAACGCGGACAACGCCGTGCAGACCGAGGCCATGGCCCTCAAGGCCGCCAGGGACGCGGAAGAGGGCGGCCAGGCCGTGGCCCAGACCGTGGGAGCCATGAAGCAGATCGCGGAGAAGATCTCCATCATCGAGGAGATCGCCCGCCAGACCAACCTGCTGGCCCTGAACGCGGCCATCGAGGCGGCTCGCGCGGGCGAGCACGGCAAAGGCTTCGCGGTGGTCGCGGCAGAGGTGCGCAAGCTGGCCGAGCGCTCCGGGCACGCGGCCTCCGAGATATCAGGCTTATCCAGCGAATCCGTGGCCGTGGCGGAGAAGGCGGGCGCCATGCTCGGAGCCATCGTCCCGGACATCAGGAAGACCGCCGAGCTGGTGCAGGAGATCGCGGCCGCCTCGCGCGAGCAGAACGCCGGGGCCGACCAGATCAACAAGGCCATCCAGCAGCTGGACCAGGTCATCCAGCAGAACGCCTCGGCCTCGGAGGAGATGGCCTCCACGTCCGAGGAGCTCTCCAGCCAGGCCGAACAGCTGCTGGCCACGGTGGGATTCTTCAGGCTCCGGGGCGGACACGCCCTGCGCCGTTCCGCGCCAAAGGCATTGCCCGCGACCATCCATACCACCCCGAGGCACGCATCGACGGCCCCGAAGGCTCCTGGCGGGCCCAGGAAAGGGGTGACGCTCGATCTCGCGCAAGACCAGGGTGACGACTTCGAGAAATTCTAGGGGAGGAGGCCGCCCGTGAGCGACAGCACCAATCAGTTCTTGACCTTCACCCTGGGCGAGGAGGTCTTCGCCCTGGACATCGCCTCGGTGCGCGAGGTGCTGGAATACACCGCCATCACCAAGGTGCCGCGCACGCACGAGAGCATCCGCGGGGTCATCAACTTGCGCGGGCGCGCCGTGCCCGTGGTGGACGTGCGCCTCAAGTTCGGCATGGCCGAGACCCAGCGCACCGTGGACACCTGCATCATCATCGTGGAGGTGTCCCTGGGCGGCGAGGACACGGTCCTCGGCGCCCTGGCCGACTCGGTGAAGGAGGTCATGGACATCGAACCGGGGGACATGGAACCGGCTCCCCGGATGGGCACGTCCATCAAGGCCGACTTCATCCGGGGCATCGGCAAGCAGGGTGACGAGTTCATCATCGTGCTGGACATCGACAAGGTGTTCTCGGAAGAGGAAATCGGCGACGCCGTTGCAGTGGCGGGGGACGCCCGCGCCGAGGACTGACGGCACTGACCGTGCGGACCGAGGGAGCTGGCAGGCGACGGAGTCTGCCTCCTGCGCGCGTTGCGGCGCGTCAATGAGAGCCGCTTCGACCGTTTCATTGCCGGACCCTAAACTCCCGGGGCGAAACTGCCGAAAGGACAGGTGACGTGTCCGGCCTCTGCGGCCCCTGAGGCCGCGGAGGCCGGGCATGAAACCATAGACGCGGCCCACGGCCGCGCATGAGGCGGATCATGACCAGCCCCAGCGAACCACCCAGAATTCCGGACGCCATCGAACTCAACAAGGTCATCCTGGAATTCATGATCGCCAGGTCGCACAAGCGGACCGCGGAGATAGACGCCTTCGTGAACGGCTCCAACAGGACGGACATGCTCGTCATGGAGGTCTTCAAGGGCCTCATCGCCAGCGCCAAAGCCTAACTTTCCGCCGGACCGGTCCGCACGGGACTCGCCCGGTCGCATCCTCAAGAAATCCCGTCCCACGAATATCGCGCCCTGGCCCTAGCCGGTCAGGGCATTCCTGTCCTGGACGCCCCGGCGTCCCCCGCCTCCCGCAACTCATACGGATTAGAGCTATCCGGCCGACGGTTTCCGGAAACCGCCCCAAACGGGTGGCGCTTGACAGAGGCCCCCCTCGCGTTCATGAGAAATCATCGGCGATTCCCTATCCGCCCGGGCCGGTCACGCTCGGGCGGTCTTTGGAGGTTTCCATGAGTGATCGCAGTGACGGCGGCCTGACCCGCAGAGAGTTCAACGCCCTCGCCGCCTCGGCCGTCGCAGCAGCCGCTTTCGGCGCGTTCTCACCCCAACCGGCCCATGCGCAAGGAGCTCCCGTGTTTCCCATCCCTGTGTTGCCCTTTCCGGAAGATGCCCTGGAACCTGTGATTTCCGCCAAAACCATCTCCTTCCATTACGGAAAGCACACCAAGACGTATTACGACAACATGAACAAGATGCTCGAAGGCAAGCCCAGCGCGGGCATGACCCTGGAGAAGGTGTTCCTGGACGCCTCCAAGGACGCAGCCGCCGTGGGCCTGTTCAACAACGCCGCCCAGGCGTGGAATCACACTTTCTACTTCGCGGGCCTGAAAAAGGGCGGAGGCGGCGCTCCCTCGGGCAAGCTCGGCGACGCCATCAAGGCCGCCTTCGGCGGTTTCGAGGAGTTCAAAAAGGCCTTCATCGACGCGGCCGTCACCCAGTTCGGCAGCGGCTGGGCCTGGCTGGTGGAGGACGCCGGAACGCTCAAGGTGGTCAAGACCCCCAACGCCATGAACCCCATGGTCAACAACCAGAAGCCCATCCTCACAGTGGACGTCTGGGAGCACGCCTACTACCTCGACTACCAGAACCGCCGGGCCGATTACGTCAAGGACGTGCTGGAGAAACTGGTGAACTGGGACGTGGCGGCGAAGAATCTGGGCTAGCCTCCGGACGCTCGGGCGCGCTGCCGTCCGAACGTCCCATGCCGATGGCCGCGGCCATATGAAACGCGTTAAATCGGGCCGGGCCTGGAGCCATCCGGGGCCGGCCAGCCTCATTTTCCCCCTGCTGACGCTTATTTTCGTTGAAACGACGTTGCCCGGCGGCTATATGGAGGCGAGAATCCCAAAAGCCAGGAGACCTCGCCATGAAAATCGACGACATCGCCAAGCTCCTCGGCGGCGAAGCCGCATCGCTGCTGGAACACACCTGCACCACCGTCTCCAAAAAGCAGCTGCATCTGCCCGGCCCCGACATGGTGGACCGCATCTATTCCCAGACCGACCGGCCCGTGCCCGTGCTGCGCAGCCTCCAGGCCCTGTACTCGGCCGGACGTCTCGCCAAGACCGGCTACGTGTCCATCCTGCCCGTGGACCAGGGCATCGAACACTCCGCCGGGGCCTCCTTCGCGCCCAACCCCGTCTATTTCGACCCGGAAAATATCGTGAAGCTGGCCATCGAGGCCGGATGCAACGGCGTGGCCTCCACCATGGGCGTGCTGGGAGCGGTGGCCCGCAGATACGCTCACAAGATTCCCTTCATCCTCAAGATCAACCACAACGAACTGCTCACCTACCCGGCCAAGGCAGACCAGATCATGTTCGCCCAGGTGGAGCAGGCCTTCTCCATGGGCTGCATTGCCGTTGGCGCCACCATCTACTTCGGCGCTCAGGAATCCACCCGGCAGATCCAGGAAGTCTCCAAGGCTTTCAGCCGCGCCCACGAGCTGGGCATGGCCACCATCCTGTGGTGCTACACGCGCAACCCCGGCTTCGTGAAGGACGGCGTGGACTACCACGCCTCGGCCGACCTCACCGGGCAGGCCAACCACCTGGGCGTGACCATCGAGGCCGACATCATCAAGCAGAAACTGCCCGTCAACAACGGCGGCTACACGGCCATCAAGTTCGGCAAGACCGACAAGCGCGTCTACTCCGAACTGACCACCGATCATCCCATCGACCTGTGCCGCTACCAGGTGCTTAACTGCTACTGCGGCCGCATGGGGCTCATCAACTCGGGCGGACCGTCCGGCGGCGCGTCGGACCTGGCCGAGGCCGTCAAGACCGCCGTGGTCAACAAGCGAGCGGGCGGCATGGGACTCATCTCGGGGCGCAAGGCGTTTCAGCGGCCCATGAAGGAAGGCGTGGAGCTTCTGCGCGCGATTCAGGACGTGTATTTGTGCAAGCAGGTGACCGTGGCGTAGCTCCCGGTTTTTTGAGGCGTAGGAGCGAAGGGAAGAAGCAAGACGCCTCCGGCGGCCAAAGGGACCAGTCCCTTTGGAAACCCCTATCGCTTCGCGTCGATCGATGTGAAGTCAGGCGGGTGCGAAAGAAGGCCGGAAGCGCGCAAGGCGCGCTTCCGGCCTGTTTGTTGAGGGGAGGCTACCAGCCGGGGCGGTAGCCGTGGGGCATGTGGTGCCAGGGCCTGCCTTGCTGGGCCGGGATATACGTGTAATGGCCCAGGCGTCCCGGATGGATGTGCGGCGGCAGCGGCCCGAGAACCCACGACCCGTACTGGTACGACCAGTACTGGTGCGCCATGGGGTCCCAGTAGATGTTCCAGGCCGGGTAGTACACGTATTCCACCACCGGAACCTGATAGACGGGCGGCGGCGGAGGAGGGGGCGGCGGAGGCGGCGCCGGGGCGGGCACCACCACGACCGGCGGCGGAGGCGGCGCGGGAACTCCGATGCTTATGGAGATGTCCGGGCCTCCCCGGTACGCCCAGGACTGGGCGCTTACCAGCAGGCAGCATGCAGCCAGCAGGACGGAAACGGCTTTCTTCATGACGGGCCTCGATTCGAAGCTGTGGCCGCGACAGGGGGAACGTCCCCGGATCACGGCCTGTTTTGCCTCGACCCAATAGAGTCATACGGCCCCCATTTCACGTTACAAAATATTCACCTCAAAACACAAAAAATGGGCATGAGGCGCGGTTTTGCGCGCTTCATGCCCCGGCCATCCTCGCATCGATCGGCGCGAAGCCATACAGGATTCCAAAGGAACGAAGTTCCTTTGGCCGCCGGAGGCTCTTAAACGCTTTCCTCTTGGTCTTCTCTTCCGATCAATCTTCTGAACATGTCCTCGATCTTCCCGTGGTGCGACCCGGCCCAGTAGACCTTGCCGCAGCCGGGACAGCGGGAGAACTCCTCAAAATATCTCTTGGTCCTGGGTTCGAGCAGGTGCATGACGTCGGCCTTGGACGTGCTTTCGAGCAGCCCGTTGCAGCGCAGGCAGCGCCTGAAAGCCTCAGCCTTGCGTGCGAGCCCAAAGAACCGCACCACGTCGCGGGCCTGCTCCACGGGGTCGTTGGCGCGCACCAGGCGTCCCCAAACCACGATCCTGCGCCGCAGCACCCCCCGGTCCCGGGTGAGCAGGATGCGCGCCTGACTTGCGGCCAGTCGGGCCACGTCGGCGTCCTGGAAATGGCGGTCATAGAGCGTGTCGAAGCCCAGGAGGCGCAGGTAGGTGGCCAGGCGTCCCACGTTGGCGTCTGCGATGAAGCGAACCTGCGCGAGGGCGGGGCGTTCCAGGTGCGCCATGGTGACGTCCACCGGAGGCATCGCGGGGAAAATGTCGACGGCTTCGCCGCCGGCCGGAATGTGGCCGAAACCGGCGGGTTGCCCATTCACGCCTAGTCCGTATACTTCGGTGTGCGGCACGCCGAGCGATTCCACCGCGTCCTTGACGGACGCCCGGCGCGCCGTGGGAAAGTCCACGCGGCCGCTTCCCGCCAGGGAGGCGAGTTCGCCGTGAAAATGGAGTGTGGCCGTGTTCATGAACGGTTTCGTTGTTGCGATCCTGGTTTCGATGTTCGTTGTGTCCGCCATAACAGGGCTGGCCCGTTGGCTCAACGTGCGCGGGCTGACGGGCGTGATGCCGTGCGAGTTCGAGGGGGTGTTTCCCGAACAGGAGTACGTCCGGTCACGCGAGTACCTGCGGGCCGGGGCCGGCCTGGAGTGGGCGCGCGAGGGTTTCGATCTGCTGGTGGTGGCCGCATTCGCCATGGCCGGGGGCTTCGGCTGGCTGGACGCCTGGGTGCGCACGCTCGGATTTGGCGAACTGGGTTCGGGCCTGGTGTTCCTGGGCGCTTTGGCGGCCGCGCAGGGCGTGCTGGGCCTGCCTTTCGACGTCTACGGGACGTTCGTGCTGGAAGCCCGCTTCGGCTTCAACGCCACCACGCCGGAAGTGTTCATCCTGGACAGGATCAAGGGCGCTGCGTTGGGTGCGGTGCTCGGGGGCGGACTGCTTGCGGCGGTGTTGTGGGCCTACGGGCGGATGGGGAGCTACGCCTGGCTTGGCGCGTGGGCGGCTATCGCCGTGTTCACGGCGGTGCTGATGGTGGTGGCCCCGGTGTGGATTCTCCCGCTCTTCAACCGTTTCTCGCCGCTCGAAGAGGGATCGCTTCGCCGGTCCATCGAAGAGTACGCCGCGGCCAAGGGTTTCAGCCTGGACGGCATCTTTGTCATGGACGGCTCCAAACGGTCCTCCAAGGCCAACGCCTTTTTCACGGGCCTCGGCAAACGCAAGCGCATCAGTTTGTATGACACTCTGGTTGACAAGCTGTCTACGGACGAAGTTGTGGCCGTGCTGGCTCACGAAATGGGCCATGCCCGGCTCGGGCACATCCGCAAGGGGTTCATGCTGGCCATGCTGAAGATGGGGCTGACGCTCTGCGTGCTGCAGCTTTTTCTGGGCGCGTCCGGGATGCAGGAGGCGTTCGGGGTGGGGAGGCCGTCGGCCTACGTGGGGCTTGCGCTCTTCGGGCTGGCCTACCAGCCCCTGGCCCTGGCGCTGGGGGTGGTTGCCAACTGGTTCTCGCGGCGTTTCGAATTCGAGGCGGACGCCTATGCGGCGGACGCACCGGGCGGGGGGGCGGCCCTGGCCTCGGCGCTCAAGTCCTTAAGCGTGGCCAACCTCTCCAACCTGACGCCGCACGCGCTCACGGTCTGGCTGCACTACAGCCATCCGCCGGTGCTTCAGAGGATCAGGCGGCTTACGAACTCTTGCGGGTGAAGGAGGCGGCGAATTCCATGGCCTGGGAATAGCTCTCGGCGGCCAGTTCGGCGGGGATGTCCAGGGCGACGAGGGCGCGCTCCAGGCCGGCCCAGT
This sequence comes from Fundidesulfovibrio terrae, assembly GCF_022808915.1. Taxonomy (NCBI): domain Bacteria; kingdom Pseudomonadati; phylum Thermodesulfobacteriota; class Desulfovibrionia; order Desulfovibrionales; family Desulfovibrionaceae; genus Fundidesulfovibrio; species Fundidesulfovibrio terrae. The sequence continues at coordinate 121,307 of NZ_JAKZFS010000004.1, forward strand.
CCCCATGCTCGAAGCAGTGGGTCATGGTAAGCCAGGGCGCGAGGGGGCCGGTGCGGGCAAGCAGGGCCTCCTTCACGCGGGCGTCCAGGGGCAGATTGCCCAGAAGCTCCTCAATGGGCGACTGGAGCATGGCGTCCAGCAGGGAGAAAAGTCCCAGGGTGAAGAGGTTGTCGACCTGTTGCTGGTCCAGGCCCTGCCCTGTGCCCGCCAGTTCGAAGAACCGGGCCCGCTGCAGGGACAGGAAGGCCAGCTCCCCGGCCTTGCCGGAGGGCGAGATGTCCGTGAGGGCGATGACCCGCAGCCAGTGCCGGAGCTGGGTCCAGCCCAGGTACATGATGGCCCTGGGGATGGAGAGCTTCTCCATGCGCTGCCCGTGCAGGGGTGAATTCAGATAGCTGAGCAGGCGGTAGGTGAGGGACACGTCGGAGCGGATGGCCTCGGCCAGTGAGTCGGCATCGGGCTGGTCGGACTGGGTGAGGCGCAAGAGCTTCAGCCGGGCGATCTCGTTGGAGGCCAGGCGCCGTCCGGCCACTACCTCGGGTTTCTTGAAGAAATATCCCTGGAACAGGCTGAATCCCAGCTTTTTGGCAGTGGCGAAGGCGTCTTCGTCCTCGACCTTCCTGGCCATGGCCGTGATCTTGCGGTCGTGCAGGGGCTTGAGGATCGGGGCGAGGCTTTCCGGCGTTTTGCCCAGCACGTCCACAATGGCCAAATCGGCCAGTTCCAGCAGCGGAGCCGCATCCGGGCGGGCCTGGAAGCCATTGACGGCGATCTGAAAGCCCTCGGCCTTGAGGGCGTCCAAGGCGGCCAGCAGGGGATCGTCCAGGAGGATGCCTTCCTCCACCTGCACCACGGTCTTGTCCGCGGGTAGGGCGTAGGGGGCCTTGTCCAGGATGGTCCTGCGCCCGAAGTTCACCAGGATTTTCTGGCTGCCGGAGAGATCTCCGGGCTGGAGCTGGAAGGCTCCGGCCACCACGGTGAGGGTGGCGGCGTCCAGGTCGGCGAACACGGCCTGGGTGGAGGCCAGACCCTGCCGATAGAGCAGCTCGTGCCCGAAAACGCGCAGATCGGCCGTGAAGACCGGTTGGCGGGCGAAAAGGGGTGGGGCGGCCAGGGCCTGGTATCCAAACATCGTAGGCGTACCCTATCCGGCTTGGCACGGGGTTGCAACAGCGCGGGGCGGTCCTGCGGGCTCAGTCGATCATGCAGAACCCGTCGGTGATGGATTCGCACTCCTTGAAGACCTTGGCTTCGCAACGGCAGCAGATGGAGTAGTCGATGTTTTTCAGCACCTCGCGGATGGCCTCGGCCTTGGTGTCGAACACGGAGTCCTTGCCCAGGCCCTGCATGCAGCCGCACAGGCGCAAGGTGTCCAGCACCTCCTGCTTGAGCGAACACAGGTAGAGCCTGCGCCCCTCCTTGCCCAGGGTGGTCTCCTGCTGGAAGACCATCTGGCAGCCGGTCACGTCGATGAAGTTCACCCCGCTGGCCACCAGGATGACGTGCTTCTGCTCGGTGTCCTGCAGGATGTGGTGCAGCTCCTCGGAGATGTGGTTCACCGCGCCGAAGAAGATGGAGCCGTCCAGGCGTAGGATCTTCACCTGGGGGCATTCCAGCAGGGGCTTGCGGGCGATGTTGGCCAGGTGGCGCTTGCGGCCGGCCGGGTCCGGGGCCAGGGTGATGAAGTGGGGATGCGAGGTGCGGTTCAGGTAGAACAGAAGCGACAACATGACCCCGGAGAACAGGGCGAACTCCAGGTTGACCGCCAGACACGACACCGCCGTGATGCCCATGACCACGGCCTCGTGGCTGCTGGTGCGCACGATGCGGTGGATGTCCCGGCCGTGGATGAGCCCGCCGGCCACCACCATGAGCACCCCTGCCACCCCGGCCATGGGCAGGTGGGCGGTCAGCGGGGCCACCAGCACCCCGGCCAGGGCCACGGCCACGGCCGAGAACACCGCCGCCAGGGGCGTCTTGGCCCCGGACTGCAGGTTCACCCCGGTCCTGGTGAAGGAGCCGGACGAGGCGTAGCCCGAGAAGAAGCTGCCCACGAGGTTGGAGATGCCCTGGCCCATGAATTCCTGGTTGTTGTCCAGGCGCTGGCCGCTGGCGGCGGCCACGGCGCGGGCGATGGCCACGGCCTCGGCCAGCCCGAGCATGGCCACGGCCAGCGCGCCCGGCACCAGGTCGCTTATGGACGAGGGCTCGGCCAGGGGCCAGGAGAACGGCGGCAGGCCTCCGGGCAGGGCTCCGGCCATCTTCAGCCCCCGCGCGTCTCCCCCCAGGGCCCAGGCCATCAGGCTTGCGGCCACCATGGCCAGGAGCAGGCCGGGCAGCTTGGGATACTTTTTCCGGAAGAACAAAGCCGTGCCCAGGGCTGTAGCGCCCACGGCCAGGGCGGCCGGATCGGACTCGAGGGAGGCCGCGGGCAGGGCTGCCAGCAGTTTCCATCCGGAGCCCTTGGGCAGGTCCACCCCGAGCAGGTGGCTCAGCTGGCCCAGCGCGATGAGCACCGCGGCCCCGGCTGTGAACCCGGTCATGACCGAGCGGGACACGAAATTGATGAGCGCGCCCATCCTGGCCATGCCCAGCGCCAGCTGGAACAGGCCGGTGAGGAAGGTCAGGGTCAGGGCCAGCTCGATGTAGCGCGGCGAGAAGGGCTCGGCCATGGCCGAGATGTTGGCGAATACCACGATGGAGATGGCCGTTGTGGGTCCGGAGATCAGGTGGAGGCTCGATCCGAACACAGCCGCCAGGATGGTGGGCACGATGGCCGAATAGAGCCCGTACTGCGGCGGCAGCCCGGCGATGAGGGCGAAGGCCAGTCCCTGGGGCAGCACGATGATGGCCCCGGTGAGCCCGGCCATGAGGTCCGCCTTGACGGCCTGGCGGTCGAGCTTGCCGCGCCAGGCACAGCACGAGGGGAGTTGGATGGAGTTTCTGGCCAGTTCGGCGAGGTCGTGCAGTGCGGACATGGTTTCTCCGGGAAGGATTGCCACCAAGCATACGCCCCAGGGGGCGTTATTGGCAACACTCGGGCAGTCCTGGACAATCCCTCTTCGGTGGCTGCCCAGGTTCCATCGAGCCTGCGATGACGAAGAACAATGCTCAACGCCGATGAGCACGGCCCAGTATCCTCGCCGTTGTTTTAAAGAAGCGTTCCCAGGTCGGGTGGAGCAATGACGGATGGCTCCACGTGGCGCACGATGTCATATCCGGAGGTGCCGCTTTCCGCGCCCAGGCGCAGGGTTTCCACGCGCCTGGGCTTCACGGGCAACCCTTCCGCATTGCGGAAAATGGTCATGAAGGGATTCAAGGGGCGGGCCGGGTCGTGGCCCGTGACCACCGCATAGCAGCCGTTGCGCAGTTGCACCACGCTGGAGGCCGGGTAGACTCCGACGCATTTGACGAAGCGGTCCAGCACGTTCTCGGCGAAGGCCACGCCGCGCTTCTCGAAGAGGGTCTTGAGGGCGGTGTGGGGGCTCAGGCGCACGCGGTACACCCGGTCGCTGGTGAGGGCGTCGAAGACGTCCAGCACCGAGAGGATGCGCGACACGCCGTCCATCTCGCTCCCGGAGATCTGGTTGGGGTAGCCGGAGCCGTCCAGGCGCTCGTGATGCTCCAGGACTCCCCGGGCGGACTGCTCAGGAATGCCCTCCTGGTCCTTGATGTACTCCCAGCCGAGCACCGTGTGGTGCTTCATCACCTCGAATTCCTCGTCGGTGAGCCTTCCGGGCTTGTTCACGATCTCCTTGGGCAGCAGGCACTTGCCTACGTCGTGCAGCAGCCCTGAAAGGCCGAGCAGCTCCAGCTGCCGGTCCGGCAGGCCCATGTGGTTTCCGAAGAGCACGCCCATGGATGCCACGTTGAGGCAATGGGTGAAGGTGTATTCGTCGTAGTCCTTGAGCACCCCGAGCAGGCGCAGCACGTTCTGGTTGGCCTTCACCGAGGAGATGAGCCGGGCGATGAGCGCCCTGGCCTGGGCCAGCTGCACCGGCTTTCCCGCCTCGGCCACGCCGATGACCCGGCGGGTGCACTCCACGCCGTGGTCGAAGAGCTTCTTGGCGAAGCGCATGGTGCCCGCGGAGTCGGACACGGCCGGAACCCTGGGGGGCAGGGGCGGCAGGGGGGCGTTCTCCGGGCGGACATCCTTCTCTTGGCTGACCCTGACGGGGCCTTCCTCGTCCAGTCCCCGGTCCAGGTCGATCTCCACGAAATGCGCGCCCAGGGCCTTGAGCTCGGCCACCGCCTTGTCGTCCTTCAGAATTCCCACCCGGGACGACAGATACGGGTGCTTGAACCAGGACATCTCCAGGCGGCTTACGTACATGCCGGGCCTGAGCCTCTCGGCCGAAACGAGCTTGCGCACGCTCATCGGGCGGCTCCCGGGCGGCGGCGCCGGGCCGGGACGTCGCCCAGCCGGTGCCCGCAGGCGGACGTACGGGTCACGGCTGGCTGTCCTGTTCCAGCACGTTTTGGGCGTCTTCCATGCGGGAGACGAACCGGGCGATCCTTTCCCGGGCGTCCGGGGCCGGGGACGAGAACTCCAGGCCCAGACTCTGGCGGACCTTGCCGCCCTTGCGCCTGTGCACGGAGGCGTCCACGCGCAGGGGGGCGTCTCCCTCGGTGTTCAGGGTGAGCACCACCGGGTCGCCGGTCATGATGTTGAGCACCTTTTCGCTTACGGCCCCGTCCAGGACAATGTGGCAGCCACCCAGGCTGATGTCCGTGACCAGGCCGTCCACGTCCAGGAAGTCGTTGGTGATCCTGGCGGGCAGGAAGCACGTGGCCCGGCGGTGCCTGCGTAGCTGGAGGCGCTCCGCCGAATAGGGGTAGGCCACCACCAGCATGGGCGCGGGCGAGAGGACGGTCTTGAGCACCCTGGACTTGAAGCCCCAGAGGGTGCCTTCGCATTCCAGGCGCAGGGTTATCCCCGGACCCAGGGCGAGCTTCTGCTGGATGCCGGGCACGCCGGGCAGCCGGATGATGAGGAACTGGTAGGGCTCCAGGCCGATGACCGATGACCTGAACCGCTCCTTGTCGCTCTCGAAGGAGAGCACGCACGGCTGGCCCAGCGAGACGTCCAGGTGGAATCCGGGACTGCGCCGGCTTTCGGGCTGTCCGTGTTGGGGGGGCGTTGGCACTGCTGCGCCTTCCTAGGCGATGCCCATGAGCATGGGGGGCGGCAGTTCGCCGGGCTCCACCGGGCGTTCGATCTCGTATTCCTTGCGGGCGAGCTCCCCGCACAGTCGCCAGGTGTCGAGGCGGCGCTTGACCAGGGGCCGGTGCTCCCTGTCGCAGAAGACCATCACTTCGGGGAAGAGCGGTCTTCCCGGCGTCTGGCGCGTGACCACCGCGTAGCAGCCGTTTCTGAGCTGCACCACGCTGAAGGACGGGTACACGCCCAGGCGCTTGATGAACGTGTCCACCATGGCTTCGGGGAACGTCTGCCCTCGCTGGTTGAAAAGCAGGCGCAGGGCGGCGTGGGGCGACATGCGGGGCCGGTAGACCCGGTCGGAGGTCAGGGCGTCGTAGACGTCCACCACGCTGATGATGGAACTGTAGGGGTGGATGGCCCCGTCGGCGAGCCCGCGGGGGTATCCGGAGCCGTCCAGGCGTTCGTGGTGCTCCAGCACGGCCCGCAGCACCTCGCCAGGGATGTCGTTCTGCCGGCTCAGGTAGCCGTGGGCCAGGGCGGGGTGCGCCTTGACCAGATTGAATTCCTCCTCGGTGAGGGGGCCCGGCTTGACGATGACTTCGCGGGGGACCAGGCATTTGCCGACGTCGTGGAGAATTCCCGCCAGGCCGAGCCTCTCCAGGTCGGCCTGCTCCAGGTTCATGGATTTGCCCAGAAGAACCCCCAGCGCCGCCAGGTTCAGGGAGTGGGTGTAGGTGTAGTCGTCGAACGACTTGAGCGACAAGATGATGTGCAGAACGTTTTCATTGTGGTTCACGGCGTCCACGAGCCGGGCGACGAGCGGCTGGAACTCCTCGGTCCTGACCGGCTTGCCCGCGCGGACACTGTCCATGAGCGAGCGGGTGGCGGTCATGGCGTGGTCGAACAGCTTGCGGGCGAACCGGGCGGAGCGTTCGGGATCGCCCTCGGATGGGCAGGGCTGCAAACGCTCCCTGGCGGCCTTTCCCGGCCGGATTTCCGGCGAAGGTCGGGCCTCGTCCGCTGTGCACAAATCTGTATCGATTTCTACATGACTGATGCCGAGCTTCTTGAGCTCGTTGATAAGCCCCTGATCGCGCACGACGCCCAGGCGGGTGCTGACGAACGGGTGCTTGAACCAGGAGAGGTCGAAGGAACTGACGAACATGCCAGGCTTCAGATCCTCCGTGGAGATGCGCTTGATCATGGGCGCCGCCAACTGCACGGGTAGAAAAGGAAATGCCGCCACACGGACAGTATGCTGGGCGCAGGATGGCAACAATACGTGTTCCCCTAATTTTCCAAGGGGGGCTCTCGCAGCGGGCGGAACGCTACGGCTGGGCTGGGCCCCCCTTGAGGAAGTGGGACACGGCCATGATGGTGTTCACGTAAGTCTGGGAGTGGTTGTAGCGGAACAGGGCCTCGCGCAGGGCGGCCTCATCGTCGAGGTTGCCGGTGAAGCCGTGGTTGCGCAGGTAGTTGGCCATGGAGAACACGGCGTCGCGCACGTTGAAGATGTCCACCCGGCCGTCGCCGTCTCCGTCCACGCCGAAGCGCAGGAGGCTGGAGGGCATGAACTGGCTCACGCCGATGGCCCCGTAGATGGAGCCGGGCATGGCGGCCAGGTCCAGGCGGTTCAGGCGCGCGTAGGTGAAGAGCGCCTTGAGTTCCGTATAGGCCCAGGCTGCCTTTTCGGCGGCCTTGGCGTCCAGCCAGGTCTTGCGGTCCGGGGTGACGTTCTCGCCCGCGAACAGGCCCATGACCCCCGAGGCCGTGGCGGAGGCGGCCATGCTGGCCAGGTTGTTCACGGCCAGGTTGTCGCCCAGGAACTTGCCGGTGCGCGTCTCCACGGTCAGAAGCCCCACGGCCACGGCGGGGGGCACGCCGTAGCGGGCGCGCATGTCCTCCAGCAGGGCCTGGTTGGCGTCGAAGAATTCCTTGGCCTCGGCCAGGCGTTCGGGAGCGAGGATGACCTCGTATACGTCGGGCGGCCCCTGGTCGGCCAGGGCCTTGAGCTCGCGGCTGGTCTCGGCCGAGGCCTTCTGCTGCTCCTGGTCGGCCAGGGTGGCCAGATCCAGGCTGTATCGGCCATCGGCCGTGAGGCCGTGATCGCGTTGGAAGGCCCGCACGCCGTTTCTGAACACGAAGTCCAGCCGGCCAGTGTTCTGGCCGAAGTAGTAGCCCAGGGCGGAGAGCCTCCCCTGGAGCCTGCGCACCACGTCGGAGCCGTACTTGGCGGTGTACATCTCCAGGAGCTTCTTGCCCATGGGATCGGGCGTGAAGGCCACGCCCGGCTTGGCGAACACCGCCTGCACCTCGGCCTGGGGCACGCCGTCGGCGACGAGCTTGCCCTTGAGGGCATCGAACTGCCCGGCCCGGGCCGGGAGGGCTGCCAGCGCCAGGAGAAGCGCGGTCAGGATGGTCTTGCGCATGGAATCCTCCGGATGAATCAACCGGCCTGAAGCATTTCGCCCAGATCCAGGAGCACGGCCCGGCCGTCCTCCATGCCGCAGGCCATGTGCAGCCCCTGGGCGCTCCAGCACAGGGCGGACACCGGCGAGCCGGGAACGATCTCCAGGGGGTAGGCCGCGAAACGCTTGAGCTCCGCCAGGAGCACCGTGCCGTCGCTGAAACCCGCTCCGGCGAAGGGGATGCGCGGGTTGGCGGCCAGGGCGCTCATGCGGGCCTCCTCCTGCACGGAGAAGGCCACGGGGGCGGGATTCTCCTGGAAGCACTCGGGCACCGGCCAGCAGATGACCGCCTTGGTGCCGGTGTGCAGCAGGTGGCGTCCGTCGTGGGACCAGTCCAGCCTCCCCGGCTTGGCCGGGAGTCCGGCCAGCCCGAAGACCTTGCGGGACTCCAGGTCGATGATGTGCACGGCGTTTTCCTGGTGCCCCATGGCCAGGTAGCTCCCGTCCGGGGAGAAGGCCGGGGCCAGGTTCATGCCGCGCAGATCGAGCTTTATGGGTTCGCCCTGGCTGTCCAGGTCCCACAGGGTGACGCCGCCGGTGTGGGTGACGGCGAGCACGCCCCCGGCCGGGCTCAGGGCCAGCCCGGACACCGTGCCCGCGTGGGGGCCGTAGTTGGCCAGTGACCCGACCTCAAGATTGAGCAGGATCACCTCGCGCCCGGCCGCCACAGCCAGGGTGCGCCCGTCGCGCGAGGCCGCCATGTGCTCGAGCCACTGGCCCTTGGCCCGCGTCACCTCGGACACGGTGCCGTCCAGGGAGGTGTAGGCCAGCAGGCCGTCGTCGCCGCCCGAGAGGAAGCCTCCGGCGGGGTGCGCGGCGATACCCAGGCAGGAGCCCTGGTGCACTTTCACGAAGCTCGCCTCGCCGCCGGGAATGTCGATCAGGGCGATGCGTCCGTCGCCCAGGGCCAGGGCCAGCTTGTCCGCGCCGGACGAGAAGGCCGCCTGCTCCACATAGGCTTGGAGCTCCCACTGCGTGAGGCCGGGGGATATGGTGACGGGGGCGGCCATCATTTCACCAGGCAGTCGCGGAAGGCGATCTGCAGGGCCAGACGATCCAGGTTGCGGCCGATGAACACCACCTTGCTCACGCGGGATTCGTCCTCTTTCCAGGGCTGGCCGAAGCCCATCTCCACCAGCATGTGCACCCCCTGGAACACCAGGCGCTGGCGCTCGTCGGGGATGGATAGGATGCCCTTGCAGCGGTAGACGTGCTGGCCGTGGTCGTTCAGGTATTCGCCGATCCAGGTCTTGAATTTCTCGAAGTCCACCGGCTTGTCCGAGGTCATGGACACGGACTGCACGGTGTCGTGGCTGTGCTCGTGGGCGCCCTCGTCCAGGAAGTCCGGTTCGATGTCCAGAAGCTTCATGAGGTCGAAGGAGCGGCGCGCCAGCACCTTGTCCAGGGGGACGTCGCAGCGCGAGGAGGTCATGACCTCGGCGCGGGGGTTCAGGCTTTTCACGGCCTCGAGCGCCCGGGCGAGTCCGGCCTCGTCCACCAGGTCGGTCTTGTTGATGATAACCGCGTCGGCGAACACCACCTGCTCGCGGGCTTCCTGGCTTCTTCCCAGCTGGCCTTCAAAGTGGCGGGCGTCCACCAGGGTGACCACGGCGTCCAGGGCGGTGCGTTCCTTGGTCTCCTGGTCCAGGAAGAAGGTCTGGATGACCGGGGCCGGGTCGGCCAGGCCCGTGGTCTCGATGAGCACGCCGTCAAGGCTGCCCTTGCGCCGGATGAGCCCGCCCACCATGCGGATCAGGTCGCCGCGCACGGTGCAGCAGATGCAGCCGTTGTTCATCTCGAAGATTTCCTCGTCGGAGTGGGCCACCAGCTCGTTGTCGATGCCCACCTCGCCGAACTCGTTGACGATGACGGCGTAGCGCTTGCCGTGGTTCTCGGTGAGGATGCGGTTCAAAAGCGTGGTCTTGCCGGCGCCGAGATAGCCGGTCAGGACCGTAACCGGAATGGGGAGCATGAAGCCTCCGTACGAGCGTTCACGCTCCGGGGGGACCGGCGCGCGCCGCTGCGAACGCGTTTGATTTCAGGCCGCAACGCAAGCCGCGCGGCCGGGAAAACCGTAGCTAGTGCCCGGCGGGCACGCTGTCAACCGAACGCAGGGTGACGCGGGTCTGGTAGTAGGGGGTGCCGTTGCCGAGTGCGCTCACCCGGGCCTTGACGATGCGGTTGAGCCCGTGCCCGGCAGCGATCCAGCCGCCCCGGCGGCACAGGCACACGTCGAGGCGCTGGCGCTCGTCGAAGACGACCAGCACCTTCATGCGCCCCAGATCGCTCTCGATCCAGGCCGGGGTGTTGTCCTCGACCCCCAGGGCCCGCCCGGTGCCTGGGTGGACGCGGGCCTCGGGCAGGGGGGCGTGCTCGGCCAGGGTCAGCTCCGAGCATAGGTGCTTGGGGCTGCCGGTGGTCAGGAGCGTCAGGGGATAGTCGTCTTCAGGGGCCTGGGCCTCGGCCAGGCTGTCCAGGAATTCGAAGCGCCCGGAGGGGGTCCGGAACTCTCCGTCGGACCAGGGAGCCATGGGGGCGTCGGGGTCGCGGATGGGCCCGGCGCGCAGTTCCTCCAGGGTGAAACCCTTGTTCAGGAAGGGCCGGCAGATGGTGTCCAGCCAAGAATCCAGGGGGCGGACGTAATCCTCGGCGAAATCGAAGCGCCGGGCCAGGTCCTGGTAGATGTCGAACTGGGAGCGGCACTCGCCCACGGGTTCGACGGCCTTGTTCACCGGCCCCAGGTAATGGTGGCCGTAGGCGGCCACGGCGTCGTCTTCCTCCAGGAAGGTTGTTGCCGGCAGAAAAAGGTGGGCGTGTCGCGCCGTGTCGTCCATGAAATGGCCCATGTACACCACGAACTCGCGGGAGGCGAAGGCCAGGGCCACCTGGGCCGAGTCCGGAGCCATGCACACCGGGTTGCCCGCGCTGACCACCGCCATGCGCACCGGCGGATCGTCCGCGGCCAGCATCTCCGAGCCGATCACCGGCAGGAGGAGCGAGCGGGCGGGCGAGTGCATGTCCTCGCCCCAGACGGAGTGGTCGTAGGGGCCGTATTCCTCGAAGCCCTGGCTCACGCCGCCGCCGGGTACGCCTACGTTGCCCGTGACGGCCGAGAGGGCGTCGATGGCCCGCACGGAAAGGTGGGCGTCCACGTAGCGGTGCATGCCCCAGCCCAAGAGGATGGCGGCGGGCCTGGCCTTGCACAGGGCCTCGGCCAGGGCGCGCACATCCCCCGCCGGGACTCCGGCGGCCCGGGCGTGCTCCCCGACGGTGCTTGAGAAGGCCAGTTCACGGAACGCCTCGAAGCCAAGCGTGCGCCCCGCGATGAAACCCTTGTCCTCCCAGCCGTTTTCCAGCACCCAGCGCGCCGCGCCCAGGGCCAGGCGCAGGTCCCCGCCTGGTGAAAGCTGGATATGACTGTCGCTTACGGCCAGGCTCTCGGTGGCCGCCGGGTCCACCAGCCAGACCCGTCCGCCCTGCTTCCTCACGGCGGACACGATCCGGGTCAGGTTGAACTGGGTAGCCGCCGGATTGCGCCCCCAGAGGACGACGGTGCGACTGTTCAGGTGGTCAAGGGGGTCGTGGGAGACGCGCTCGCCGAAGTCGCGGGCCATGGCCGCGTAGGCCGTGCCGCTGCAGAGCGTCCCGGCCAGGCCCGTGGCCCCGCCCAGGTGGGCGAAGAAGCGCCCGTTCAGAAGCTTCAAGGCCGTGCGCTCGCCGTAGCCCTGGTAGTGCAGAATGGACTGCGGTCCGGACTGGCGGATGAAGAAGGTGAGGCGTTCGGCAAAGAGGTCCAGGGCCTCGTCCCAGCCGATGGGTGTCCAACGGGAGCCTTCCCGGCGCATGGGGTGGACGACGCGCTCGGGGCTGTACACCCGGCGCACGTAGTCCTTCATCTTGGCGCAGCAGCCGCCTTTGTTGAGGGGGTGGTCCGGGTTGCCGGTGAGGGCGGTCAGGCGGCCGTCTTCCACGTGGGCGATCAGGCCGCAGCAACTGGGGCAGTCGCGGGTGCAGGTGGTGACGATACGGCGGGTGTTCACGTGATGCTCCTGGTGGACGGGAGCGAGCCTACAACAAGAGCTTCCGGGTTTCCAGAGGCGGGATCGCGCCCTGCCCTCGCTCGCGCAAGCGCGCGTCTGGCCCGGCGCTTTCCGCAACTGGCGAAGTGCAGGAAAGAGAACTCTTCCGGTCGGTTATGTTAGGCAACGAACTTCTTGACCGGGGGAGGCCTTGGCGTTAGCCACCCCCGATGCCTGATTCCCAGAGAAACGAACCATCGGCCTTCAGCCAGGCCCTGCCCATCGTGCTGGGCTATCTGCCCGTGGGCTTCGCCTATGGCGTGCTGGCGGTGAAGGCCGGGTTGTCCGTGGCCAACACCGGACTGATGTCCATCCTGGTGTACGCGGGCTCGGCCCAGCTGATCGGCGTGGACATGTTCGGCGCGGGCGCGCCCGCCATGTCCATCATCGCCACCACCTTCATCGTGAACCTGCGCCACGTGCTCTTTTCCGCCGCGCTCTCGCCCTTTTTCGGGGCCTGGCCCAAGCGCCGCATCGCCCGGTTCTGCTTCGAGATGACCGACGAGACCTTCGCCCTGCACGCCACGCGCTTCCACAATCAGCAACGATCCACAACAAAGACCCTGGCCATCAACACCTTCGCCCACTGCGCCTGGATCCTGGGCGGCCTGGCCGGGGCGGTGGCCGGAGGTTTCGTGCCCGACGTGAAGCCCCTGGGCCTGGACTTCGCCCTGGCGGCCATGTTCGCCGTGCTCCTGGTGGGGCAGCTCCTTTCGCCCGCGCACATCCTTGCGGCCGCCCTGGGCGGGGGGATCGCCCTGATTCTCTCCCAGACCCCGGCCGCTCCCTACGCCACCCTCACCGCCGCCATCGTGGCGGCGGCCGTCGCATCGGTGACCCCATGGACCAGACAACGATCTTCCTGACCATCGTGGGCATGGCGGCCGTGACCTACGTCCCCCGTGTGCTCCCGGCTCTTTTGTTCGCCTCGCGCCCCATGCCCGAGCCGCTGCGGCGCTTCCTCTCCGTGGTGCCGCCGGCGGTGCTCGGGGCGCTTTTGGCCCAGTCCGTGCTGCTGGAGGGGGGAAGGCTCCGCTTCGGGCCGGACAACGTTTTCCTCTGGGCCTCGCTTCTTACGGGCATTCTGGCCTGGCGCACCAAGGGGTTCTTCGGGCCGGTGCTGGCCGGGATGGGGCTGGTGGCCGCGTCGCGCTTCTTCCTGACCCCCTAGCCTGAGCGCGCCGACCCGTGTATCGTGGCCCCAAACCTTCGGGAGGCAGCGCCATGAGCTACGACGAATTCACCGAGACCGTGATCGTGCGGGGCGAGGAGTGCATGTACGACCCCAAGGCAGGGGTGGCCATCCTGCAATGCGAGAAGTGCGGGCACTTGAACCACGTGGAGATCGAGGTGGTGGACGGTGTGGCCCGGTTTTACGGGTTCACCTGCGAGAACTGCGGCACCTTCAACGCGCCGGACTGACGCTTCGTGCCGGGATCGCGGTTTCCGTTCTTGGCCGTGCTGGCCTTGTGCCTGGCCCTCGCCGCCTGCGGCCCCGACCCCGTGGACCGGCTCAAGGCCGTGCGCGTGGTCCCCGACCCTTCCCGGACTCTCGAACAGGTGCTCGGTTCCTATCCGCATTTCTCCCGCGTGGGCTGGTCGACCTATCCGGGCCGCAACGGCGAATCCATGGCCCGGGTCACGGGCATCTTCAACCTGGACTCCCTGGTGGGCAAGGCCGGAGGCGGGCGGATCTTTTCCGGCCGGGACCGCGCCGTGCTGGACAAGGCGAAGATCAATTTGTGTTACGTTCTGGAATACGCATTCACCAAGGACGCGCCCCAGGGCGTGCGCACCCGGATGGAACTTCTGCTCACGTCGATGGATTGGGACAGGTCGGCCCCGCTCCAGAACGAGGATATCCTTGCGGAGATAGCCAGGGGCGTGGCCGGGGAAGCCACCATCAAGGCCGTGATCGACGCGGCGGACTACTGCCGCTCGCGTCCGGCGTCGGCGCCCGGGCGCCATGGTCAGTAGGGGATGTCCGCCGTGATGTCGTCAGGGGTGCCGAGCTTTCCGTCCGGGCCTGGCGAGACCACCCGCGGCGTGGCCTGGGATGGGACCACGAAGACGTAGGGCGCGCCCCAGGGGTCGGTGAACACCTCGCTGGGGGCATCGACGGGCTTGCCCGGTGCCGGAACGGCGGCCCGGAAGACGGCCTGGGAGCTCTTGTCCCATGCCTGGCGGCACGGATGGTTGGGCAGGATGGCGCGGATGTCGATGCCGGAGCAGTCTCCGGACATGTCCGGGGCCAGTAGTGCCAGGGGCTTGCTTTGCACCGCCTGGGCTTGTCGGGCGGCCGAAGCGATGAGCGACACCGCCTGGGCGGCCCTGTCCCGGCGCGCGGCGTCCATCTCGGCCCGGGCCGCCTGCTGGCGCGACCATTGCCAGCCCCACCACACGGCCAGGAGCAAGGCGCACAGGCCCAGCACCGAAGCGAAGCGCCGCACCGACGCTCGAACGGTCCGGTCCCGGGCCGCGTCAGCGGCGGTCCGCCACGGGCCGGCGCACAACCGGGCGTAATACGCCTGGAGGCGCTCCAGGTCGGCCAACGCTGACCGGCGAAAGTCCTGCAGCGCTTCGCGGTCCGTCCAGGCCCGGTTGTCCGATTCAAGCCTCATTTCCCACCCGGTGAGCGACCGCAGTTCACGCAGCGTTCCCGTGAGGGCGTCGCGGGCCGTCACGGCCGATGCCGCGTCCTCGGCGGACCAGCGCTCGAGCATCCTGCGCAGGGATTCGAGACCGGCGGCGATCCCGGACAAAAGGTCCTCGGCCTGGCGCTTGCGCGCCTCCAGAGTGGAATCGGAAGCGGAAAGGATCATGCGTCGAGGGTTTCCTTCACCTGGCGCAGGAAAGCCTGGAGCACGTGCTCGGTGGCTGGCTTTCCGCCTACGGACAGGGAGGCGAAGCGGGCCACGGTGTTGCCCCTGGGGGTGACGGCCTGGACAAAATGGTGGTCGCTCGTCTGGGAGTTGTGCTCGATGCGCAGCGTCCACTCCTGCCCCTGGCGCAGCCACTGGGAGCGGACCTGGCCCATGCCGCGGGCCCTGTCCGCGAGGAAGGTCTCGAAGCGGGCCAGGGTGACGGGGCCGCCGGACTTGAGCGTCACGCCAAGGAATTCACCCGTGTCGGAGCGCACCACCACGGGCATGTCCAGCAACGCCTGGGGCGGGCGGATTCCGGTTTCGGGAGCGTTCTTGGCGGAAGGGGCGGCCGGGGGGGCGGCTCGGTCGGGCGTGGCGCGCAAGGGCTGCGGGGCTGCGCGGTCTGCGGGAGGTCTGGAAGCTGGAACAGCGGAGGTTTCGGAGTGTGGCGCGCCGTCCAGGCGGTCGGCCAGGGTGTCCAGCTTGGCCACCAGTTCCGCCATGAGCGAGTGGGTCCGGTTCTGGAGGGTGAAGAGCCCTTCCAGCAGGTTTTCCATCCGGGCCAGAGCGTCGGGGGCGGGCGCCTGCGAGGCTGCCTGCCCGGTTTGGCCGGTCTGGCCGGTTGGGGCGCCCGCAGGTTGCGGGGCGACAGCGCGAAATTCATCGCCCAGGCGCTTGCGGGTTTCCTCCACGGAAAGCCCGCGCTTGAAATGCTGGTGGATGCGCCTGCAGAGGTCGAGCGACTCGGGCGGGAAGCGCAGGGGCTTGCTCACGCCCTCGGGGCGCCAGAACTCGGGGAACTTGCGCCGGTAGCTCTTCACCGTGGTCACGGTGACGCCCAGGGCTTTGGCCAGAAGCTCGTGGGTGAGAGTAGGGTCCTTGGGCCGGGTCACGGGATCAGCTCCTTCCCGAGAGCAGAAGCGCCAGGGCGGTGGTCAGCTTCATGACCTCGGCGTTGGAGGATCGCACCATCTCCGCCATGCGCCCGCACAGCGCGGACAGGAGCTTGCAACCGAGCTCGGGCTCGCGCGAGACCAGCCCGTAGAAGCGTTCCCGGTCCGTAACCAGGAAACGCGAGGGCTCGAGGGTCTCAACCGTGGCCGAGCGGGGGCTGTCCGAGACCAGGCCCATCTCGCCGAAAAAGGGGCGGGAGTCGCCCGTGAGCGTGGCCAGCACCTTGCTCGGGTCTTTTCCGGCCAGGGCGGCGATGTCAACCTCGGGCAAAATCATTGATTTGACGATGCGCACCTTGCCCGACACCAGCACGAACATTTCGTCGCCGGTCTCGCCTTCCACGATCACCCGGGTGCGTGCCGGGACGGCGCGCTCGGAAAAGATGGGCTCCACCTGGGCGAGTTCGTCCGCTCCAAGCCCCGCGAAGAGCTTGATGGATTCCAGGCGCAGGGCGCTTGAGGAACTCACTGGCCGCGCTCCAGGGATATGAGCCCGTCGAAGGCGGAGAGGTCCGCGTCAGGGCCGGGATTGAGCACCACCTTGGGTCCCCGGCTGCCCAGGGGGGCGTCCTTGCCCGCGGCCTGGAAGAGCTCCATGATGTAGGAATCCAGGGCCTGGGAGGCGTCCAGCACGTCGGAGAGCTTGAGTTCCCGGGGCAGGCGGCAGGCGGCCAGGGGAAGCTGGCCGGACTGCTCCAGGTTCGCCTTGACGATCTCGGGCCAGCGCCGGGATTTTTCCTCCGGAGTGAGGGCCCGGTAGCGCAGCGAGCCGGCCGCGCCTCCGGCGAGCAGGGCGCCCAACACCTCGTGCATCACCGGGTGCGCGGCCAGAAAGGCCATGGCCCTGCCGGTGAGCTCCTCGCGCGCCAAGGCCTTGGTGACGCCCGCGCGGGTCAGGTGCTCGCGGCTCACGTCGCGCATGGCCTCGGCGTAGAGCGTCACTCTGGGGGCCAGTGAGCGTAGCGTCAGGGCCGTAAGCACGCTTTCGTTGTCGGATTCCTCTGGGGGGACGTCCTCGCGGGGCAGGATGTA
This sequence comes from Fundidesulfovibrio terrae, assembly GCF_022808915.1. NCBI lineage: Bacteria > Pseudomonadati > Thermodesulfobacteriota > Desulfovibrionia > Desulfovibrionales > Desulfovibrionaceae > Fundidesulfovibrio > Fundidesulfovibrio terrae. The sequence continues at coordinate 137,864 of NZ_JAKZFS010000004.1, forward strand.
GGCCAGTTTCGCCTTGGCGGGGTTGGTCCGCTCAAGCACGGCCTTCTGGGTGGTGTCGCCGCGCACGAAGGACAGATCGGAGCCCAGGCCCAGTGTCTCGGAGAGCTCCTCGAAGCGGGCGGGTTCCATGTCGGCGGCCAGCACCACCGGGGAGCGGGCGAACTCCGGCATGCGGCGCAGCCGCTCCAGGAGCAGCGCTCCGTGCCCGTTCCAGCCCATGATGAGGATATGTCCTTCGGCGCTCACCGGCAGAAGCCCCCGTCTTTTCTGGGCCCGTCTCTCCACCATGGTCGAGGCGAACGAGCCCGTGATGGTGGACACGAGCCCGATGCCCGAAACCATGACGCCCATGCCCAGCAGCCGCCCGGCCGTGGTCCTGGGGACGAAGTCCCCGTAGCCCACGGTGAACAGCGTGACCATGGCCCACCACAGGCCTTCGAACAAACCCACCGGCTCCTGCTGGGTGCCGGATTCGCACGAGACGAACCCCACCGCCGAGGCCGCCAGGATCACCCCCATGAGGGTCAGCGGCCAGGCGAAGGGTTTCTCAGTCCATTTCGTCCAGAGCGTGCGCATTCTCCAGGTCGCCCTGGCGCTTGAGCAGTTCCTCGAAGCGGATGTCCGCGCCCAGCACGCCGGTAATCTCGTCGCGCTCGTTGGCCACGGGCAGGGACACCGTGAGGCAGAGCTTGCCGGTGAACGCGGAGGTGTAGAAGTCGGTGATGTGCAGCTTGCCGTTCTGCATGGGCCGCTGGAACCATTCGCGGTCGGACTGGTCCTTGCCTACGGTCATGGAGGCGAACTTGGGCTTGTCGGCCGGGTTGGCCACCTCGCGGGCCACCAGCTTGCCCTCGGTGTCGGTCAGGTACATGAACTGGATGAAGGGGTAGTCGGAAAGGAACTTCTGCATGCAGAAGGCCGCGTCCTCGGTGATGAGCTGGCGGATGCACAGCTCCTCGGAGAGCTTGACGATGAGCTGGGCCGAAAGGGTGTGGGCCAGCTTCTTCAGGTGGTCGAACTCCGAGGCGAAGAGTTCCGGCATGTAGCGCTTCACCAGGGCCTTCATCTCCTCGTTGGAGAAGGAGGTGTTGCGCCCGGCCTCGTAGGCCTCCATGATCCGGTTGTAGATCTTGTCCACGGCCGGGTGGCGCTTGTCCACCTGGGCGTCGTCCTCCAGGCACAGGGAGGTGTTGATCCAGTAGCTCACGCCCGCTTTGCCGGACTTGTCCGTGATGATGATGGGCACGGGGCGGCCCAGGATCTTCCTGGTGTCGAAGATGTTGTAGATTTCTTCGTTCTTGGCCAGGCCGTCCACATGGATGCCTGCCGAGGTGGCGTTGAAGTCGCGGCCCGCGAAGGGATAGTTGTGCGGGACCACATAGCCCAGCTCCTCTTCGAAGTAGCGCACGATCTCGGAGATTACCGGGGTGTCGGCGGCGTCGTCCTCGCCGGTGAGGGAGATGTACTCCACCACCATGGCTTCCAGGGGGGCGTTGCCGGTGCGTTCGCCGAAGCCCAGCAGGGTGCAGTTGGCTCCGGAACAGCCCGACAGCCAAGCCGTGCCCGCGTTGACCAGCACCTTGTGGAAGTCGTTGTGGCCGTGCCACTCCAGCCACTCCCCGGGCACGCAGGCTTCGTCGGTGAAGGCGCGCACCAGCTTGGCCACGCTGCGCGGCAGGGCGGCTCCGGCGTAGGGCACGCCGTAGCCCATGGTGTCGCACAGGCGGATCTTCACGGGCATGCCCGCTTCCTTGGAGCGCTCCATGAGGGCCTGGGCGAAGGGCAGGCAGAAACCGTAGATGTCGGCGCGGGTCAGGTCCTCGAAGTGGCAGCGGGGAACGATGCCCCACTCCAGGGCCTGGTCCACCACTTCCAGGTAGTCGGCCATGGCGGCCTTGCGGTCCTTACCCAGCTTCAGGTGGATGTGGTAGTCCGACACCGAGGTGAGCATGCCGGTTTCCTTGAGGCCCATGGCCTTGACCAGCTTGAGGTCGTTCTTGTTGGCCCTGATCCAGCCGGTGATCTCGGGGAACTTGACGTCCAGGTTCTGGCAGGCCTCCACGGCGCGGCGGTCCTTTTCGGAATACAGGAAGAACTCGCTGGCCCGGATGAGCCCGGAGCGGCCGCCCAGCTTGTGCAAGAGCTTGTATATCTTGGCGATCTGCTTGACGGTGTAGGGGGGGCGGGCCTGTTGTCCGTCACGGAACGTGGTGTCGGTGATGAACATCCGCTCGGCGGGCCTGGGCATGACGATGGTGTCGTCGAAGGGAACGCGGCTGATCTTGGTATAGGGGAAAAGCTCCCGGTACAGCTCCGGCTTGGCCCTGTTCTCCAGGCGCAGGCGGGGCGTGGTGCGGTTCAAATGCATAAGGGTCATGCGGGAATATCCTCCTTGGCGCGATGCGGGGCCGGGCGGGCTTGCGAGCGGGATCAGGTCTTGATTCTCTCAGCCCAGGTATCAACGATTTGCCTTTCCCGCAATACGCGCTGGTTGACGGGCCCCAGTTCGCACGCCTTGCCTACGGCCTCGGCGGCGTGGGTCATCCAGCCGCCCTGCCTCAGGCTCTGGGAAGCCATGACGTACATCATCTCGGGGGCGTCGCCGTAGATGGCCGCGATGAGCGCGTCGTAGTCCTGGCCGAATATCTTGCGCACCAGGGGGTTCTGTTCGAAGAGGAAGCGCCCCAGCAGCGGGTTCTCGCCCTGGTCCGAGAGGTAGACCATGAGGAGCCTGCGGCACTTCTCGAAGAAGAAGCGCACGCGGGCCGCCTCGCGCCGCAGCGACTCGTTGGTCTGGAGCACGATCTGGAAGAGCTCCTTGGAGACCACGGTTTCGGCCTCCGGCAACTCGCGGTCCAAGAGCTCGCGGAACCAGGGGCCATAGTTCTGCTGCTGGTAGGCGTCTTCCTTGATCTTCATGGTCTCGTGGAAGATGTAGCCGATGCACCAGTCCAGCATCTGTCCGGAAAGGCCCTGGCGGCCGTCGTTGCGGAAGAGGTGGTGGGCGGTGTCCTTGAGGCGCCAGAGCAGGCCCTTGTTCATCTCCTCGCCGAGCAGGTCGTGCAGCACCTCGAAGGAGACCTGGCTGGTCTGATCGAACACAGTGAACTGGCTCTCCAGGATGTCTGCGGCAAGGCAGAAGTCGCGCAGCATGTCGCGCACGAACTCGGGCAGCTTTTCGGTGATCCAGGCTTTGGACATACGGGTCCTCGGGGAGCGCCTTACGGTTCCAGGGTGATGTTGCGTCCGCCCCACTTGGCGGCCATGGCCGCCATGGCCGCGAGCCGGTCGTCCACCAGCCTAAACAGCGTCCCCTCGGGGAATTTGCCGTCCGGGCCGCGGCTGCCTGCGGGCAGGCCGGTCAGTATCTCGATGGCCTCCTCGATGGAGGTGAGGGGGTAGATGTTGAACTGGCCGTCCTTCACGGCCTGGACCACCTCTTCCTTCAGCATGAGGCTGACCACGTTGTCCTTGGGGATCATCACCCCCTGCTTTCCGGTCAGGCCCCGGCGCTTGCACACCTCGTAGAAGCCCTCGATCTTCTGGTTCACCCCGCCCACGGCCATGATGGCTCCGCTCGAGCTCACGGCGCCGGTGAAGGCGTAGGACAGGTCGATGGGCGCGCCCGACAGGGCCGAGAGAAGCGCCGCAAGTTCCGCGCCCGAGGCCGAGTCGCCCTCCACCTCGGCGTAGCTCTGCTCGAAGCACAGGCTGCCGGTGAGCACCACGGGCTTGTCCTGGGCGAACTGGCTCACCAGGTAACTTTTGAGGATCATCATGCCCTTGGTGTGGATGGGGCCGCCGAGCTCGGCCTCGCGCTCCAGGTCCAGGATGCCGCCGTGGCCCACGCCCACGGTGCAGGCGATCTGGTGGGGCAGGCCGAAGGCGAAGTCGCCGTACATGCGCACGGACAGGCCGTTGGCACGGCCCATGGCGGAGCCCGAGGTGGAGACCTTGATGATCTCCCGGTCGTACTCGGCGATGAACTCCTCTTCCAGGAGGTTGGCCCTGAAGAACCGGGCGTCGCGGGCCTGGCGCAGCACGTCCGCGTCCACGACGGACTTGCCCCGGATGCCCGCCAGGGCCGAGGCCTCGCACATGAGCTCGCGCAGGAGCGGCAGGCGAAGCGTCAGGCGCTCCTGGTCGTCGCACAGGGCCGAGGCCTGCTCGATGAGCCCGGCCAGGGCCTCGCGGGAAAAGGGCTTGAGCTGCGCCTCGGCGATGACCCGGCCAAGAAGCGGCAGGAGGCGCGCTTCGTTCTCTCTGGTACGGGGGATGTGGTCCTGCAGGTGGGCCTTCAACTTAAAGAGCTTCTGGAAGCGTTCGTCCCCGTACAGGAGCATCTCATAGGCTTCATCCGAGCCCACCAGGATGACCTTGGCCGTGAGCGGCAGGGCCTGGGGCTCGATGGTGCGGGTGCGCACCTGGTCGCCTTCGGTGGGGTCCTCGATGCGGCACAGCCCGGAGCGCAAGGCGCGCAAGAGGCCCTCCCAGGCCTGGCCGCCGTGGGCCAGGTCGTCGATGCGCAGCACCAGGAATCCGCCCAGGGCCTTGTGGATGGACCCGGCCTTGATGAGGGTGTGGTCGGTGTAGAGCGCGCCGTAGTCGGACTCGCGCTCCACGCAGCCCAGGAGGTTGTGGTGGTTGGGGTGGTCCTCGATGACCACGGGCGCGCCCGCGGTGCGGGAGTTGTCCACGAAGAGGTTGACCTCGTAGCGGGCGATGAGCCCCTCGGCCGTGGTGCCCTGGTCGCCGGGGTGGCCCTGGGGCGCGGCCGGGGCCTCCTTGGCCAGGAAGCCCTCGTACTCCTCGATGACGTCCTGGCGCACGGCGCGCAGGAAGGCGTTGGCGTCGGCGTGCTCCTCGAACTCGCGCAGGAGCGGGGCCAGGTGGAAGTCGGCCACCTCGGCGCTGGTCTCCTGGTCGAGCTTCTTGTCGCGCTCGCGGTATGCGCGGTCCTCGCTTGAGAGCTTTCGCAGGTAACCGCCCATGTCGTTCATGACCTCGTCGCCCTGGGCCTTGAGGATCTTGCGCGTGTCCGGGTCCATGCGCTCGTATTCCTCGTCGCTGACCACCTTGCCCTCGATGAGGGGGTAGAGGGTCATGCCGCCCTGTTCGTCCACGTCCAGGTTGAAGCCTTGCTCCTGGGCGCGCTCCTCCATGGCGGCGAACAGGTCCTCACGGGCGGACTGGAAGGCGCGGGCCAGTCCCTGGCGCTTGGAGAGATGGGCCTCCTGCTCGAAGCGGGTGGGGATCTCCTCGCGGATGGCGGCCACGGCCTTGCAGAGCTCGGCCTTGAGGCGGCGTCCCTGCCCGGCGGGCAGGGTGAGCGCCCGGGGGCGGTCCTCGTCGTCGAAATTGTGCACGAACACGATGTCCGGCGGAGTGGGGGCCTTGGCGGCCACGGGCGTGAGGAAGCTTTTGAGGAAGTAGGTGCGCCCGAGGTACGCGTCGCCCGCCAAGTAGACGTTGTATTCGCGCCCGGTGAGCGAGATGGCGAGCTCCAGGGCCGAGATGGCCCGGGGTTGGAAGGCGGCGGTGAAGGCCTCGCCCGCCGGAATCTCGCGGCTGTCGGCAAAGGGGATGGAGTCGGGCGGGCACACGGCCCGCAGCTGTTCGGGAGCCAGAGGCGAGGGTTTGGGCATGGAATGTCCTGGTATGGTGGAATCTTTGGCCTATTGTAGCGTCGCCGGGGCTTGGCGGCAAGGGGCGGGGAGGTCAAGTTGCGGGCGAGAGGGATCAGGAGGTTAGGCGGGCCCTGTCGTGGGCTTGAACTCGTCGTCCCGGTGTTCGCGCAAACCGGAAAAATCGTAAGGCCACCCGGCGACGGGCGGCTTTCAGGCGGGACAGGGTTAGTTGCCGTAACGTCTTATTATCCCGTAAATGATCCCTATTATTACACCAATGATGAGCAATTCTATAGGTGAAGGCTTCCGTCTTGCCCTAGCCTCCTTTTTGTCAGCCTTTTTGGACTCAAACATATTCGGTTCCCGGCTATTGTGATGAATAATAGTGGTAAGCTTGGCTAGATCTCTAGAAAATTACTCTAATAAATTTAGAATGGAAAGGCCCCTGGGTCAACAGGGGCCTTTCGTAGGCTATTCGCGGCCCTTGGCGTCCTCATACTGTTGACGCAAGGTTTCGCGGCTTATGGTCGGTGGAGGACTGGCCTTGTCGAACATGTCGTAGCCTTTATTGTATCCTCTGGCAGCTCCATAACCGCCAAGGACACCGGTGGCCAACCCGCCAGCGACGGGGCTTGCGCCATAAGCTGGCAGGCTGGCTAAGGCGCCAATGCCACCGCCAATGGCAGCCCCATATTCTCCCATTCGTTTACGGTCATCTTCGGTCCCTCGGACAAGACGATCACGCTGCTCAGGCGTCATGCTGTCCCACTGTTCTTTTGGGATACCCCCGACGAATTCTTTGCTGTCGCCCGCCATGGCCGTGAAAAGCGGGTCTTCTCCGAGCCGTCTGTTGCTTACGGTGTCACGTATCTCCCCCGAAATGGGCGCACGCACCTCGCCCGGGGTAAGGGGCATGGCCACCACGCCGCCGTTGAAGTTCTCGCCCATCGTGTCGCCCTTGCCGTCATTGGTGCGGATATAGCTGTCCGCGAGGTTGTCGGCGTACTCATCCGCCATGTGTCGTCTCCTTGGTTGTGCGCGGGGAGGATGGCCTCCCCGCGCGTTGTCCGGGCTTCGCCATCGAAGCGTGGCATGCTTCGGGCGTGGCTACCGGCTCCTGGCCGAGCGGCGGCCGTGGTAGACCCTGGACGCCTTCGCGGCTCCCGCGCGCATCTCCTTGTAGAACTCCTAGGGCCTCGTGCGGGCAGCGGGCGAACATCCCCCGCACCATGCGCCTAAGCGACGGAGACAGAAGCTCCAGATGGTGCTCCATCATCTGGATGGTTCCCTTGTAGAGCGGATCGCTCTGAGCCAGCTTGCCGAAAAGCGTCTCCACGCGCTCGCGCACGCGGTGCTTCTTGGCGTCCTCGAAGTCGATCCTGTGGCGCTTGTGATGGTGCTCGTTCAGGTCACGCAGGATGTACCAGCGCAGCTGCCCCGTAGGGTCCCCATAGAGCGGTATATGGGAAGAAAGTTGAAAATTGTTCCGCCTGGCGATGTCGGAGGAAAGACAAAAAAGCCGCCCGGAGACGGGCGGCCTCGGTACGGCTTAGGTATGAATGATCCCGAACAACTCGACGGCTCCGGTAACGAAGTGCTCAACGAGACGTACCCTTTTTCTGGGCGCCGAACCTGCTCTTTCGGATATAAACAGAGTCACCCTTGGTCAGCCTGAGGGCTTAGCTGGGACAGCACCAATATGTTAGGCTATTTGAACAGAAAATAAGCCTGAATCATGCCGAATATGAAACCCGCTAGGATGATCCACCAAGGATTAACTGGCAAGTTCTTCTTGATTCTTTTTTTGAATTCGGAATGCTGTGTACGAGTCATACGTTGGCTCGGGAGTAGGTGGTCGTAATTAATATCGTCGACATTAAATATTGAATGCATAAAAATACGAAAAAACGGCCCCTGCGTCAACAAGGGCCGTTCTTTAGGTTATTCGCGGCCCTTGGCGTCCTCATACTGTTGACGCAGGGTTTCGCGGCTTATGGCCGGAGGAGGGGTGGCCTTGTCGAGGAGGTCGTATCCTTTGTACGCCCCCCCAGGTGCCGCCAGCGCCTGCTAGGCCGCCAGTAACGATACCCCCTATCTCTGGGCCAGCGAGAAACGCAGGGAGACCTGCCGCAGCCCCAAGTGCACCTCCCACTCCACCCCCGATGATAGCTGCAGTTTTGCGATCCTCTTCAGTCCCTCGGATAAGACGATCACGCTGCTCAGGCGTCATGCTGTCCCACTGTTCTTTTGGGATACCCCCGACGAATTCTTTGCTGTCGCCCGCCATGGCCGTGAAAAGCGGGTCTTCTCCGAGCCGTCTGTTGCTTACGGTGTCACGTATCTCCCCCGAAATGGGCGCACGCACCTCGCCCGGGGCAAGGGGCATGGCCACCACGCCGCCGTTGAAGTTCTCGCCCATCGTGTCGCCCTTGCCGTCATTGGTGCGGATATAGCTGTCCGCGAGGTTGTCGGCGTACTCATCCGCCATGTGTCGTCTCCTTGGTTGTGCGCGGGGAGGATGGCCTCCCCGCGCGCATCTCCTTGTAGAACTCCAGGGCCTCGTGCGGGCAGCGGGCGAACATCCCCCGCACCATGCGCCTAAGCGACGGAGACAGAAGCTCCAGATGGTGCTCCATCATCTGGATGGTTCCCTTGTAGAGCGGATCGCTCTGAGCCAGCTTGCCGAAAAGCGTCTCCACGCGCTCGCGCACGCGGTGCTTCTTGGCGTCCTCGAAGTCGATCCTGTGGCGCTTGTGATGGTGCTCGTTCAGGTCACGCAGGATGTACCAGCGCAGCTGTCCAGTGGGGTCGGCGGGAGGCGGCCCCATGTCGTGGGGCCTGAACACGTCGTCCCAGTGCTCGCGCAATGTGGCCACGGCCTCGGGGTCGCGCAGGAGTGCCGCGTGCACGTCGTCGTAGCGGGGGAAATCCCCCATGGGCTGCTGGGTGGCGAGGTATTCGCTGGGTTGGGCGCTTCCCGCTTGCTGGAAGTTGTCCGCCCCGGGCGGGTTGGGGTCGTCGGGATGGGTCCCTGCTGGCACCCCGAAGGCGGCGTTGGAGCGCCGCCAGTATCTGGCCTGGTTTTCCTTGAGCTCTTGCTCGGTCCTCATGAAATCCTCCGTGGATGATTTGCCCGGCTCGGCCGGGCGATGACCACGCAGGATATTCAAAAAGGGTCTCGTGTCTCCCCATATAGCGCTATGTGGGAAGAAATTGAAAAAAATCCCAAGCTCCTCGCTCCTCGAAGATCAGGCGGGACGGGAGCTATTGCGGCAATGCCTGCGGACACGGGAGTGGCGAATCGCGGCCGTACCCGTGATTCGGGTGGTCATGGGGAGAACGATTGTTCTTTCAAGAATATAGTGCTGACAGAATTTCTTTTGCGAATATTTCACGGCATATCGCGCTGCCCGAAAGAATGCGCCTCGCGGGAGGGCTTACGGCATCCTTCCTCTTCCTGGCAGGGAAGGTCGCAGGAGACCACATATATTCTTTTTCGAATTTATATCCTTCAGGCGATGCCGGGTTTCCCAAATTTTCGCCAAGGGTCGCTGTCCTTGAGGTCGTGAAAACCCATCCCTCCATGCGGATCATGCAGGACGGGCAGGCGGGTGCAGCCTTGGTCATCCGGTGCGTCCGCCGCCCCTCCCGGTTGCCCTTCGGCATGGTGTTCTGCTAATGATGCCGAACGGCTGATAAGCCGCCAACAAAGAGAGGACTGTATGCTCATTCGCGATTGGATGACCAAGGAAGTGATCACCGTGGGGCCGGAGACTTCCATGATGAAGGCCTCCAAGCTCATGCGCGAACACAAGATCAGCAGGATTCCGGTGGTGGACGACTCCTTCCGCCTCCTGGGCATCGTCTCTGACCGCGACCTCAAGGAGGCCTCACCCTCCAAGGCCACGTCGCTCGACATGCACGAGCTGTACTACCTGCTCTCCGAGATCAAGGTCAAAGACATCATGACCAAGACCCCCCTGGCGGTGAAGCCCACGGAAACCGTGGAAAAGGCCGCCGTGCTCATGATGAACAACCACTTCGGCGGCCTGCCCGTGGTGGACGAGAACCTCAAGGTGGTGGGCATCATCACCGACTCCGACGTCTTCAAGGTGCTGGTGAACATCACCGGCATCACCGAGGGCGGCGTGCAGCTGGCCTTCAGCCTGCCCAACGCCGAGGGCTCCCTCAAGGCCATCATCGACGACCTCAAGGAGTACAACGCCCGCATCATCAGCGTGCTGACCTCCTTCACCCACGCCGACGAGGGACACCGCTCCGTCTACATCCGCATCCAGGACCCGGACAAGGCCGTGCTCAACGACATGGTGGCCAAGCTCTCCAGCAAGTACACCCTGCTCTACTGGGTTCGCGACAACCTGAACCCCATCATTCCCTAGAGACGCAATCCGGCTTCTCGGCCGCGCCGCCATGCACCCGCGTGGCCGCGCGGCCGGGCTTGACACCCGCCGCTTCGTGCCTACTTCACAGGGCACGACGTCTGGTCCATACCGCACCGCAAGGAGTCATCATCATGAGCGAACACCGCTGCTGTCCGCACTGCGGCGTTGAACTGTCCACCTGGCTCGGCCCCCCCGAGTCCGGCTGGGGCGAGATCCTGGTCTGCAACAACAATGAGTGCGTCTATTTCAAGGGGTCTCCCGACACCATCCGCAACACGGAGGAAGGCCAGCCCCTGGGCACCCGCTACGCCGAAGACCCGGACAACAACTACACCCCCTTCAGCCTGGTTTCCTGGCACGGAGCCTGCCGCTAGGCCCAAAGGCCCCGGAGACCCCGCGCCTCGTTTCGCGCCCGCCACCGCATCGCCGGTCGCGGGCGCGAATGCCTTGCGGGGCCTGGTGGGCGTCTGCGCACGGGCAAACACGGGGCCCGCGCGGCGTTCATCCCAGCCGGGGAGTAGGCGTGGTGCGCGCGGGTACGCCCGGCTTCGCGTCTTGAGCATCCCGCCCTGAATTGATACGGTGTCGCCCTCGCGCGACGGCGCGGGACGCAGCTTTCCGAGGATCATCCTAACATGCCTTTCGCGACCCTTCTCGCCATAGCCGTGGCCCTGGCCATGGACGCCTTCGCCGTCTCCCTGGCCACCGGCATCTGCCTGCGCAAGGCCCGCGCCTCCCAGACCCTGCGCATGGCCGGCGCCTTCGGCTTCTTCCAGGCGGCCATGCCCGTCGCGGGCTGGGTTCTGGGGCTTACCGTGCGCTCGTTCGTTACGGCCTACGCGGGCTGGGCGGCTTTCGGTCTTCTGTCCCTGGTGGGCGGCAAGATGATCTGGGAGGGCGCACGCGGCGATGACGCCGGAGAGCACTGCGACCCCAAGGACCCCACCAAGGGCCTGCAGCTGATCATGCTGGCCGTGGCCACAAGCATCGACGCCCTGGCCGTGGGCCTGTCCTTTTCGGTGCTGGGCGAGACCATCTGGTTCCCGGCCCTGGTGATCGGCGTGGTGTGCTTCGTCATCACCGCCGCCGGGGTGAAGATCGGCTGCATGGCCGGGCACGTCTCCGCCGTGAGCCGCTACGCCGAGGTGCTGGGCGGGCTGACCCTGGTGGGCATCGGGCTCAACATCGTCCTGGGCGGGTAGACGCTTGTCCGGCGGGGGCTTTTAGGCTACCTCGCCGCTCATGGACATCCTTTCCGCCTCGCTTACCGTCGCGGGCCTGTGCCTGTTCGAGACCATAAGCTCCATCGACAACGCCATCATCAACGCCGAGGTGCTCTCATCCATGAGCCCCAAATACCGGCGCTGGTTCCTCATCTGGGGCATCATCATCGCGGTGTTCGCGGTTCGCGGCATCCTGCCCTGGCTCATCGTCTGGGGCGTGACCCCGGGCATCGGCCCCCTGGAGGCCCTCACGGCCACCTTCTCCTCCGATCCCAGGGTCATGGAGGCCGTGAACTCCTCGGCGCCGGTGCTGCTCATGGGCGGCGGCATCTTCCTGATCCTGCTCTTTTTCCACTGGATATTCCTGGAGGAGAAGAACTTCGGCCTGCCCGGCGAGCGCTACCTCATGCGCCACGGGGTCTGGTTCTACGCCATCGCTTCGATCCTGCTGACCCTCATCGTGTGGTTCGCCCTCAAGGTGAACGCCCATATGGCCTTCGGCGCGGTGGTGGGCTCCACGGCCTTCTTCATCACCCACGGATTCAAGCAGAACGCCGAGCAGAGCGAGCAGGAGCTCCTGCACTCCCACAAGTCCGACCTGGCCAAGATCTTCTACCTGGAGATCATCGACGCCACCTTCTCCATCGACGGCGTGCTCGGAGCCTTCGCCTTCACCTTGTCCGTTCCCCTGATCCTGGTGGGCAACGGCCTGGGGGCCTTCGTGGTGCGCGAGCTCACCGTGCGCAACGTGGAAACCATCAAAAAATATCGCTTTCTCAAGAACGGAGCCATGTACTCGGTGCTGCTGCTGGGATGGATCATGGTCCTGGACGCCTTCGGCATGCACATCCCCCACTGGGTGTCCCCGGCGGCAACTTTCGGCGTGGTGGGCTACTTTTTCCTGAAGTCGCGCAAGGTGCTCCTGTAGGTGGCCGTCGTCCCGGCGAGATCATATCGCAAATATGGACACAATCGCGCAATGCTTGTATAGTCGAACAAATTTCACCGAGGAGTACCGCATGAAACGCACGATCGCCTGTGTCTTCGCTTTCTCCCTGGTCCTTGGCGCTTCCGGCCTGTCCCTGGCCCAGGACGACGCAGCCGCGCCCAAGGGCGGCAGGGCTTTCTCCCTGCACGACGCCAACGGCGACGGCAAGATCACCAAGGAAGAGTTCCTGGCCGCCGCCCAGAAGCGGGCCGAGGCGCGCTTCGCCAAGCTGGACAAGGACAACAAGGGCTACCTGACCAAGGAAGACTTCATCGCCGCCCGTACCGCCCACGGCAAAGGCCGGAAGGCCGCCGCACCGGCCGCCCAGTAGGCTCCGGGAAATCAGCGCGTTCGACGCCGGGGCGGACCAGCGGGGCCGCTCCGGCATATCCATCAACCCCTTGGATACATTCATGAACCAGACGCCACGCCGCCGCATTCTGGTGGCCGACGACGACCCCGTGAACCGCCGCCTCGCCAGCATGCTGCTCGACCGGGCCGGGCATGACGCCGTGGTGGTGGAAGACGGCCTGGCCGCCGTGGCCGCCTTCCCGGGCGGCTTCGACCTGATCCTCCTGGACGTGGACATGCCGGGCCTGACCGGCCTGGAGGCCGCCACGCGGATCAGGGCCGCAGAAAAAGCCGCAACCCTCCCCCGGACCGTCGTCGTGGCCCTGACCGGCTACTCCGGCCACCACGACCGCCAGGTCTGCCTGGAGGCGGGCATGGACGACGTGCTGGTCAAGCCCCTCACCCCCGAAGTCCTGGACCGGCTGCTCAAGTAGCTTCGCTCCCTCCCTGCGGCGAAACGCCATCCTTCCCTTGCTCCGGTCCCCCGGGCGGGCTACAAACGGGGCAGTCCATCCGGGAGGTTTGGCATGTCCGGCAATTCCAGCTACATGGTGCTCGGCTCTTTCGTGGGCGACAGCTTGGCCCTTGGCGTCCATTGGATCTACGACCAGGAGCGCATCGCCGCCCTGGGCCGCCTGGACGGGCTCAAGGCCCCTCCGCCAGGCTCCCACCACACCGCAAAGCAAGCCGGCGATTTCACCCATTACGGCGACCAGACCCTGGTGCTGCTTGCGTCCCTGGCGGAAAAGGGCGTCTTCGACCCCGCGGACTTCTCCACCCGCTGGCGCGCCCTGTTCTCGGGCGGCTCCACCATCTACGCGGACCGGGCCACCAAGAACACCTTGTCGCAGCTGGCAGCTGGATGGGAACCCGCCGACGCGGGCTCCGCGTCCGACGAACTGGCCGGAGCCTCGCGCATAGCCCCTCTGGTCCACTCCCTGCGCTCCGACGTGGAGGCCATGGTCCAGGCGTGCCGCGCCCAGACCGGGCTGACCCACAACAACGCCAAGATAATGGACTCCGCCGAGTTCTTCGCCCGCACCGCGCATGCGGCCTTAAGCGGCGTCGCGCCCACGGAGGGCATGGCCAAGGCCCTGGAGGGCCGCTTCCCGGGCTCGCCCCTGCACGGCTGGTTCAAGGACGCCCAGGCCGCCGCCGGCGAGGATTCGGTCAAGGCCGTGGCCCGCTTCGGCCAGAGCTGCCACGTGGACGGGGCCTTCCAGTCCACGGTGCAACTCATCTCCCGGGGCCAGGATTCTCCGGCCGAGGCGCTGGTGGATTCGGCCATGGCCGGGGGAGACTCGGCCGCGCGCAACATGCTGGTGGGCATGGTGCTCTGCGCCTGGAAGGGGGAGGGAGCGCTGCCCCAGGGCTGGATCGACGGGATGCGCAAGAAGGGCGAAATCGAGGCACTGCTGAGCAGGATCGGGTAACTACGCGAAGCTGTACAGGATTCCAAAGGGAGGAAGTCCCTTTGGCGGGAGAGTCCAGAGAGGGCGTTGCCCTCTCCGGCCGCCGGAGGCTCTTCAGTACGCGTAGGGCTCTTCCGAGCGCCATTCGTACATCATGCCCGTGCCCGGGACCTTTTCGGATTCCATGCGCCGGGCCGTGAAGCGGTAGTCCGGATTCACCGAGGCGAAGGCCGACCCCTCGATGGTGGCGATCTTGTCGGAATCGGGATCGCCGGAAGCCTCGAGCGCTCCGTAGACCACCTGCCAGGAGCCGTTTTCCGGCAGGGCCGCGCCCTTGGGGGGGCGCACCCTGAATCCCACGGCCGTCGAATCCGCGAAGCAGCAATACAGGGCCAGCCGGTAGAGGACGAATTCGCCCTTGGCGTCGGTCTCCGGGCTTCTGCGCACGAAGCCGCGCACGGCGTAGTTCCCCTGGAGCAGCGGGGACGGACCCTTGCCCGCGATGTCGTAAAGCTCGCCCAGGTTGAGGCGGATGTACTCCTGGCCGCCGACCGTGACCCGGGAGGGCAGGGGGGCCTGCTCCTGCTCCACGGCTTGGGAATCGACTCCCGAGACCGAGAACCAGCGTTGCAGGCCGAGCTCGCTCATCAGGCACAGGCCCAGCACCGAAAGATACAGCGACGCCCGAAGCCAAGTGGCCCCAACGGGCGGACGCGCCGCCGAATAGACCCCGAGCCCGCCCAGCGCGGCTACCGCCGCCCAGGAGAGCCCCCTGAACTTGGGGTTCAGGTACATCCAGTAGTTGCCCGCCACCAGCAGGTAGGCCAGAAATGCGGCCAATCCCACGAGGCACGCCGCCTCAACCAGTCCGGGAATCCTGCCTGCAAGCCTCATGACCCTATCCTCGCGAAAGCACCCAGCAGCATGCAGGCGGAAAAGACGATCACGGCCGGGACGAGGATAAGCCTGCGCACCACGCCCGGCTTGAACGCCCCCTGCCACATGAGCACCAGTTTGAAGTCGAGAATCGGCCCGAGAGCCAGAAAGGCCAGGCGGGCCGCGAAAGGAAAGCCGGTGAAGGAGGCCGCCACGAAGGCGTCCGCCTGGGAGCACAGGGACAGGATCACCGCCAGGGCCATCATGCCCGTCACCGAGAGCAGGAGATCCTTCTCGAGAAGCGCCACCAGCCCGGACGGGGCCAGGGTCTTGAACGCGGCCGCGATCACCGCGCCGATCACCAGGATCTTGAACATGTCCAGGAAATCGGCTTGGGCGTGGCGCAGGGCGTGGTCCAGGCGCGACCCGAGGGAAGGCTGTTCCGCCTCGTCCGGGGGCACGGCGTCGGAAAGCGACCCGAACAGGGGCTCGTCTTCCCCGCAGCCACAGGCGGAGCGGACCGGCGCGGCCTTGGTCAGCAGCAGATCCTCGGGGCGGGCGTTGCGGAAGGAGTAGCCGATCACGGCGGCGATGAGCCCTACCAGGGCACAGCGCAGGCCGACCACCGAGGCGTCGCCCTGGAAGGCCACATAGGTGGAGGCCAGCACCACCGGGTTGATCACCGGCCCGGCCAGCATGAAGGTCATGGCCGTCGCCGGGGGCACGCCCTTGCGAAGGAGCCTGCGGATGAGCGGCACGATGCCGCATTCGCAGCAGGGCATCACCATGCCCAGCACCACCCCGGCCAGCACCCCGGCCAGGGGGGAGCGGGGCATCATGCGCTCCAGGGTCTCGCGCGGCACGAACACCTCGAAGAGCCCCGAGGCCAGCGCTCCAAGCAGCAAAAAGGGCGAAGCCTCCAGAAGGATGGCCACGCACACCTGCGCGAACAATTCGATGGTTTCAAGCTGAAGCATGGTCGGTTGCGTCCCGGCGAGGGCCATACGCCGGGCGGGCAGGGCGGTCAACGGTCTTGACCGATGCGGTCGCCTTTACTACCCAGGCCCTTCATGCGCATCCTGCTGGCGGACAACCGGGACAGCTTCACCCGCAACCTCGAACACCTGCTGCACAGGGTCTGCGGCGTGGCCCCCGAGATCGTTTCCTACCCGGATTTGGACTCCGAGGCTGCCGCCCGCTTCGACCTGACCGTGGTCTCGCCCGGTCCGGGGCACCCGCGCGACTATCCGGCCTACGGCCCCCTGCTTGCCTCGGGGCGCCCGGTGCTGGGCGTGTGCCTGGGGCTTCAGATCGCGACCCTGCACTTCGGGGGCGAGGTGTCGCGCCTGCCCGGCTGCTTCCACGGCCGGCCCAGCCGCTTCGAGATCTTCGGTAGGCAGGTGGACGCCGCGCGCTACCACTCGCTGTACGTGAGCCGTCCGGGACCGGACATGGAAGTGCTGGCCCGCTGCGGCGAGATTCCCATGGCCGCGCGGCACAGGACCCTTCCGGTGCTCGGGTTGCAGTTCCACCCAGAATCGTTTCTCACCCCGCAGGGAGCGGAGATCATCCGTGAGTGCCTACAGATGCTCCTGCCCGGTTGAGGGCCTAGGCTGGCTTGAGGCCCTGGCGCCTCACGCTCCGGACGCCCTGGTCACCCCGCCCATGCCCGGCGTGCCCGCCTCGGGCCTGGTGGGGCTGTGGCCCGTGGCCGAATGGCGCATGGGCAGGGACGGCGGCAAGGAGGAGCTCAAGCGCTTCTGTTTCGCCACTGCGGGATCGGCCCTCGGATTTTTGAGCTACCACGCCGGGTTTGGCGCAATGGGGCTCGACCTTCCCGCGCCGGACTTCCCGGCCGGGGTTTTCCGCAAATACGCGGTGCTCCTGGCCCCGAGCCCGGATGCGCGGCTGGTGCATGTTTTCTCGGACGATAAGGCTCGCGCCCGTGAGGCAGCCGCCCTTGTCCGCCAGGGGCCGGGGCAGGGAGCGGTCAGAAATGACGGAGGCGGCCCGGCGCTGCCTGCGTTTCCGGGAGGGCTGCGGGCCTCCCTGGACCGGCCGGGCTATGAGCAGGCCGTTACCCGGGCGCTTACCCATATACTGGACGGCGACGTCTACCAGCTCAATCTCTCCATCCGCTTCGAGGCGGACCTGCCGGACGGCCTCGCGGCCACGAGCCTGTTCACGGGGCTCATGCGCGCCCACCCGGCCATGTTTTACGGTTTGTACCACGATTCGCCATACGCAGTCGTGTCCACTTCGCCGGAGCGCTTCATCCGGGTGCGCCAGGGAAAGGTGCTCAGCCAGCCCATCAAGGGCACGCGCCGGGTCGGGCAGGACCGAACGGCGGCGTTGCGAGAGCTTCTGGCCTCGCCCAAGGAGGACGCCGAGCTCTCCATGATCGTGGACCTCATCCGGAACGATGTCGGCGCGAACTGCGCCTACGGGTCCGTGGGCGTCTCGAACCACCGGTCGGTGTTCGAGGTGGACGGCCTCCTCCAGATGTACTCCAACGTCACCGGCAGGCTGCGGGGCGGCTCCACCTGCCTGGACCTCCTGTGGGACGCCCTGCCACCGGGGTCGGTCACGGGCTGCCCCAAGCGCCGGGCCGTGGAGATCATCGCGGACCTGGAGCCGCACCACCGCGAAGCCTCCTATGGCTGCCTGGCCGTGGTGCAAGGACCGCGCGACCTGGACAGTTCCGTGGCCATCCGTACCGCCGCGCTGGACTCCAGGCGCGGGGTGCTCGGATTTCACGCCGGAAGCGGGATTGTCGTGGATTCCGATCCCGCGATGGAGTATGAGGAGACGTTGGCAAAGGCTGCGAAATTCCTTGCGCTCACCGGGAGGGCAGACGCATGAAAGCCTGGATAGACGGCCGCATCGCCGGGGACGCGGCCCCCCTGCGCGTAAGCGGCCCGGCCTTCCGTTGCGGCATGGGGGTTTTCGAGACCATCCTGCATCACGGCCATCGCCTGCCGCGCTTCGAGCGGCACCTGGAGCGCATGCGGGCCAGCCTCGAATACCTGGGCATCGGCTTCGAGCTGCCCGGCGAAGAGGACTTGAGGCGCGCCGTGCTGGACGTGGCCCTGGCCAATGGCCTCTCCGGCGAGACCGCCCGGGTGAACCTGTTCTGCTACCAGGACTCCCCGGCCAGCCCGGCCAGCCTGTGCATCACGGCCATCCCGCACGTCCTGGACCCGGACGCCGCGCGCTCCCTGGTCGTATATCCGCATGCCCACGTCTCCCACCTGTGCGCCCACAAGACCATGGCCAACATGCACCAGCGCCTGGCCTGGGAATACGCCCGGAAGGCCGGCGTGGACGACGCCGTGCTGGCCGACGCCGGCGGGAGCGTGCTGGAGGCGGCCTGCGCGGCCCTGGTCTTCTCCGACGGGCATGGGTTCTTCGTGAGCGATTCGCCCTACAAGCTGCCGAGCTTGGCCCTGGAGGCCGCCTCGCGCAGCCTTTCCGTGGAGCCGGTGTACATCGGGCTCGACCAGTTGCCCGGCTTCAAGCACGCCTACTGGCTCAACAGCCTGGGCGGTATACAACCTGTAATACGGATCGACGCGGTGCGCTACGAGCCGGACTGGGACACCTGCCGCCCGCTCCTGCGCGACCTTCTGGGCCTGGACGATTGACACCGGGCGAAAGCCCGAGATAACGCAAGCTGGTCAGGTGCCCCGCAAGGGGAGAATAGGGAATCCCGTGAGAACCGGGAGCGGTCCCGCCGCCGTAAGTTCCAGACAAGTCCGCGTCCTTTGGAGCGCCACTGGGAGATGCTTCCCGGGAAGGCCGAGGCGGACGGAACGAGCCGGAAGACCTGCCTGGCCCCAGTTTGTTGCAGATTGCTGCAATTTGCTGCTTCCAGCACGGCAACGGGCTATTGCCGCGCGTGGATACCCGAAGAGGCGAATACGGGCCGCTTCTTCCCGCATGGGGAGGAGCGGCCTTTTTTGCCTCTTCGCAACAGCCATGCCCCCGGAGTGTTTCCCATGCGCAGTTCCCTCACCAGGCCCGGCCTGCGAAAAATCGCGTCGCTCATTCTTCTGCTCGGGCTGCTGGCCCTGTCCCAGGCGGCCTGGGCCGCTCACGGCGAGGCCCGGCCCGAGAAGCGCGGCGTGCTGCTGGTGGCCTTCGGCACAAGCGTGGCCGGAGCCGACGCGGCCTACGTGAACATCGAAAAGAAGCTGAAAGAGGAGATCCCGGGCGTGGAGGTCCGCTGGGCGTATTCCTCCAAGATCGTCCGGCACAAGCTGGCCGGGGGCGAGAAGCCCGTGAAGCTCGATTCCCCGGCCGAGGCCCTGGCCAAAATGATGGACGAGGACTTCACCCACGTGGCCGTGCAGTCCCTGCAGACCATCCCCGGCCAGGAGTTCCACGCCCTGTCCGAGACCGCGCGGTCATTCTCCGGCATGCCCAAGGGCATGAAGAAAGTGGCGGTGGGCCTGCCGCTGCTGGCCACCACCCAGGACCTCACGCGCGTGGCCGACGCCTTGGCCCAGTCCGCTCCCAAGGAGCGCAAGGTGGGCGAGGCCGTGGTCTTCGTGGGCCACGGGACGAAGCATCCGGCCAACGTCTATTATCCCGGCCTGCAGTACTACCTCTGGAAGAAGGACCGGCTGGCCTTCGTGGGAACCGTGGAAGGCTCCCCCACCCGGGAGGACGTGCTGGCTGAACTCGCCGAAAGCAATGTGAAGAAGGCCTACCTCGTGCCGCTGCTGGCAGTGGCGGGCGACCACGCCCATAACGACATCGCCGGCGATGAGCCGGGCTCCTGGAAAACCGTCCTCACCAAGGCGGGGATCGCCTGCGTGCCGGTGCTCAAGGGCACGGCCGAGTCCGACGCCGTGGCCGCCATCTGGGTGGACCACGTCAAGGCGGCCCTGGCGCAGCTCGGGACGGACAAATGACCGGCGGGCGCGCGGCGGCAAGGGACACGCTCCGGTGAACAGAACCGTCCTCGTCATGCTCCTGGCCCTGGCGGCCCTGATCCTGGCCGCCGCCGGGAGCGGGGCCGTGCCCGTGCCCATGGCCGACGCCGCGCGCGTGCTGGCGGCGAAGCTCCTGGGCCGTCCCGGCTGGCTGGACGGAGTTCCGGAGATGAGCGCGGCCCTGGTCTGGGACGTCCGCCTGCCCCGCATCCTGACGGCGCTGGCCGTGGGGGGCGGGCTGGCCCTGTCCGGGGCCCTGTTCCAGGGCGTGCTGAGAAACCCCCTGGCTGATTCCTACACGCTGGGCGTCTCGGCCGGAGGGGCCTTGGGGGCCTGCCTGTGCCTGCTGGCCGGATTCACGGGCCTTGGCGTGCTGTCCGTGCCCGCCTGGGCCCTGGCCGGCGCGCTTGCGGCGCTGGTCGTGGTGCTCCTCATGGCCCGGGCCGGAGGCGGTTACGACGCCGTGACCCTGGTGCTGGCCGGGGTGATGGTGGCGGCCACGCTCCAGGCGGCCATAGGGTTCGTGAAGTTTCTGGCAGGCGAGAACGTGGCCGGGCTGGTGTTCTGGCTCATGGGCGGGCTCGCTGCCAAGACCTGGGCCGAGGCAGGGGTGGCCTGGGCCGGCGTGTGCCTGGGGCTCCCTGTCGCCCTGGCCCTGGCCCGCGATCTTGACGCCCTGTGCCTGGGCGACGAGCAGGCCGCCGCCCTGGGCGTGTCCGTGGACCGGGTGCGCCTGGCGCTCCTTGGCGCGGGGGCCCTGATGACGGCCTGCTGCGTGGCGGTGTCGGGCATAGTGGGATTTGTGGGTCTCATGGTGCCCCATGTGGTCCGTCTGGCCGCCGGGCCGTCGCACGCGCGGCTCCTGCCCCTGTCGGCCCTGGGCGGGATGCTCCTTCTCCTGGGGGCGGACACCGCCTCGAGGGAGCTTCTGGCCCACGAGGTCCCCGTGGGGGTGCTCACGGCCATGCTCGGCGGACCGTATTTCTGTCTGCTCTTCGTCCGGGGGCGCGCCCGTGATTGAGGCCCCCATGATTGAAGCAAAAGAGATCGGCGTCCTTCGCGGCCGCGAGCGGGTCCCGGTGCTGGACGGGGTGGATCTCGCCCTGAATCCCGGCGAGCTTTTGGCCGTGGTCGGACCCAACGGGGCGGGCAAGACCACCCTGCTGCGCTGTCTGGCCGGGGTGCTCGAGCCCTCCACGGGTGAGGTGAGGCTCGACGGGCGGCCCCTGGCGGGCCTTTCCCGGCGCGAGGTAGCCCGGGCCGTGGCCTATTCGCCCCAGCAGTCCGAGGAGCGGTTCGGCTTCACCGTGCGCCAGGCCGTGCTCATGGGCCGCCATCCCTGGCTTTCGCGTTTCGGCCAGGCGTCAGGCGAGGATGAAGGCGCGGCGGATCGGGCCATGCGGGCATTGGATCTTTCGCACCTGGCCCAGCGGTCCGTCACCAGCCTGTCCGGCGGCGAGAAGCGCCGGGCTGCCCTGGCCAGGACCCTGGCCCAGGGCGGGAGCGTCTACCTGCTGGACGAGCCGGCCGCCGGCCTGGACATCCGCCACGCGCTCATGACCATGCGGGCCTTCGCCGCGCTGGCCCGGGGAGGGGCGGCGGTGGCCGTGGTTCTGCACGATCTCAACCTCGCCGCCATGTTCTGCCCGGCCATGCTCATGCTTGGCGGCGGGCGCATTGCCGCGTATGGACCCACCTCCCGCGTGCTCACAAGCGAAAACGTGGCCCGGGTTTTCGGCGTGCGCGCCCGCATCGAGGACGGGCACGTCCGTTTTCTGGAGGAATGATGTTCAAACGGCTTCTTGTCGCCGTCCTGTTGATCTGTCTGAGCCCCCTGGCCGCGTGGTCCGGGGAGAAGGCCTACTCGCGCGTGGTCAGCCTCTACGCGGCCCACGCCGAGAACCTTGCGGCCATGGGGGCCGCGAACGTTCTGGTGGGCGTGAACGAACCCATGAACGGTCTTCCCGTGGTGGGGGCACGCGACAGCGCCGAGGCCATCGCGGCCTTGAGGCCCGACCTGGTGCTGGCCCGGCCTATGCACCGCGCCACCCAGCCGGGACTCATCGAGCAGCTCACGCGCCTGGGCGTCACGGTGGTGTGTCTCCAGCCCGCGTCCGAAGCCGGTCTCGACGAGTACTGGCTGGAACTGGGACGCCTCACCGGGCACGAACGCGAGGCCCGGGCCATGTGCGAAAACTTCCGCCGGGACCTGGACGCCGTGCGCGCCACGGTGGCCAAGGCCGCGGGAGCCGGGCGCAAGCGAGTGTTCTTCGAGTCCATCCACCGCCAGATGAAGACCATAAGCCCGGGTTCCATGGCCGACTTCGTGCTCCAGGCCGCCGGAGGCGACAACCTGGCCAGGGACGCCGAGCCGGTTTCCGGCACCAACATCGCCTCGTTCGGCCTTGAGCGGGTGGTGGCCCTGGGAGACTCCCTGGATGTCTACCTGGCCCAGAAGGGAACCATGAACCCGGTGAGCCTGGAGGAGATCGCCGCGACTCCCGGGCTTTCGGCGCTCAAGGCCGTGCGGGAAGGGCGGGTCTTTCTCGTGGACGAGGCCCTGGTCAGCCGGCCCACGCCCAGGCTCCTGGAGGGCGTCAGGGCCGTGGCCGCCATCCTCTATCCCGAAGTTTTCGCCCAGGAGGCACACAAGTGATTCGCCCCGGTATTCTGCACGCTGTCGGGGTCGGCCCCGGCGACCCCGACCTGCTCACCCTCAAGGCCGTGAAAGTGTTGAGCGCCGCCGAGGTGGTGTTCGCCGCCGCCTCCAGCAAGAACGACTATTCCCAGGCCTTGTCCATCGCCTCGCCGCACATGCGCCCGGAGACGCCGGTCGTCCGGCTGGATTTCCCCATGACCCGTGACCGGGCGGTGCTCGAGGCCGCCTGGCACGCCAACGCGCGGGCCGTGCTGGAAACGCTCGCACGCGGCGCAGACGCGGCCTTCATCACCCTGGGCGACCCCATGACCTACTCCACATTCCTTTATCTGTGGCGCACCATGAGGGAGATGGACCCGGGGGCGCGGGTGGAGATCGTGCCCGGGGTGAGCTCCATCCAGGCGGCGGCCGCCGCTGCCGGGTTCGGGCTGGCCGAATCCGGGCAGAACCTGGCCGTGCTCTCCGGGGTGGACGACCCCGAACGCCTGCGCCGGACCTTGGACGCCTGCGACAGCGCGGTCATCCTCAAAGCGTACAAGGGATTCCCCGCGCTGCGGGAGATCCTCGAGTCCATGGGGCTCGCGGACCGGGCCATCCTGGTGAGCCGATGCGGGCTTTCCGGACAGGCCATCACGCGCGGCTTGCGGGACTGCCCGGAGCGGCCGCCGTATTTCTCGCTCATCCTCGTAAAAAAGTAGTTTTATAAAAAGAGAGTTATTGCGGGCTCTTGTCGGATGTTCTCCGACAGGGGCCCGCTTTTTTTGCGTGCCGCCTCATACCCGGGCCTAAAGTTGGCCTCGCCGTAAACGATAAGTACGCCAGAAAGGGTGCAGTAGAGCGCGGCGCCCTTCCGGGGGGAGGGGAGAGAGCCGCGCACGGCAAGGATGCCACCGAAATTCAAGGAGGAAGAATCATGTCCGGCTTAGTTATCAACCACAACCTTATGGCCATGAATGCGGCCCGGAACCTGTCCACGTCGTATTCAGCCCTTGGCGTGTCCACCCGTCGCCTGTCTTCAGGCCTGCGCGTGGGTACCGCGGCCGACGACGCCGCCGGCCTGGCGACCCGCGAGCTCATGCGCGCGGACATCGCCTCCCTCAACCAGGGCGTGCGCAACGCCAACGACGCCGTGTCCATGATCCAGACCGCCGACGGCGCTCTGGGCGTCATCGACGAAAAGCTCATCCGCATGAAGGAGCTGGCCACCCAGGCGTCCACGGGCACCTACACCTCGGATCAGCGCCTGATCATCGACTCCGAGTACCAGGCCATGGCTTCGGAGATCACCCGTATCGCCAAGGCCACCGACTTCAACGGCATCTACCTGCTCAACGGCAACCTGTCCGGCGCGACCCACAACGGCACGTCGCTGACCTCCACCGGCAAGCTGAAGGTGCACTTCGGGTCCGGCAACCTGTCCGCCGAGGACTACTACTACGTGCAGATCAACTCGGCCACGGCCTCGGCCCTGGGCGTGGGCATGGGGTCGGCGAGCGCCAACGGCAAGTCCATCTCCACCCAGGACCTGGCCCAGAAGGCTTTGGACCAGCTCAACAAGGCCATCGTGTCCAAGGACAAGATCCGGGCCAACCTGGGCGCGCTCCAGAACCGCCTGACCAACACCGTGCAGAACCTGCAGATCCAGGCGGAGAACCTGCAGGCCGCCGAATCGCAGATCTCCGACGTGGACGTGGCCTCGGAAATGACCCAGTTCGTGCGGTCGCAGATTCTGACCCAGTCCGCGGTGGCCATGCTTTCCCAGGCCAACAGCCTGCCCAAGATGGCCATGCAGCTCATCGGATAGTACCCAAGGCGAGGCGAACGAGACCGCCTCTCCTCCGTGGGCCGGGCCGCTTTCGCGGCCCGGCCTTATTTGTTCCGGAGAAGTGATCACGCCCCCCTAAAGGAAATTCCCAGGAGGACGATATGTAGGTCAACGGCGCCGCGCCACTCCCGAACCAGGGGTCCGGGAAGACGGGAAAGGTTCCCGGCGCGGCCGCCAGGCAAGGATGCCAATTTATTTCACGGAGGAAGAACCATGTCCGGTCTCGTTATCAACCACAACTTGATGGCAATGAATGCGTCTCGCAACCTTTCGCAGTCGTATTCAAGCCTTGGCGTGTCCACCCGTCGTCTGTCTTCCGGCCTGCGCGTGGGTACCGCGGCCGACGACGCCGCCGGCCTGGCGACTCGCGAGCTCATGCGCTCCGACATCGCCTCCCTCAACCAGGGCGTGCGCAACGCCAACGACGCCGTGTCCATGATCCAGACCGCCGACGGCGCTCTGGGCGTCGTGGACGAAAAGCTCATCCGCATGAAGGAACTGGCCACACAGGCGGCCACGGGCACCTACACCTCCGACCAGCGTCTGATCATCGACTCCGAGTATCAGGCCATGGCCTCGGAAATCACCCGTATCGCCAGCGCCACCGACTTCAACGGCATTTACCTGCTCAACGGCAACCTGTCCGGCGCGACCCACAGCGGCACCGGGCTGAACTCCACCGGCAAGCTGAAGGTGCACTTCGGCACCGGCAACCTGTCCGCCGAGGACTACTACTACGTGCAGATCAACAACTCCACGGCTTCGGCCCTGGGCGTTGGCCTCGGCGCCGCCGGAAGCGCGGGCCGTTCCATCTCCACGCAGGACCTGGCGCAGAAGGCTCTGGACCAGCTCAACAAGGCCATCGTGTCCAAGGACAAGATCCGGGCCAACCTGGGCGCTCTCCAGAACCGCCTGAGCAACACCGTGCAGAACCTGCAGATCCAGGCGGAGAACCTGCAGGCCGCCGAATCGCAGATCTCCGACGTGGACGTGGCCCAGGAAATGACCAGCTTCGTGCGGTCGCAGATCCTGACCCAGTCCGCGGTGGCCATGCTCTCCCAGGCCAACAGCCTGCCCAAGATGGCCATGCAGCTCATCGGCTAACGACAGACAGGGTAGGGGAAACAACAACGGCCGGGTCGCACCAGCGGCCCGGCCGTTTCCCGTCACGGCGCGATGATTGCTTACTTCCGGTCAAGGCGTAAAGCCCAGGCAAAAATTTCCTAGGGGACAGCCATGGCGATCGGAGATGCCACTTCAGGCACGAGTTTAGCGGGCCAGATCAACTTCCAGGGCCTCGGCAGCGGGACGGACTTCGGTGCGCTCATCGACAAGCTGGTCCAGGTCGAGCAGGGCCGCGTCACGACCTACCAGACCTGGAAGCAGTCCTGGCTGGACAAGAACACGGCCTTCAAGGACCTGAACTCCAAGATGCTCACCCTGCGCACCACGCTGCAGGGCATGGACACCGTCGGGGAATTCCTCAAGAAGAGCGCCGTTTCCTCCAACACCGCGACCCTCACCGCCACCGCCGGAGGCGACGCCGAAACCGGCTCCGTCAGCTACTCCGTCCTGCAGCTGGCCCGCAACAAGATGATGGTCACCAGCTCCGGCTACGCCACCCTCACCCAGAACATCAACACCCTGGGCACCGCGGCGAAGTTCGTCTACACCTACAAGGGCGTCACCGTCTCCAACTCGGTCCCGTCCACGGCCACGCTCACCGACCTGGCCAACATCATCAACGCCAACGGCGCCAACAACGGCGTGCGCGCCTCCACTCTCTACGATGGGACCAACTATTATCTCCAGATCAGGGGGATGGACACCGGGGCTGCGTCCAGCCTGGTCATTTCCAACGCCACCACGATCCCGGGATTCGGGGGCGGAAATTTCCTGACCACCCAGAACAATCAGGACGCCAAATTCAAGATCAACGGTTGGCCGCTCTCCAACGCCTACATGTCCCGGTCCACCAACACGGTCACCGACGCTGTGACGGGCCTGACGCTCAACCTGCTCTCTTCCGGGGCCGGCACCATCACCGTGAACACGGACATCGACGCCGTGGTGCAGAACGTGAAGACCTTCGTCAACCAGGTCAACGTGGTGCGCAAGCAGATCCAGAACCTCACCAAGTACGACAGCACCACCAAGCAGGGGTCGATCCTCACGGGCAACTACGGTCTGCAGATCATCGGCACCATCATGGACAACATCACCGCGGCGCCGGGTGTCGGTTTCGCCCAGGGGCGGGACCTCTACACCTCGCTTGCCCCGACGGGGCTGTCCACAGACGCCACGCAGGGCTCGCCCACGGAAGGCCAGATACTGCTGGACGAAACGGTTCTCAGAAACGTCCTGGCCTCCAACGCCGCCTCCGTGGGAAAGATTTTCGCCGCGCAGTATGTCGGTGACACCGACAGCGGCGACATCACCTACAATTCGTACATCAGCGGGATCACCAAGGCCGGAACGTATGACGTGAAATACACTGTCGCCGGCGGCAAGATCACGTCGGCCTCGATCGGCGGATATGCGACGACGTTCAACTCCAACTCGTCGTATCTCACCGGAGGGGCCGGAACCCCGATCTCCGGCCTTGTCGTGCGGGTCAACAACCTCACGGACGGATCCTATGCCCATACCGTCAACCTCAGGGTGGGCAAGACAGGTGAACTGTACAACGAACTCGGCGACTTGACGAATGCCCAGACCGGTCCGCTGAATATCCTGCAGACGAACTACCAATCGATCGCGGATAATATCCAGAAGAAGATTGACGACGAGAACGTCCGCATAGCGAACATGGCGGCTCACTTGAAGGACCAGTATTCGAAGCTGGATGCCTTGCTGGGACAATACAACCAGATGCAGACCCAGCTCAGTTCCCAGATTACGCAGCTGGCCAAGAGTTAGCCGCGGGAGTGACGAATCATGCAAAAGGCAGCGCAAGCATATCTCCAGACGCAGGTCACCACCACCACCCAGGGGGACCTGCTCATCATGCTCTTCGACGGAGCGCTCAAGTTCCTGGCGCGGGCCAAGGAGAGCATGGCGGCCAAGGATTACGCCCAGAAGGGCATCCTTATCTCCAAGGCCCTGGACATCCTGGCCGAGCTGCAGGGCAGCCTGAACTCGCAAAAGGGTGGCGATCTCGCGGAGAACCTCAAGAAAATTTACCTGTTGTGTTCGTCGAAGCTGCTCATGGCCAACCTGAAGATGGATCCGAACCTGGTGGACGAAGTTGTGCGCATCCTCACCGGCATCCGCGACGCCTTCTCCCAGATCAATACCCCCGAGTTCGCGCCGCCCTCGCCGGGCCCCGTGCAGCAGGCCCGGGCCACCGGGACCGTGCCCAACCTCACCGGCACGGCCGCTCCCTCCGCCGGAGCACCCGTCCACAAAGCCTTCGCGGCGTATTCCCTGGCCAAGAGGGAGGCCGGGTAAAAAGCTCCACAGTATCCTCCGCAGCCTGGGCGGGCCCGTCCGGACCGGCGCTCCCCCTGGACGGGCGCCGGGTTTCCGGCAATACTGCCGCCATGACTGACAGTCAGCCAGCCCGCGTGCTGCACGTGGTCAAATCCCTGGGGATCGGGGGGACGGAAAAGGCCGCGCAGCTCCTGGCCGTCCACCTGGACCGCTCCCGTTTCACGCCTTTCGTCTACAGTTCCGCCGACGGCGAACGCCGGGAGCAGCTCAAGGCGGCCGGCATCCCGGTCATCGCCGGGGGGGACCTCTTCACCGCCCTGGAACGCCTCAAGCCGGACCTTGTTCACATCCACCGGGCCGGATGGCCCGAGCCAGAACTGCTGCGCCCCGTGAAACGCTTCGGCCCCAGGGCGGTGGTGGAAACCAACGTCTTCGGGCGGTTTGACGACACCCCCCTGGGCGCGCTCATCGACATGCACCTGTTCGTCTCGCACTTCTGCCTGGACCGCCTGGTGGAGCACCTGGGGCCGCGCCTGGACCTCACCCGCTGCCGGGTGCTCTACAACCCCGTGGACACCGACCTCTTCCGGCGGCTCGCCTCCGACCGGGATTTCTCCCGGCCCTTGGCGGCCCGTCTCTCCAGGCCCGACCCCGGCAAGTGGTCCCGCCTGGCCTTCGATTCCCTGCCCATCCTGAAAAAACTTGAACCAGGGTTCATCCTGCGGGTGATCGGGGCCACGCCCGAGTTTGAAGCCTTCGTGCGCGACCAGGGCCTGGCAGGGAACGTCGAGATTCTGCCCCCGGTGGCCCTCGACCAGGACCTGGCCGCATTCTTCGGCCAGGCCACGCTTCTGGCCCACTCCAACGACACGGGGGAGTCTTTCGGCATGGCTATTGCCGAGGCCATGGCCTCTGGCCTGCCCGTGGTGACGCACCGGGCCTCGGGGGAGCGCGACAACGCCCAGTTGGAGCTGGTGGAGCACGGCGTCACGGGGCTGGTGGCGGATACCGCCGAGGACTACGCGCAGGCCATGGCCTGGCTGTGGCGCAATCCGGACGCGGCCAGGCGCATGGGGGAGGCCGGACGCGAAAAGGCAGCCAGGCTCTACCGCGTCCAGGTGGTCACCCGCCAGCTGGAGGAAATCTATTCGCGGCTGCTGGGGCTCTCCTGATGCACGCCTTCGAAGCCTATTCCCGCGCCGTGCTGGCCTATCGCCTGGGCGACGGCGGCGGCACCTACAGAACCCGTCCCGCCTCTCCGGAGTCCATGGCCGTCATCGTCCGACAGGCCGCGCGGGCCGGGCATTGCGTGCTGTTGGGGGTCGGTTCCGGACAGGCTGCCCGATACCTCGCCGAAAGCCTGCCGGAAGGCGTGGGGTTCACCGTGTGCGAGCTGTTTCCCGAGCAGGCCCGCGCGTTCGGAGACGGGTTGCCTCTTCTGGCGGACGATTCCGCCGTGGCCCTGGCCTGGATGTTGTTTTCCGTTGGACTTTGTTGCGGTAGGGCGGCCTGCGCCCTCAACCCGGAGCTGGACGACACCGGCGCCCGGATGCGGTTCCAGGCCATGCAGAAGCTGCACGCCGCGTTCTCGCCTCTGGAAGCGCCCGCCGCGCCGTCCGGCAAATCCATGAGCGTCGCGGCCATCCTGCGCCCGGACGAACCGGACCTGGAAGGATTCTTCGCCGCCCTGCCGGGCTGCGCAAGCGAGGCCGTGGTGGTCTGGGACGCCGACCGCGTCCCGGAGAACCCTCCCACTGCGTCCATGCCCGTCACGCATCTTGCGCGCAGGCTGGGCAACGATTTCGCCGCCCAGCGCAACCGCATGCTGGACGCCTGCCGGGGAGACTGGGTGCTGTACCTGGACGGGGACGAACGCCTGGACCCGGCCTTGGCCGCGCTCCTGCCGTCGCTTCCGGAGCTTGGGGGATGCGGCTCCTTCGCCTTCCCGCGCCTGGGCCTGACCCCGGCCGGGGTCAAGGTGGGCTGGGGGCTCTGGCCGGACCTGCAGGTCCGCCTTTTCCGCCGCGCTCCGGACGTCCGCTTCGTGCGGCCGGTGCACGAGCGCCTGGAGGGCGTGAGCGGTCCCACCGGTTTGGTGGTGGGTGCGTCCATCCGCCACCTGTCGGACCTGACGGCCACGCCTGAATCCCTGGCCCGCAAGCACGCTGTCTTCGACGCCGCGGGCGGTTTCAGCGGCCTGCACCGGCGCAACCCGGAATATCCCGTGCTGCCCGAGGCGTTTTTCGCGTCGCTCTCGCCGCGGCCCGTGGTGGGCATGTGGCCGCAGAAGGTAGGGTTCGCCCCGCTTTGACGTTGATTTGCGGGGCGAGGCGGGCTAAAGGCAAGCGAGCCTTACGCCTACGACAGAAGGGTCACTGATGCGCATCGTCTGCCCGCAGTGCGGATACAGCCGGGACATCCCCACGGATAAGGTCCCGTCCCGCTCAAGCATAGCCACCTGCCCCAAATGCCAGTTCCGTTTCCGGTTCAGGGGCCACCAAGCGCCGTCCAGGCCGGACGAAGCGCTCGACGAGCCCGTGTATCCTCCGAGGCCGTCGCGTCCGGCGGTTCCCGTCGAGGACGCCACCGGCTACCAGCCCCATACGCCCTACGAGCCCCGTTCGCAGCGCCTCTACATGCCCGAGCCGGCGCCTGAAGCCGGACCCCGGCCCGAAGCGGAGCCCGAGCACTACGGGCACATGCCGCCCCGCCCCCAGGCCCGCTGGCTGCCCGATCCCGAACCGGGCCAGGAACCGCAGGCCCCTGCCGGGGCGCGCCAGCCGTGGGTGTCCAGGCAGCCCCTCGAAGAGGAAGGACCCGGCGTGGACGTCTTCGGCCGCCTGGGAGAGTCCCTGGCCCCCCGCCCGAGTGAGGCGGAAACGGCCGCGCCGCCGGTGATCGAGAGGACCGCCCCGGTCTCCCACGCTTCGCCTGTCCAGCCGGAAGAGCTGGCCTCGCACGGCGCGTCGCGGCTTGGCGAACCCGTGGAGCCCGGCTACGCCATGCCCGGGCCCGCCCCCTCCGAGGACGTCCAGCCCTCCGAGGCCGTGGCCGGAGAGGACTCCGTGCGCGACATCTGGGCCAGGCTCCAGGCCATGGGCGGAGAGACCAAGGCCGCGCCCAGCGTTCCCCGCCAAGCCGAGGGCGAACCCGCCGCACCGTCCGCGTCCGTCCACCCGGACACCGTGGCCCCCTGGGAGCAGCTCGAGCACTACGGCGTGGTCCCGGCCTTCCTGAACACGGTCAAGAACATCCTGGCCAGGCCGGGCGACTTCTTCGAGCAGCTGCCGCCCGTCTCCGGCAAGCTGCGCCCGCTCATCTTCGCGCTGGTGGTCAGCGTGCTGGCCATGCTGGCCGGGGTGGTCTGGAATTATTTCGGCCTGGGGCCCAACCTCTCGGAGCTCGGGCGCACCGACGGCTTCCAGGGCTTGGGCTCCGGGGCCATCGGCGGCCTGGCCCTTCTCGGGCTGTCGCCCATCGCCCTGATTGCCTTTGTGTTCCTGGATTCGGCCCTGACCCACCTGCTGCTCGGGCTTCTGCGCTCCGCCGCCCGGCCCTTCGAGGACACCTTCCGCATCATCTGCTACGCGGGAGCCCCCTGGGTGCTGGCGGCCTTGCCAGTGCCGTATTCGTATCTTATTCCTGTTGTGCTGATATGGCACATGACGCTCCAGGCCATCGGCCTCAAGAAGCTGCACCAGGCCGGATATCCCCAGGTGCTCGCATCCGTGCTGGTGAAATGGTCGCTCTTCTTCATGGCCTCCTTCGCGTTTCTGCACGTGCTCATCACGCGCAGATAGGAGGGTCCGCATATGTTCGGTTGGATCAGGCGAGGCATCGCCAATGCGCTCGATCGCAGGCGCAATTCCCGCGACACCGCTCCCAGGGCCTTCCAGGACCTCTCGCGCGAACTGCGCGAACTGGCCGAGATCGCCTCGCGGGTGTGGCCGGAGGAAAAGTCCTTCCAGAACAGGATCCAGAATATCCGGGATGAGATGGACCAGTTGGACGAACTGACCTCCAAACCCGAATTCAGGCTGCTGCCGCTCAAGAAGCGCCTCGAGCTGCGCGAAAGCCTGCTGCACTCCAAGACGCAGCTCATGGACACCGTGTCCACTGCCCCGCCGCCCACCACGCGGCCCCAATAGCGGCAGGCGCGCTTCTTGCTCAACGCCATGGAAAACCGCCCGCGAGGCTTTTTTATGAAACCGATCGTCGTGATTTTGGCGCTCTTGACGCTTGTGTCCGCCTGCGCCGTGGACCCCAAGCTGGCCGAACAGAGCGTGCTCTACGTGGACGTGGACGTGAAGCGCAACAACCCCACCGTGTTCGTGCAGCCCATGAACGCCCCCACCAGGCCCTTCAAGGCAGTGGTGCTGCCATTCGCCGTGCAGCAGGACGTGGTCAACGCCCGCCACCTCTCCAAGCAGCTCACCGAAATCTTCGCCAACACCTGGATGCAGGACAAGGTCTTCCCGACCGTCTTCTACGAGCCCACCCAGGAGGGCCTCACCAACGAACAGGCCATCCTCGTGGCCCGCGACCGCGGCGCGGACTGCGTGGTCACAGGGCGCATCGGCTACATCCTGGCGGGCGGAACCCGCTCGGATTCGGCCATTTCGCTCTCCTTCGAAGTCTTCGACGTGAACTCCGGCCAGCGCATCTGGTCCATGACCCAGGCCGGGCGCATGGACCCCGACCGCAGCTCCGACTTCATCCTCTTCAAGCGCGAAAACCGCATGCCCCAGGACCCCCTCTGGGCCATCATGGCCACCCTGGCCCACGACACCGGCGGCACCATCCGCAAATGGAACATGGGACAGCAGTACCAAAGCCCGGGCGCTTCCTCCGTGCCGGTCTCCATCCCCCAGGACCACGCCCCGCCTCCGCCGCCCAAAAAGCCGCTCCAGAGCTCCAACCTGGACAACTAGGAATCTTGCGAATCAGGCCGCCGGACTTATTTCTAGGTCCGGCGGTTTTTTGTATGAAGAGTGAAGATGCCTCCGGCGGCCAAAGGAACTTCGTTCCTTTGGAATCCTGTTCCGCTTCGCTTCCGGGCCCGGCAATATTGCCAAGGGCGGGGCGGGGATGCGGGACGGCTGTCTCGTGCCCGGCGGCGACGGATCGTCTTCAAATCGGTCCTAGCCGTCGGGCAGAGGCGGACGGCACGCACTCCCGCCCCGCCCGAACGACCGTCCCCCCGCCCGGGTAAAATGTGATCCAGGTCCTTTCGCGCCGGGGGGAAATCTGCTAGCACCCCCCCACACAAGCACAATCGAGGTCATAGCATGATCGGCATCTCCAAGCTTTACTGCGGCACCGTGGAGGCCTCCGACGCCCTGCGCTACGGACGCCATTCCGGCAAGCTCCCTTCCCATCTGCTCCAGTTCTCCAAGGACAAGAAGCCGGTGGTGGTCTGGAACATGACCAAACGCTGCAACCTGAAGTGCGTCCACTGCTACGCCAAGGCCACCGAGGAGACCGGCAGCGACCCCATATCCACCGAACAGGGCAGGGCCCTGATCGACGATCTGGCCGCCTACGGCGCGCCGGTCATGCTCTTCTCCGGCGGCGAGCCCCTGGTCCGCAAGGACCTGGTCGAACTGGCCCACCACGCCGTGGGCAAGGGCATGCGCGCGGTCATCTCCACCAACGGCACCCTCATCACCAAGGAAAAGGCCCGCGAGTTGAAATCCGTCGGCCTCTCCTACGTGGGCATCTCCGTGGACGGCCTCGAGGAAATCCACGACAAGTTCCGCGGCGTGCCCGGGTCCTTCAAGAAGACTCTCCAGGGCATCGAGAACTGCAAGGCCGAGGGTCTCAAGGTCGGCATGCGCTTCACCATCAACAAGCGCAACTGGACCGAAATCCCGGGCCTGTTCGACCTGATCCGCGACTTGGAAGTGCCCCGCATCTGCTTCTACCACCTGGTCTACTCCGGGCGCGGCTCCGAGCTTATCAAGGAAGACCTGGACCACGCCGAGACCCGCCAGGTCGTCGACCTCATCATGGACAAGACCCGCGAGCTCTTCGAGGCCGGGCATGAGAAGGAAGTCCTCACCGTGGACAACCACGCCGACGGCCCCTACGTGTACTTCCGCCTGCTCAAGGAAGACCCCAAGCGCGCCGAAGAGGTCATGGAACTGTTGCAGTACAACGAGGGCAACAACTCCGGGCGCGGTATCGGCTGCATCTCCTGGGAC
This sequence comes from Fundidesulfovibrio terrae, assembly GCF_022808915.1. NCBI lineage: Bacteria > Pseudomonadati > Thermodesulfobacteriota > Desulfovibrionia > Desulfovibrionales > Desulfovibrionaceae > Fundidesulfovibrio > Fundidesulfovibrio terrae. Next base: position 171,800 of record NZ_JAKZFS010000004.1, read on the forward strand.
GGCCAGGTGCACGCCGACCAGTTCTGGCGCATCCACACCTTCGGCAACGTCCTGGAGCGCCCCTTCTCGCAGATCTGGGACGACCCCAACATCGAGCTGCTCTCCAAGCTCAAGGACAAGAAGCAGTACGTGGGCGGACGCTGCAAGGACTGCCGCTTCCTGAACATCTGCGGCGGCAACTTCCGCGCCCGCGCCGAAGCCTACTACGGCGACGTCTGGGCCCAGGACCCCGCCTGCTACCTGACCGACGACGAAATTAAGAAGTAGAGAAGAGAAGAATAAAGATGCCTCCGGCGGCCAGGGGGAGAAGCCTCCCCCTGGACCCGGCAATAGCTTCGCGGGATTCGTGAGGCAGTCGGGCCAGGGCGCGGGATGAGCCGCCGGGATCGCGCCTCAAAGCAGGCGCTTATCCCGGCGGATCGCCATCGCCGCAACCGGCGATAAATAAAAGATTTATTAATAAAAGCATGAAGCGCGGCTTTGCGAGCTTCATGCCCGGCAAATCTCGCATCGATTGACGCGAAGCAATACAGGATTCCAAAGGAACGAAGTTCCTTTGGCCGCCGGAGGCATCTTCTCCGGCACGCTTTCCGGAGGACGCAATGTTCGACTTTCATCGCGGCCGCCGCCTGCGCCGCACCCCGGCCATGCGCGACCTCGTGCGCGAGACCGCCCTTTCCCGAAACGATCTGATCATGCCCTATTTCGTGGCTGAGACCGGCTCCGAGGACATGGTCAAGCCCATCGGTGCCATGCCGGGCCAGAACCAGCTGGGCATGAAGGCCCTGGTGGAGCGCGTCGCCCGCGCCGTGGACAAGGGTCTCAAGTCCTGCATCCTGTTCGGCATCCCGCAGGAAAAAGACCCGGTGGGCAGCCAGGGCTACGCCGAAAACGGCGTGGTGCAGCGCGCCCTGCGCGAGCTGCGCAAGAAGTTTCCGGACTTGGTGCTCATTACTGACGTGTGCCTGTGCGAATATACCTCCCATGGCCATTGCGGCATTTTGACGGACGACGGACGCGTGCTCAACGACCCCACGCTGGAGCTTCTGGCCAAGACGGCGCTGTCCCACGCCGAGGCCGGCGCGGACATAGTGGCCCCCTCCGACATGATGGACGGCCGCGTGGCGGCCATCCGCTCGGTGCTGGACGGCAACGGCCACGAGAACGTGCCGATCATGTCCTACGCCGTGAAATATGCTTCGGCGTATTACGGCCCGTTCCGGGAGGCCGCCGAGTCCGCCCCCAAGGCCGGGGACCGCAAGTCCTACCAGATGGACGCGGCCAACTGGCGCGAGGCCCTGCGCGAGGCTTCCGCCGACGTGGCCGAGGGCGCGGATTTCCTGATGGTGAAACCCGCCGGGCCGTATTTGGACATCATCCGGCTGGTGCGCGACAATTTCGACCTGCCCCTGGCCGCGTACCAGGTGAGCGGCGAGTATTCCATGATCAAGGCCGCGGCCCAGCTCGGCTGGATGGACCACGACGCGGTGATGATGGAGTCGCTCCTGGCCATCAAGAGGGCCGGGGCGGACCTGATTCTGACCTACTTCACGGAAGACGTGATCGAGCGTCTGTAAGGATATCGCATGCATCCGCATTCCAAAGGACATCCCGGAGCCCCGGCGGCCGGCCCGCAGCTTGCCGGTTCCCCCGGCGCGGGACACGCGGGCGGCGGCCATGGACTTGGCCACCCCGGCGGCCACCCGGGCGCCATGCCCAAGACCCTGCCCAACGGAGCGCCCCCGGTGCGTCTCGTCGCCTGGGAGATCACCCGGCGCTGCAACCTGGCCTGCAAGCACTGCCGGGCCGAGGCCCATTTCGAGCCCTATCCCGGCGAGCTGACCAACGCCCAGGCCAAGGCCCTTATCGACACCTTCCCCGAGGTGGGCAACCCCATCATTATTTTTACCGGCGGCGAGCCTCTCATGCGCCCCGACTGGGACGACCTGGTCAGCTACGCCAACGCCAAGGGGCTGCGCTGCGTCATGGCTCCGAACGGCACGCTCATCACCGCCGAGAGCGCCCGGCGCATGAAGGAAGTGGGCATCCAGCGTTGCTCCATCTCCATCGACGGCCCAGACGCCGCCACTCACGACGAGTTCCGGGGCGAGAAGGGCGCTTTCGAACAGGCCCTGCGCGGCATCCAGTACCTGAAGGACGCGGGGATAGAGTTCCAGATCAACTCCACGGTCACCAAGTCGAACCTGCACAACTTCAAGGAGATTTTTAAGCTCGTCGAAGGGCTGGGGGCCAGCGCCTGGCACATATTCCTCCTGGTGCCCACGGGGCGCGGCGCGGATATCCTGGCCCAGGTGATCACCGCCGAGGAATACGAGCAGGTGCTCAACTGGTTCTACGACTTCCGCAAGACCACCCGCATGCAGCTCAAGGCCACCTGCGCCCCGCACTACCTGCGCATCATGCGCCAGCGCGCCAAGGCCGACGGCGTTCCGGTGACGCCCGACACCTTCGGGCTGGACGCCATGACCCGGGGGTGCCTTGGCGGCATCGGGTTTTGCTTCATATCGCACTCGGGCGTGGTGCAGCCCTGCGGCTACCTGGACCTGGATTGCGGCAACGTGCTGGAAACGTCGTTTCCGGAGATATGGGCCAACACCGAGTGGTTCAGGAAGTTCAGGGACCAGAAGGCCTACGAGGGCAAATGCGGCCCGTGCGAATACCACAAGGTCTGCGGCGGCTGCCGCGCCAGGGCCTACACCATGAACGGCGACCCCATGAAGCCCGAGCCGCTGTGTACATATCAGCCCAAGCGGGGCTGAGAAGGATTGTCAGCGAGGCCGCCTTTGGGCGGCCCCGCTTTTTTCTGCTCTTTGCCTCCGAACTCCAATAGGCTATCATCCCCGCCATGGACGCACACGACCGCAAGATACTCGACATCATTCAATCGAATTACCCCATATCGCCGCGCCCTTACGCCGTTGTCGGCGAGCAGGTGGGGCTGACCGAGACCGAGGTGCTGGCCCGCGTGCGGGCGCTCAAGCAGAAGGGCATCATCCGGCGCATCGGGGGCAACTTCAGCTCGCAGCAGCTTGGCTGGCAGTCCACCCTGTGCGCGGCCCGCGTGCCCGAGGACCAGATCGAGTCCTTCGTGGCCGAGGTCAACCGCTATCCGGGCGTGACCCACAACTATCTGCGGCAACATTCCTTCAACGTCTGGTTCACCTTCATCGGCCCCTCCATGGAGGCCGTGCGCGAATCCCTCGCCGAGATCACCCGCGCCACGGGCATCTCCATCCTGAACCTTCCGGCCGAGAAGCTCTTCAAGATCAAGGTCGATTTCGCCATGGAGGAGTCATGATCCTCTCCCCCTCGCTTCTGTCCTCCGATTTCGGCCGCCTGGCCGAGGAACTGGCCGCCCTGGAAGAGGGCGGGCTTTCGTGGGTCCACTGGGACGTGATGGACGGGCTCTTCGTGCCCAACATCACCGTGGGGCCGCTGGTGATCAAGGCCCTGCGCAAGCGCTCGAAGCTCTTCTTCGACGTGCACCTGATGATCGAGCGCCCGGAGCGCTACCTGGGCGAGTTCGTGGACGCCGGGGCGGACCTGGTGTGCGTGCACGCCGAGGCCACGGCCCACCTGGACCGGGCCGTGTCCGAGATCGCCCGCCTGGGGGCCAAGCCCGCCGTGGCGCTCAATCCTTCTACGCCGCTGGACGTGGTGGAGTACCTGCTGCCCAAGCTCCACATGGTGCTCATCATGAGCGTGAACCCTGGCTTCGGCGGCCAGTCGTTCATCCCCTACTGCCTGGACAAGGTGCGCGCCCTGCGCGCCATGGTCAACGAGCGCGGACTGTCCACGCTGATCCAGATGGACGGCGGCGTCACCGTGGAGAACTGCGGCGAACTGACCCGGGTCGGAGCGGACGTGCTGGTGTCAGGGTCGGCGTTCTTCTCGTGTCCGCCTTACGGCCAACGCCACGATGCGTTCCTCGCGGCCGCGGCGGAAGGACCAGGGGCGTGAGCGCGGTCGCGGGCGATATACGCAAGCATTTCAAATCGGCCTTCGGCCTGCAGGACGCGGCGGTTGAAAGGCTCGTGGAGACCAGCCGGACGGCTCTGGCCCAGGGGCTCGGTGCGCTGCGGGGCGCCCTGGACCAGTCTGACGCGGACGGAGCGTCCCACTGGGCCCACAGCATCAAGGGCAATCTGCTCAACGCCGGCCTGGCGGATCTGGCGGCCCAGGCCGAGGACATCGAACGCCGGGCCATGCGGGGCGACACCGTGACCCCCTGTGCGAACCTGCTGCGGCTGGACGAGGCGCTGCGACCCTTCCTGAATGGGCACTAGCCAACCGGTGCCCCGCGTGGTAAGAGGCGCGGGCTTCAATTCCGCGGCATTGGACTCCTAAGTGAAATATTCGCGCATCTTCGTGGCAGGCCACAAGGGCCTCGTGGGATCGGCCGTGGCCAGGGTTCTGGAAAAATCCGGAGCCGATGTGGTCACGCGCACCCGCCAGGAGCTGGACCTCACGGACCAGGCCGCGGTGCGCCGCTTCATGGCCGACGTGCGCCCCGAGGCCGTGGTCCTGGCCGCAGCCAAGGTGGGCGGCATTCACGCCAACGACACCTATCCGGCCGAGTTCATCTGGAACAACTGCATCATCCAGTGCAACGTCATCGACGCGGCCTACAGAAGCGGCGTCTCCAAGCTGGTGTTCCTCGGCTCGTCGTGCATCTACCCCAAGTTCGCGCCCCAGCCCATGCGCGAGGAGCACCTGCTCACCGGGGCGCTGGAGCCCACCAACGAGTGGTACGCCGTGGCCAAGATCGCGGGCATCAAGACCTGCCAGGCGTACCGTCGCCAGTACGGTTTCGACGCCATAAGCCTCATGCCCACCAATCTCTACGGCCCGGGCGACAATTTCGACCTCTTGAATTCCCACGTGCTGCCCGCGCTCATGCGCCGCTTCCACGAGGCCAAGGTCAGCGGCGCGCCGAGCGTCACGGTGTGGGGCACGGGCAATGCCCGGCGTGAGTTCCTGCACGTGGACGACTGCGCCCACGCCATCGTGTGGTGCATGGAGAACTACAGCGGGGAGGACTTCCTCAACGTGGGCACCGGCCAGGACCTGACCATCCGCGAGGTTGCCCAGGCCGTGGCCCGGGTCGTGGGTTTTACGGGCGAGCTCGTTTTCGACGTCTCCAAGCCCGACGGCACCCCGCGCAAGCTCCTGGACGTCTCGCGCCTCGATGCCCTGGGCTGGCGCGCCTCCATCGTCCTGGAAGAGGGCCTCGTCGGCACCTATCGCTGGTTCCTCGACAACATCTGCTGCCTGCGCACCGAATCCCGCTTCGACGGATCCTAAACATCATGCGATTCAAATCCATCGTCCTGGTCAGCCACGTCACCGACCTGTCGGGTCCCTCCGAAGCGGTCGAGAACTACCTGAAGACCCGCTCCGACCGCCTGGGGGTCATCTACCACCCGTTCCACTACTGCGCGGACCGCCGTTCGCGCATGCAGGACTACCGGGGGGGCACGCTCCTGCGCGAGGCGCGCCAGGGGGGCTGGAATCTTCCGGCCCTGGCCACCTACGTCAAGGACGCGCTGTTCACGCTGTTCTATTTCCTGCGCCTGGGCGGCCGCTACGACGTGTACCTGGGGGCCGATCCCCTGAACACGGTGGTGGGCGTGGTGCTCAAATGGCTCGGACTCACGAACTTCGTCATTTTCTACACCATCGACTGGATGCCCGAGCGCTTCTCCAATAAGCTCTTGAACGCCGTGTACCACTGGCTGGACCGCTTCTGCGTGCGCCACTGCGACGCGGCCTGGAACATCTCGCCGCGAATCCAGGACGTGCGCCGCTCCCAGGGGCTGCCCGACGCCAAGAACGTCCTGGTGCCCGTGGGCGTCGACCTAGAGAAGATCGACCTCCCGGACAAGTCGGCCAGCGAACCGCGCGACCTGGTGCTCCTGGGCGCGCTGGCCCCGTCCAAGGGCGTGGACCTGGTGATCGATGCCTTCCCCAGGCTCAAGGAGCGCTTCCCGCAGCTTCGCCTGCACGTCATCGGCAAGACTCCCCACGACGCCGTGGAGGACGGGGTGGTCTACCAGCCCTACGAGCCGCGCCTGGCGGCGCTGGGCGAAGGCGTGATCCTGCACGGGGCAAAGCCCCACGACGAAGTGCTGGCCATGTTGCCCGCTTACGACGTGGCCCTGGCCCTGTACAAGCCCTCGCCCAACAACCTCTCCCAGTGGGCCGACCCCAGCCGGGTGAAGGATTATCTGGCCTGCGGCCTGCCCACCATCATCACGCCGGTGCCCGAGATCCACAAGGACATCGCGGCGCTGAACGCGGGCATCGTGGTTGACTACGCCGTGGAACCCCTGGCCGACGCCATCGGGCGCATGCTCGCCGACCCCGGCCAGTGGCGCTCCATGCGCGAGGCGGCCCTGGCCTACATGCGGTCCTATTCCTGGTCCTCCATCCTGGACAGGGTGTTCGAGGAGTCCTTCCGGGCCAAAGCGTGAGCCGGGGCCTGCCATCGACCTTCGCGGAGCGGAGAGGGTGTCCGGAGGGTGGATCCCTTTGGCCGCCGGAGGCCTCCCCCCATGCGTGACCCGGTGAAGAAACTTCTGGCGGTGCTGGCCGTCGTGGCACTCTGCACCGCATCCTTCCTGGGGGTTTTTCTGCGTCCGGGGCTGGTGGGCCATACGTGGGACTGGGGCATCCCGGCTTTCGCCGAGCAGTTCGCCTCCATGGCCCGGCACCACTTCTCCACCTGGGATGCGTACTTCGAGACCGGGCGCTACCATTATTTCAAGCTGGAGCTCCTCTACTGGCAGCTCATCACGCCCCTGGCCGCCATCGGCGGGGAGTGGATGTCCAAGCTCCTGCCCTGGGCCTTCGTCACGGCCTCGGGACTTGCCATGCTGCCCCTGGCCCGCCGGCTCGGGCTGAACTGGTTCTACGCCACCCTGGCGGCTCTTTTCTACGGGCTCTCGCCCTACACGTACAGCCGGGTGGTGGCCGGGCACATGCCCATGCTGGCCGGGTTCGCCCTGATCCCGCTTTTGCTGCTGGCCTTTTTCAACCTGGTGGAGAGGGTCCGGCTGAAGGGGCGCCTGTCCCCAAGGCTGGTCATCGTCTGCGGGCTGACCTTGGGGCTCACCTCACTGCACCCGAGCGTGGGCGTGGGCAGCGTGGCCATATTGTCGCTCGTGACGCTCTATTTCCTGGTACGGGGGCCCGGACGGGCGCGCCTGCTCACCGCACTGGGCCTGATCTTCTCCCTGGCCCTGCTCATGAACATCCACTTCATGGCCCCGTTCTTGGCCGACTACCTGGGCAAGGGGGCCATCCGCCACGGCTGGGGCCTTTCCGCTTCGGCCAAGGGCGAGGTCACGGTGGATACGGAACTGCCCATGCGCGAGGGCTTCCACCAGTCCACCAGCCAGCCCGTGGATGCGGTCATCCGCCTGGACCTGCGCCCGGGCATGGACACCGAGTATGCCTTCCCGTCGCCTTCCGGCATGCGCCTGCCCTGGGTGGCGTCGTCGCTGATCCTGGCGGGGTTGGCCCTATGCTCGTTCATGGCCCGGGGCCGGCGCGCCGCCGCGCCGGCCGAGACGGTTTCGGGACAATCCGGGGGGCAGGGGGCTGGATGCTGCGCGTGCGGCCCTCGAACCGGCCGAGAGGAGGCCAATGCCCTCTTCCTGGTGGCCGTGGTGGGGGTGCTTCTGGTGTGCGGCTCGCGTACGCCCTTCGGATTCGCCTTCTACCAGTGGCTGCTCAAGGGGCTGGTGCCCATCCTGTTCGCGGCCTTCTCCAACACCACCCGCTGGCTGCCGCTCATCGTGACCGCCTACGCCCTGCTGGCCTTCCGGCTGCCCCAAGCCTGGGAGGAGGGGGGGCTCAAGCGCCCCTGGCTCCTGCGCGCCGGGATGCTGGCCGTGGTGCTGGTCTTCGTGTCGCCGTTTCTTGGCCAGAAGCTCCTGGACAATTCGCCCAAGGACAAAATTCCCCAGCCCCTGGCCCTCAAGCACACTCCCGTCAATCCCGAGGACGCCAAGGTCTACTCCTTCCTGCGCGACCAACGGGACGGCTTCCGCGTGGCCTACCTGCCGCCTGTGGGCATCAGCTGGCCCGGCGATTCGCCCTACGGCTACGAGTGGTCCTCGGCCTATTCGCCCAAGCCCTTTTTCCTGGCCTTCTACAACAATCCCCTGGGCAACGAGATCATAAAGACCATGTTCGCCGAGCAGCCGAGCCCCCATCTGGACCGGCTCTTCGGGCTGGCCTCGGTGAAGTACCTGGTCTACCCCCACGACGCGTTCTTCATCTCCTACCAGGACTTCCAGCCTGGCTACCAGGGCTCGCCGGTGGTGGACGGGTTCAAGAACTACAAGCCCGTTCTGGACCGCGCCCTGTCCCTGCAGTCGGGCCTCACGCGCGTGGCCCGGTTCGAGACGGTGGACCTCTACCGCAATCCCCTGGCCGCGCCCTACGTCATGGCCGCCGACCAGCTGCTGGCCGTGGCCGACGCCTCGGGCGACGGCGCGGACCTGGTGGCAGCGTCGCTGCCGGACGTGACCGGGCTCGATATGTACCGGCCCGGACAGGCCCTGGTCTCGGCCGGGAACAACCCCGGGTTCCTGGCGCTTCTGGGCCGGGTCATGGGCCCGGAATCGGGACAGGACCGCGAGCGGGCCTTCCTTTCGGACCGCTCGGGCAAGCGCCAGGCCCTGGTGTACCGGGGCAGGCGCTACGAGCCGCCTTCCGTGGAATTCCGCAGGCTCGGCCCCACGGCCTGCGTGGTGCGCCTCTCCGGGGTGCGCGAGGGCGTGCCGCTTCTGTTCCAGGAGACCTTCCACCATGGCTGGCGGGCCTACCTCATGCCCGCCGCCGACGAAGAGACCGGGGTGCGCCCGGCGTCCCTGGCGCCCGGATATCGCGTGTTCGCGGACAACGAGGCCGAGCAGGCCTCTCCGGACGAGCTCCAGGACTACGTGGCCAAGGGCTTCGTGAGCACCTTGGGCGACGGCGCGACAAAGATCCGCCGGGCCGACGTGTACGGCCCCGGGGGCCGGGTGGTGGGGACCCGCACGGACGAGTTCACGGTCGATTTCGTGTCCAAGCGCTTCCTGACCACGGTGCAGAACGACAACCTGGCCAAGCCGCCGCTTTCCGCCGCCTGGGACGAGGGCTCGCTGGACCCGGCGGACCCCGCGCGCCTGGGCGACTCTGCGGCCGATCCGTTGTCTCCGTCCTTCTGGCGCGCCTCCGGGGCGTCCGAGGGGCGGGCCATGCCCTGGCCGGAACTCCTGCACTGGCAGGCGCAGGGCTACGCCAACGTCTGGTGGATCGAGCCGGAAATCCTCAAATGCCTTGGCCCCGACGCCAGCCGCTATGTGCGGCCCAACCCCGCGGGCGGCGTGGACATGGAGTTCGTCATCGAATTCCGGCCCCAGCGCTTCTACCTGATGGGGCTGGTGGCCTCGGGAGTCACGGTGGCCCTGGCCCTGTCGGCTCTGGCCGCCCTGAGCGCCCGTGCGGGACTGCGCGGGCCGGTCCGGAATGCTGAAAAGGGCGGAGGAAGCGGGCGTGGCTAGGTTCGGCATCATCCCCGACGAAAAGCCCCGCTGGCCCTGGACCATGGGGCTCACCCTCATGGGCGCGCTCACGGCTCTGGCCTGCATGCGCTACCTGGCGCTCAGATCCACGGTGTTCGACCTGGGAGTGTTCGTCTGCAACCTGACGGCCATGTCCGACGCCGGAGAGTGGTGGCGGGCGCTGAACGGGCACATCCAGCCCGTGCTCTGGCTGTACGCCTGGGCGATCAGCCCCCTGCCGGACTGGCTGGCCCCGCTTGGGCTCATGGTGGCTCAGGCAGTGATGCTCTCACTGCCGCTGCCGTTCATCGCCCGGCGCTACGGCGCGTTCACCGCCCTGGCCTATTTCGGGTACTTCGCAGTGTGGCACAACGGCCTGTTCGACTTCCACCCGGACCACTTGGCCGTGCCCATCGGATTCTGGTTCTTCTTCCGGGTGGCCGACGGTCGTCCCTGGGCCGCGGCCGTGGCCGCTCTCTCGCTGTGCTTCATCAAGGAGACCTTCGCCATCCAGGCGGCCATGTTCGGGCTGTATTTGGCTTTCCAGCGTCGCGGAGGGCTGCCGGGCATGATCGTGTTCATCACCGGCCTGGCCTGGTTCTGGCTGGCCACGGCCAAGCTCATCCCGTTCTTCACCATGGACGCAGGCGTGGGCGCCTCGGCCGGGGCCTTCGCCTGGATCGGCGGCGGATCGGTCATGGGCAAGATCTGGTGGGTGCTCACCCATCCGTTCGCGGTGCTGGGTACGGTGCTGGGCGACGTGAAAAAGCTGCGCTATCTTGCGGCCCTTGTCGGCGGCCTGGCCTTCCTGCCGCTTCTGTCGCCCGGGCCGCTCTTCGTCACGCTGCCCACGCTCGCCCTGTCGCTTCTCTCCACGCGCCCGGACTACTACTCCGTCACCAACCACTATACGGCAGGGCTCATCGCGCCGCTCATAGTGGCTTTCGGCCAGGCCGTTCCCCTGGCCCGGGACATGGTGCAGGCGCGCCACTCCCGCGTGGACCGCTGGGCAGGAATCCTTTTTCTGGCGCTCCTGGCCGGGCACATCGCCCTCTCGCCCTCGCCCGTGTCCGTGCACTTCTGGCGCAACGGCGGCTTTTCCGGATTCTGGCCGGATTCGCGCGACACGCGCATCATCCGGGCCATGGAGACCATCCTGCCCTCGGATATCTCCCAGGTGGTCATCACCCAGAACAGCCTCAACTGGGGCAAGGCGGTGACCCGCTCCTTCTCCAACAGCTTCCCCATGGCCGTGTTCGAGCCGCACCTGGCCCAGAACTCCGGGCAGGCCACCCTGGCGGATTTCCGGCGTTTCATCTGGACCGGCGAGAAACCGGTGTTCCCCGTCACCGAGAGCCTGGCCGAATACGTGGTCCTGGACCTGAAGCGCCCCTGGTTCGTGGTGGACAAGGGCTGCGAGTGGAAGGACGGGGCCTGCCGCGACGAGAGCGTGGCCGCCGTGTTCCGCGAGAACCTGGAGAAGGTCCAGTCCCGGTTCGACACCGTGCACGAGGACGACGGATTCATGATCCTCAAGCGGAGGCAGCCCGAATGACGCGCCTCTTCACGTTTTTCTTCTGCCTGCTGCTGCCCGTGGCCGCGCTGGCCGAGCCGGCCCGCTTCGAGGCCAGGACGCTCGCGCTGCCCCCAGCGCTCTGGGAGGCGGGCGGGACCGCTGTGTCCGGCCAGCTCTACGGGCGGGTGGCCATGCGCAAGGTGAAGTACGCGCGGGTCCTGGCCGAACGCGCCCTGGACCTTCCGGCCCAGGCGGCCGCCTGGAGCGGGACCGGGACCGCGGGAGAGGGCGGGGGCGTGCGCCGCCTGGAAATCGCCGCGCCTGGAGCCTCCCTGGCCGGTTTCAACGAAGCCCGGCTCGACTACCTTACCGCCGATCCGGCCCGGCCCGGCTGCCTGGGCCTGGCCGTGGCCCTCGCAGGGCCGGGGCGTACTGAAATCTTCGTCTCCGACCCCCTGGAGACCGTGGACCAGCTCACTCCCGGCTTCGCCGACGCCCCGGCGCGCGACGCCGTGGACGTGGCCCGCGCCGACTGGACGGCCAAGGGCCTGCGCTACCAGATATCCAGGCTCCTGGACCGCGAGCCGGACCAGCTCTGGCGCTACTCGCAGGACGGCCTCTCCACTTTCGTGCAGCGCCGCTTCCGCAAGGACCTGACACGCGTGGGAGCCATCGACGTGGTGCTCGCGCGCGGTCAGGACGTGCAGGTGAACCTGGTAGTCTCGCTCGATGCGGCGGGCAAGGGCAAGACCGTGTTGGACTGGTACGCCATCCCCAAGCGCATCTTCGATCTGGGCGACGGGCGCACCATCCTGCGCCTCTACGTGGGCCGCCACCTGCGTGAGATCGCTCCGGGGGCCAAGGCCGTTTCGCTCAAGGAAATGGCCCTGATGTTCTTCAAGCAGAACCAGGACGACGTGGTGCGCAGCCGCAACGTGGAGCGCATCCTCTTCGTGCCTTCAGGCCTGGACTCGGCCGCCGTGGCATCAGGGCTGCCGCGAAACCTTCCGGCCCGGGCGCGGGAAGTGTTCTCGGGTCGGGGCGAGCTGGCAGCCAACCTCGAAGAGTTGCGGCAGGCGCCTTTCAAGGACATGGCCCTGTCGTCCGTGGCCGTGCTCCAGTCCCCCCAGGACCTGGGCCAGCCTTTCGCCCAGACCCTGGAAGGGGCGCGCTTGGCCGACGTGGCCCCGCGCCGGGACGTGCCGGCGCTGCTCGCGGCCACGGCCGAGCGCTGCTCAAGTTTCGGCGCTCCCTGCGACATCGAGGACGCAAACGGCCTGGTGGGCCAGGACCCGCTTTGGAGTGTGGATTTCGGCGCGCTGTCCCAGCCCGGTGGCGAGCCTGCAGGCCAGCCGGGGGAGCAGCCCCCCGTGGCTCCGGCCTTCGCGGGCCAGATGCTCTCCTCGCCCGGGCGCCTGGCCTTCTCCTCGGCCCCGGACGGCCTGGGCGTGGAGTGCTCGGGCGGCGGGCTCACGCTGGAGACGGGCGCTTCGTTCACTCCGGAGCCCGGCCGCGCCTACAGCCTGTGGCTGGAGCTGGGCCGCGCCCGCCAGGGGCTCTCGGGCGTCACGGCCCAGGCGTACGGCTCGGGGCGCACCGTGAGCGTGGCCGTGAAGCCCGGCATGCCCGCCGTGTTCCCGGAACTGCCCCCCAAAGTCGAGGGAGTCCGGCTCGACTTCTCGGCCACCGGCCCGGAACTGTCCCTGACCCTGCGCCGGGCCGTGCTGCAAAGCTGGGACAAGGCCGCGCCCAGGCGCAACCTGTTCTCGGCCCGTTACCTCTTCGACGAATCACGCGACCTGATGGCGGCTCGCACCGGCCCCGCGAGCCTTACGCTCTCGGCCTCGGGCCCGGCCTTCGATCCCCAGTGGCTGGTGCTCGACCTGGCCACCCCCCCGTGGAACGCCGCCGACGAGCCCCCCTGCGTGGATGTGGCCTTCGGCGGCAGGCATGCCAAAATCCCGTTGCGCTCCCCGTCCTCGCGCGTGGCCGTGTACCTGCCGGGGGCGCCCGGCCTGGACGCCAGGGCCAACACGCCGGGCTGGCCCGCGATTTCCCTTGCCCTCACCGGGGGGGCGAGCGGGGCCGGGCTCGAGTGTCCCCGCGCGGTGTTGGCCGGGCAGCGCCTGGCCACCTGGCCCCAGGTGCTCGAGACCCAGGGGCTCCTTGACCTGGCCGGCGACGAGCGCACCCTGTCCGGCCTGGATCAGGCCCAGGCCGAAAGCATGGCCAATTCGGCCCGCTGGCTGCCCATGGGCAAGGCCGACGTCCCGTCCGGCACCGGCCCGGTACGCTTCGCGCGCAACCCCTGGCTCGAAGTGGAGGCGCTCCTCCTGGCCGACGCCTCGGGACCGGCGCTCAAAAGCCTGGGCAGACCGGCGCAGGCTGCCGGACAGGGCGGCGCCAAGACGGGCAAGCTGCTCGGCATCCTGGTCGGTACGGCCGCGCTGTGCCTTGCCTGGCTCGCGGCGCGCCGGGGCGTGTCCGCCAAGGCGTTCGAGGCCCTCGGCGACTGGCTGGACGCCAGCGCCGGGCCTTCTGGCGCGCCTCTGCGGGTGAAGCCGTGGCTCATCGCCGCGTTGGCCGTCCTGGCCGCCGGCATTCTCCCCGGAGCGGGAGGCGTTCGGCTCGTCACCATGCTGGGGACGCTTCTGGCCGTGCCGATCTGGCGGGCGCTCCGGGTGCGGATCGCAAGCAGGTTCCCGGGCCTTGCCGGAGCCGCCTCGCTCCATTATTGCTCCGGCTTCCTGGCTTGCGCGGCCCTGGCCGCCGCCGTCCGGGCGGCGGGAGCCGCTCCCGTATCCGAAACCTTCGGCATGTGCGGTCTCTGGCTCTTCTGCGCCGCCCTCGCCACCCACTTCAAACGCCGCCCGAACGCCCACGATTCGGCCGGGAGCACTCAGTGAAACGGTTTCTCAAGCAGAATTTCATCATCCTCGTGCTCATGAACTCGGGCAACGTGTTCAACTACCTCTTCCAGCTCACCGCCGGGCGTGCCCTGACCCCGGACGAGTTCGGCAGCTTCAACGCCCTCAACTCCAGCACCGTCATCCTGGCCGCGCCCCTGGGCGTGGTGCCGCTCATCATGGCCCGGTTCACCGCCGGGTTCGCCCTGGACGGCATGGGCCGGGTGCGCGGGCTCTTCGACAAGGCCCTGCGGCTTACAGGCGTGGCAGCCGCCCTGGCCCTGGTCCTGGGATTCTTCGGGGCGTCCTGGCTCAAGGACTTCCTGCACCTGCAGTCCCTGTCGCCCGTGTATGTGCTGGTGGGCATGGTCTCCCTGTCGCTTCTGGTGCCCGTGCCCCTGGGCATCCTCCAGGGCCTGCAGCGCTTCACGGGATTCGGCCTGGCCGGAGCCAGCAACGCCGCGACGCGTTTCCTGGCCTGCCTGGTGCTGCTCACCTGGTTCGGACAGGGCGTCACCGGCGCCATGCTCTGCGGCCTGATCGCCATCGTGACGCAGTGGGGCATCTCGCTCGTGTACCTGAAGGACCTCTTCCGGGTGACCCCGGCCCCCCTGCCCGACGGCTTCCAGAAGGAGATGGGCAAATACGCCCTGGCCATGATCGTAAGCTCCGTGGTCACCATGTGCCTGAACAACCTGGATCTTGTCCTGGTGCGCCACTTCTGCCCGGGCGACGAGGCCGGTCTCTACGCCACCGCCGCCATCCTCGGGCGCATCGCCTTCTACGGGCCCTCCGTGCTGGTGAGCGTGCTCTTCACCGAAGCCGCAACGGCTAAGGCCAGCGGCCAGGAGGACAACAAGAGCCTGTGGATGTCGCTGGGTATGACCGTGCTTCTGGGCGGCGGGTTCGCCCTGGTCTGCGCAGTGGCCTCGAAGCTTGTGATCACGCTCCTTTTCGGGGCTCAATACGAGGCTGCAGGGCCGATTCTTTCCGTGCTCAGCGCCGCCATGGCCCTTCTGGCCACCGCCAACGTGCTCTTCGCCTATTCCCAGGCCCGCAGCGAATTCGGTTTCATGTGGGTTCAAGGCCTGGGGGTTGCACTTTTTGCGGGCCTGGTGGCATTCAAGCACGAAAGCGCCATGCAGGTGGCCGAAATGCTGCTCGGCTCGGTGGTCTTCATTCTGCTGGCCACCCTGGCCTGGTTTTTCCTGAAAGTCCGCCGGGCCAAGGCGGCGTAGGAGAGCACCCGTGAAAAGTTCCGCAGCCGACTTCTACCGCACCATGTGCGCCCTGACCGAGTCCATCCTCTACACCGGCACGGGTGGCGACACCCTGGACCTGGCCTCCGGCGTTGCCGCCGGAGCCGAACTGCTGCACCGCCGGACACAGGGCGGAAACAAGCTCATGTTCATCGGCAACGGAGCCTCGGCCGCCATCTCCTCCCACATGGCCACCGACTTCTGGAAGACCGGCGGCATGCGCGCCCTGGCCTTCAACGACGCCTCCGGACTCACCTGCATCGGCAACGACTTCGGCTACCCCCACCTTTTCGAAAAACCCGTGGAGATGTTCGCCGACGAAGGTGACGTGCTGGTGGCCATCAGTTCCTCCGGGCGATCGGAGAATATTTTGCGCGCCGCTGCCGCCGCTCGGGCCAAGAAGTGCCTGGTGCTCACGCTCTCTGGCTTCGAGCCGGACAACCCGCTGCGCGCCCTGGGCGACGGCAACTTCTACGTGCCCGTGCGCTCCTACGGCCAGGTGGAAGTGCTGCACCACTCCATCTGCCACTGCTTGCTGGATACGATTGTCGCTACGAGAAGATAGGACGGGACCGAACTTGCCGGGCTCCGCCCGGACCCGGCAGGGCGCCGCCCTGCACCCGCCAGGGAAGGAACTTCCCTGGACCCGTTATAGCTTCGCGTCCGGGGCGATACCTTATCTCATGAAAGGCCAGTCATGAAGAATACCACCCGATTGAAAGATCTCATCAAGAGCCCGGAAATACTCAGGATGCCCTGCGTCCACGACGCGCTTTGCGCCCGAATCGCCATGCAGGCGGGATTTGCGGCGCTGTGCGCGGGCGGCTACGGGGCCAGCGCCTCCCTGCTGGGCCAGCCCGATGTGGGGCTCATGACCATGACCGAGATGGCCGACCACATCCGGCGCCTGACCGACTGCGTGGACCTGCCGCTTCTGGCCGACGGCGACACCGGCCACGGCGACGTCAACAACGTGGCCCGCACCGTGAAAGCCTTCGAAAAGGCCGGGGCGGCCGGGATATTCATCGAGGACCAAGTCTCGCCCAAGCGCTGCGGCCACATGGAAGGCAAGGATGTCGTGGGGCGCGAGGAGATGCTCGCCCGCATCAAGGCCGCCCTGGACGCCAGGACCGATCCGGATTTCGTGGTCATGGCCCGCACCGACGCCCTGGCCGTGCTGGGCATGGAAGAGGCGCTCACGCGCGGCAGGCTCCTGCTGGAAGCCGGGGCCGACATCATCTTCGTGGAAGCCCCCAGGACCGAGGCGGAACTTGCCCGCGTGGCCGCCGAAATCCCCGGCCCCACCTTCACCGTGTACCTGGAGGGCGGTAAGATTCCCATGCTCCCCGCCGACAGATACGGTGAACTGGGTTTCTCCGTGGTGGCCTACGCCACCTCGGGGCTCTACGCCGCCGCCCACGCGGTCCGGAAGGCGATGGACGAGATCAAGCGCTCGGGCGAGACCCGCGCCCTCCACTCGGACATGATGGATTTCCATGGCTTCAACGAGATGCTGGGCCTCTCTGAAATCAGGCGAAAAGAAAAGAAGTATTTCTGATTGTTGCAAGCCTAAGACAATCGATAGGCGTTCGATAACCTGACGAAAATACCCGGCCCCGGGCCGTCCACGGACGGTCCGGGGCCGGGCATTTTCGTGCGCGAAGCGCGAAACGGGATTCCAAAGGGCGGAGCCCTTTGGCCGCTGGAGGCTTCTTCCCTCCAGCCTCGCCCGCATGTCGACCCACGGCAAAGCGAGAGCCGCAAGCATGCCCAAGGCAGGATTCCGACAGGCGCTCGCCCGCTAGCCGCCGGAGGCTTCTTTCCTCCTCCAGCCGTGCCTGCTCGCCACAACGCAGCGGAGGAGGCACCTGCCAGCCGCATCGGCGGCTTCCTCTCCCCAATCCCCCGCAGCTAGGACGTCTTCTTGATGGTCTGCATGGCCGTGGCGATCATCCCGGCCACGTCGGCGGTGTTCTGGGGGATGAGCATGGTGGTGGACTCCCTGGCCAGCTTGGCGAAGGCGTCCACGTACTGTTCGGCCACGCGCAGGTTGGCGGCGGTGAGGCCCCCTTCGGCGTTCAGGGCCTCGGACACCTGCTTGAGGCCGTTGGCGGTGGCCGCGGCCACCAGTTCGATCTGCTTGGCCCGGCCTTCAGCCTCGTTGATCTGGCGCATCTTCTCGCCCTCGGAGAGGTTGATGGCCTGCTGCTTCTGGCCCTCCGAGATGTTGATGGCGCTTTGTTTCTGGCCTTCAGCCAGGGCGATCTGGGCGCGTTTTTCCCGTTCGGCGGTCATCTGGGCTTCCATGGCCTGTTTCACGGATTCGGGCGGCACGATGTCCTTGATCTCGAAGCGCATCACCTTGACGCCCCAGGCCTGTGCGGCCTCGTCCACGGCCTTGACCACCTCGGCGTTGATGAGCTCGCGTTCCTCGAAGGTCTTGTCCAGGGTGATCTTGCCGATGGCCGAGCGCAACGACGTCTGGGCCAGCTGCGTGGCGGCCATGCGGTAGCTGGAGATGCCGTAGGCCGCGAGCCTGGGATCGTTGACCTTGATGTACACCAGGCCGTCCACGTGCACGGTGACATTGTCCTTGGTGATGCAGGGCTGCGACGGCGTGTCGCCCACCTCTTCCTTGAGGGAGAACTTGTAGGCCACCCGGTCCAGCAGCGGCACCAGGATGTGGAAACCCGCTTCCAGGGTGCGGCTGTACTTGCCAAGGCGCTCCACCAGGAAGGCGCTCTGCTGGGGCACCACGGTCACGGACGTGAGGACCAGCACAAGAACCAGTCCGGCCAGGGACAGAGTGAAAATCATGAGCGAATCCATGGGTTATTGCTCCCGTGCGACCTTGAAGAGGGTGTGGTCGCCGTTGACGTCTTCCACGATGCGAACCGTCTCGCCAGCGGGAATGTGCGAATCGGCCACGGCCGTATAGAACGATCCGCGCGCCTTGATGCGGCCCGCGGTTGCGCGCGAGATGTCTTCCGTCACCACCGCCGCGGTTCCGACGAAGGATTCCATGCGCCTGAGAGGATCGCCCGAGTCACGCAGGCCGCCCTGGAAGATTTTCTTGAACGTGGTGCGAAGCGTCGCCAGGCTGGCCACCGAGGCGGCCGCGAAGAGCATGGCCTGGTAGGGCAGGGGGATGTCGAAGGCCCAGGCGGCCAGGGCCGTTATCAGCGCGCCCAGGCCGAAGAACATGATGACGAATCCGGGCAGGATCGCCTCCAGGGCGATGAACCCGAGCCCGATGAGCGCCCAGAGGACCGGCGGGGACCAATGCATCGAAACGTCTCCTTGGATTGCGGTTCGACCGCAACGCTATCATTGTCGGATGAAATCCGCCATGGCACCGGCAGGGCAAGCCTCCCATTCCGGTCGTATTCGAAATTTTCGGAAACGCTTGCGCGCAAAGGCTTCCAGCGGCTATCACTTGGCCGGGCGTGTTTTCCGGCCCGCACATGAAACCGCGAAGCAGATGGCGATGGGCAGCGAAACCCTCATACAATGGGAACTCGACAGCATCGACGAGGAAACCCTCAAGTGGCTGTACGAGTTTCCGTCCTGGAAACGGCGCAAGGCCGAGCGGCCGGAGGAAGTGACTATCCGGTTCCTGCTCGATTACATGGCCGCGCGCCTTTACGACTACTATTTCATCCAGCGCAACTACTCCTACTTGGTGCCCCTGCTGGAAGCCTACTCCAAGGAGTACGGCGACGTGGAAGGGCTCACGCGCCTGATCGAGGACGTGCGGGCGCGGCTTGCCAAGGCGTGACGCCTTGCCTGGCCGCGCCACGCGTGACGCTTCGGATCTCGGGCCGACGTCCGGATTGAGGTTCGTCCCCGACGTCGATCCCTGTGTCAGCCCAGGTTCCCGGCCAGCTCCCGGCCGAAGGCCAGGCACTGCTCCAGGCCGGACCCGTCGGGCTGCCAGGAGAGCTTGAGCCCCGGGGCGGCCAGCTCGAATCCGGCCCCGGACAGGCCCTCCTCGATCATCTTCACCGATTCGCCGCTCCAGCCGTAGGAGCCGAAGGCCGCGCCCTTCTTCTTCTTGAATCCGAGCCCGCGCATCTCCTCGAGCACGGCGGCGACGCTGCGCAGGATGCCCCGGTTGAAGGTGGGCGATCCCACAGCCACGGCCTTGGACTTGAAAACCTCGGTGATCAGGTCGTTGACGTCGGCCTTGGCGGCGTTCAGGCACTTCACGGTCATGGATGGGCGGGCGTCGCGCATGCCCTGGGCGATGCCCTCGGCCATATGGCGGGTGGCGTTCCACATGGTGTCGTAGACCACCACGGCCTGGTCCTCCTGGTAGTCGTCGGCCCACTTGAGATAGGCCTCCACGATGCGCAGCGGGTCCTTGCGCCAGATGACGCCGTGGCTGGGGCAGATCATGGACACGGGGAGCTTGAGGGCCAGCACGTCATTGATCTTTTTCGTCACCAGTCTGCTGAAGGGAGTCAGGATGTTGGCGTAGTACTTGATGGCTTCCTGGAAGAGCTCGCATTCGTCCACGGTGTCGTTGAAGAGGGTCTCGCAGGCCAGGTGCTGGCCGAAGGCATCGTTGGAGAACAGGATGTTCTCCCCGGAGAGGTAGCAGAACATGGTGTCGGGCCAGTGGAGCATGGGGGCCTCCACGAAGGTGAGGGCAAGCCCGGCTCCCAGGTCCAGGGTGTCGCCGGTCTTGACCACCTGGAAGTTCCAGTCCTGGTGGTAGGTGCCCTTGAGCGACTTCACGCCGTTGGCCGTGCAGTAGACGGGGAGTCCCGGCCGGGCGCGCAGCAGTTCGGGCATGGCGCCGCTATGGTCGGGCTCGGCATGGTTGGCCACCAGGAAGTCGATGGAATCGAGCACGCCGGCGCGGGCCAGGTTTTCCACGAATTCGCTCGCGAAGGGGGACCACACCGTCTCGATGAGCGCGGTCTTCTCGCCCCGCACGAGATAGGAGTTGTAGGACGAGCCGTGGTGGGTGCTGTATTCCTCGCCATGGAAACGGCGCAGTTCCCAGTCGACTTTTCCGGCCCAGCTGACGCGCTCGGTGATGGCCTTGAGCATGGCGATCCTCCGTGGATGATTTGGACCACCCTCATAGCGCAAGGGCGTGGCTGGAGCAAGGCGGACGGGCGTTTCAGGGGGGGCGCTCCGGGAGAGAAATTGAGAGGAAAGCGCGGGACCCGGTGCCGATGCGGGTGGACGGGCCGGAGGGTTCTGTGCGACCCTCGCAGCAAATCATCTTGAGGGAGATACGACAGGTTATGCAGCTTGCAGTGAAAATCGCGGGCCTGATGCTGGCCGCGTCGGTGCTCGGAGGGTGCGCGGCGCGCGGCCCCATGACCGATTCGGAGTTCCTGGGCTTCTGTCATTCGGCCGACAAGCGGCGCGCCGGTTGCGACAGCGTGGCCATGTGCGACACGTATCTCCAGGTGGTGGGCAAGCCCCAGGCAGGGCTCAAGCCGTGCCTGGACGGATGCGCCCAGGTGCGCGCCCAACTGGGCGCGGCGCACACGCTGGGAGGCTGCGCCGGGGCCGCCGCGGCGGGCAATGACTGGTGCCAGCGCTACTGCCGGACCCTGTACCCCGAATAGGCGCTTCCCGCCTGCATGGAGCAGCGCAATCGGCGGGGCGTCCCGAGCCTGCGCCTTCGAAAGTTATTCTGCCGGATTGCGGCGCTAGCCCACCAATTCGGCTTCCCAGGCGTCCACGTGGTAGAGGCTGGTGCCTGGGTTCTTGGCCCATGCGCTGGTGAAGTGCATGCTGGTCTCCACCGGCCAGGAACTCTTCGTGGCCAGGGCCGCTTCGATGGAACCGGCCTGGATTTCTTCCCACTGCGTGACTTCGAGCTTCATGTTGGGACCGCTGACATAGCGGACGCGGTAGGTCGGCATGGGGTGCTGCACCTCGTTCGGGAGTGATACGGGATGGATACCCCGGCCGGGCGCGGCAGGCAAGGACGCGCGGAGAGCGCGACTTTGCGCGCTTCCCGTCATCTTTCTCTTTCGGCTGGATTCGCATCGGCCGATGCGAAGCTGGAAAGGATTCCAAAGGAACGAAGTTCCTTTGGCCGCCGGAGGATCTTCTCTTACTCTTCTGCCCTCACGTCCCCGTCATGGCCTGCAGCGTGGCGAAGCTCCCTTCCAACGTCTCCGATTCGCTGACCTGCTGCTGCAGGTAGTTCCTCATGGGGCCGATCATCTGCAGGGCCTGGTCGATGTCGGGGTTGGCCCCGGCCTGGTAGGCTCCGATGTTCACCATGTCTTCCACGCGTTTGTATGTGGCGAGCATGCGAAGAAACGCCCGTCCGGCCATGAGGGCTTCCTTGGGGGTGACGTCGCTTCTCAAACGGCTGATGCTCCGGAGCACGTCGATGGCCGGGAAGTGTCCCTGGTCGGCCAGGTCTCGGGTGAGCACGATGTGCCCGTCCAGGATGGAGCGGGTGGAGTCGGCGATGGGCTCGTTGAAGTCGTCGCCGTCGACCAGCACCGTGTAGATTCCGGTGATCGATCCCACCGTGTTCCTGCCCGCGCGCTCCAAAAGCTTCGGCAGGTGCGCGAACACCGACGGCGTGTATCCCCGGGTCGTCGGGGGCTCGCCGGCGGCCAGTCCGACTTCGCGCCCGGCCATGGCGAAGCGGGTGACGGAGTCCATCATCAAAATGACGTCGTTGCCCTGGTCGCGGAAGAATTCGGCCATGGCCGTGGCCGCGTAGGCGGCGCGCATGCGCACCAGGGGGCTCTGGTCCGAGGTGGCCACCACCAGGACAGAGCGGGCCAGGCCCTCGGGTCCTAAATCTTTCTCGATGAATTCCAGCACCTCACGACCGCGTTCGCCGATGAGGCCGATGACGTTGACGTCGGCCTTGGTGTTGCGGGCGATCATGCCCATGAGCGTCGACTTGCCGACGCCGGACCCGGCCATGATGCCGACCCTCTGGCCCTTGCCCAGGGTGAGCAGACCGTTGATGGCGCGCACGCCCACGTCCATGGGTTCGGTGATGCGGGGGCGGTCCAGGGGGGCGGGCGGGTCGCCGTAGAGCGGGTAGTAGCGCCTGGGGTCCAGCGGGCCCTTGTTGTCGATGGGGTTGCCGAAGGCGTCGATGACCCGGCCCAGGAAGCGCTGGCCCACGGGCAAAAGCGGCGGGGTGGCGGTGTTCTGGATCAGGCACCCCTGGCTCACGCCGCGCAGGTCGCCGTAGGGCATGAGCAGGCAGGCGTCGTCGCGGAACCCCACCACCTCGGCGGGCACGCCCTTGTCGTCCGCGCCGCCTTCGCCCATGAGGCGGCAGACCGCGCCCAGGGGGGCCTTGATGCCCTTGCCCTCGGCGATGAGGCCCACCACCTTGCTCACCTTGCCGTAGGTGCGCACGGGGTCGAGCTCCGAGAGCAGGGTGACGCAGGCGTTGGCGTCCAGGCTCATGGCTGGCCCTCGTTGAATTCGACGCGGCTCAGAAGGTCGGAAATCTGTTCAAAGCGGGTGTCCAGGGTGTTGTCCACCATCCCCGCTTCGGATTCGAGGCGGATGCCGCCCGGGGTCATGGCCGGATCGGTCTTGATGCGCCACGCGCCCAAGCTTGGGTGGGCCTTCTTGGCCTCTTCCAGGAGCACTCCCACGACTTGCTCGTCGTCGGGGTTCACCAGCACGGTGAAGCCCTGGCGGGTGTCGAGCAGTTCGATGGCCTGGTCCATGAGGTTGCCGAGCACCTCCTGGCGGCGTTCGCCCAGTTCTGTGTGCAGGGTCTTTTCCACGGCCAGCCTGAGAAGCGCGGCGAATTCCTGGCGGTGCCGGGCCCAAAGGTTGGCGCGGTCGGCCTCGAGCCCCTGGAGCATGACGGCCAGCGACCCGCCCATAGCCGAGAGTTCGGCCTCGCAGGCCTGGCGGGAGTCGGCCAGGCCCTGCTGCAGGCCCTCCTGGCGGGCCTGTTCGCGGATGGCTTCGGCGTCGGCCATGGCCTGGTTGAGGATTTCCTTGGCCTTGGCCTGGGCCTTGGCCCGGACCCTGGCCCAGAAGGCCAGTTCGGTCTGCTCGTCCAGGGTCTGGGTCTTGATGCCCTCGATCTCGTGGACGGTCATCTCGGAGGGCCCGGCCGTGCCGATGCCCATGACCACCCGGGCGTTGCCGGGCAGGAAGCCGCCGGAATTTGTATCCATGCTAGATGAAGACATCGCCGCCGCCTCGGCCGATGGCGATCTTGCCTTCGGCCTCCAGTCTTCTCACGGTCTTGACCACGTTCTGCTGCGCGGCCTCCACGTCGGCCAGGCGCACGGGCCCCATGATCTCCAGGTCTTCCTTGATCATGGTGGCGGCGCGCTCGGAGAGGTTCTTGAAGAACTTCTCCTTGAGGTCGTCGGAGGCGCCCTTGAGGGCCTGGGTGAGCTCCTCGTTGGAGACTTCCTTGAGCAGTTCACGGATGGAGCGGTCGTCCAGGGCCTTGACGTCCTCGAACACGAACATGAGGTTGCGGATGTCCTCGGCCATCTGCGCCGATTCCTCTTCGATTTCGGAGAGGACCTCTTCTTCGGTCGCGCGGTCCACCGCGTTGAGGATTTCGGCCACCGCCGTGACGCCGCCCACCTTCTTGCCTTCTTTTCCACCCATGGCGATGAGCTGGTTTTGCAGCACCTTGTCCACTTCCAGGAGCATCTCCTCGGCCACGGCCTCCAGGCGCGCCAGGCGCATGAGCACTTCGGCCCGCACGCCCGAGGGCAGGTTCTGGAGCAGCTCCGCGGCCTGGTCGGGATGCAGGTGCCCCAGGATGAGGGCCAGGGTCTGCGGGTGTTCGCTTCTGAGTATCTGGGCCAGGATGCGCGGGGAGACGTTTTCCAGCTCCTGGAAGGGAGTGGGCCCGGAGGCGATCTCCAGCGAATCCATGATGTACTTGGCGGTGTCGGAGTCCAGCGCCTTGGAGAGCATGCGCTTGACCGTGTCCGGGCCGCCCACCAGCAACTCCTGACCGAACTGCATCGTCTCGTTGAACTCCTTGAGCACCTCTTCGACGCCTTCCTTCTCGATGGTGTCGATTTCCAGCATGGCCTTGGAGATGCGGGCGATCTCGCCCCTGTCCATGCGTTTGAACACCTCGGAGCAGAATTTGTCGCCGAGCGCCAGGCAGAGCACGGCGGTCTTTTGCGGTCCGGTCAGGGCCATGGCTTACGCAGCCTCCTGCTTGAGCCATCCTCGAAGGATCTGGATGGCCTGTTCGGTGTTGGTCTCGAAGAGCTGCTGCGCCAGAACCTTGGCGTTCTCCAGCCGCTTCGAGATTTCCAGCAGTTCCGACTCGTCCTCTTCGGGCTCGGCCAGGGCGATGCGCCGTTCGGCCTCGGGCAGGCGGTTGAGCTGCTCGATCTCCTCGCGAGTGACGCGGGGGCGGATGAGGGCCATGACCACCGGGCGCACCACCAGGAGCAGGAAGAGGAACACCAGGAGGCCGTTCAGGAAGGGCTTGCCCAGGCGCTGGGCGTATTCCAGCATGTTCTGGGTGAGGCTCGGCTCGGCCATCAGCTCGCGCTCGCCGAAGGACATGGAGCTCACCTCGATGGTGTCGCCGCGCTTGAGATCGATGCCCACCGCGCTGGATACGGCCTGCTTGATGCGCTCGATCTCTTCGGCGGGCCTGGGGATGAACTTGGGTTCCTTGCTGTTCGGATCCTGAATGTAGTCCACGATAACCGCGACGGAGAGGCGCTGCAACTCCCCGGAAGGGGCCACGATCTCCTGCTGCTCGGCGTCGATCTCGTAGTTGGTGATGCGCTTTTCCTGAGACTGGTCGACCTTGTTCTGGGTGCCGGAGAAGCCGTCACCCCGGAAGTTGGTCTCAGGCACGGAGCCGTCCACGTTGGCCTTCTGGTTGGTGGAGGATTCCTCGCGGGTCTCGGAGCGCACCACGGTCTTGTTGGGGTCAAAGCTCTGGCGCTTGGTGACGCGCTGGGAGAAGTCCAGGCTGGCCGACACCTTGGCGATGGACTTGCCGCCGCCCACGATGGGGGTGAGCAGTTCCTCGATCTTGCGTTCGATGTTCTGCTGGTAGTTGTTGCGGAAGTCGAACTGGGTATTGGTGAGGCCGTCGATGCTCCCGCCGTCCTTGGCCTGGTAGACGATCTTGCCCGCGGTGTCGGTGATGGTGACGCGGCTGGGGTCCAGGCCTTCCACGCTCATGGCCACGAAGTTGACGATGCCCTGAATCTGCTTCTGCTCGAGCTTGGCCCCGGGCTTAAGCGTCAGCACCACCGAGGCGCTGGACTTGCGCTGCTCCTCGATGAAGAGGCTCTTGGCGGGCAGCACCAGGTGCACCCGGGCCTTGTCCACGGCGGGGAATTCCGAAATGGTGCGCGCCAGCTCGCCCTGCAGGGCTCGCTGGTAGTTGATGCGCTGCACGAAGTCGGTCTGGCCCACCTTGGTCTCGTCGAAAATCTCATAGCCCAGGCCCGCGCCGCGCAGCTTGCCTTCGCCAGCCACCTTGATGCGGGTCTCGCTCACCTGGTCGGCCGGGACCAGGATGGTCTGGCCGCCGTCCTCGAGCTTGAAGGGCGTCTTGTTCGCCTTGAGCATTTCCATGACGCGGTTGGCGTCGTCCTGGGCCAGCTTGGTGAAGAGCACCTTGTAGTCGGGCTGGTTGAACCACAGGACCATCAGCACGAAGGCGGCGACCACCGAGACGGCGACTCCGGCGAACAGGATACGCTGGGCCATGGTGCGGGCGGACCAGAAACGGGTGGCCTGATCCCAGAGCGATTTGAGCAGAGCGGGCATGGAAGGCTCCTATCGTTTAGCGCCTAGAAAGGCATCTTGACCAGTTCCTTGTACATATCCATGACCTTGTTGCGCACGGTGGAGGTCATGGACATGGCCAGGCCGGCCTTCTGCAGCTGGATCATGAGTTCGTGGACGTTCTGGTTCTCGCCGGTGGTGAAGGAGGACACCATCTGGTCCTTCTTGATCTGTTCGGCGTTGACGTCGGCCAGGGAGCTCTTGAGCGAATCCACGAAGTTGGTCTTGTGGCTGCCCGAGGTGCCGAAGGCCTCGGCCACTTTCTGCTGCACGCCCTGGGCGCCCGTGGTGCCCAGAGTGTTCTGGCCCATGGCGGCGCGGTAGGCGTTGATGCCGATTGGACTGATGGCCATGGCGAGTCTCCTAGCGTCCGATCTCAAGGGCCTTGTTGTACATGGCCTTGATGGTGCTGATGGTGGTGGTGTTGGCTTCGTAGCCGCGCGAGGCCTGGATCATGTTGGTCATTTCCTCGACCACATTGATGTCGGGATATTGAACGAAGCCGTTGGCGTCGGCGTCGGGATGGCCGGGCTCGTAGACCTGCTTGGTGGGGCGGTTGTCGTTGACGATGCCCGTGACGCGCACTCCCTGGAGTTCCTGGGAGAGGGCGGAGTCCATGGCCTTGCCGAAGGGAGTCGCAGGGGTGGACTCCAGGGCCACGGACTTGCGCTGGTAGGGCCCCTGCCCGTTGGCGGTGCGCGTGGTCTTGGCGTTGGCCAGGTTCATGGAAATGACGTTCATGTAGGTGCGCTGGGCCGAGAGGGCCGAGCCACCGATGTCGAGGGCTGTCATGAAGTCCATGATTACTTGCCTCCTTCCGCGATGATCTTGGAGATGCCGTCGAAGTTGGACTTCATCACCGTGGTCAGCGCGTTGTACATCAGGGAGTTCTTGGCCATGGTGGACATTTCCTTGTCCATGTCCACGGCGTCGGCCCCGTAGATGGTGCGGGGCTTGAATTCCTTGACCACGTCGCCCTGGTAGTCCGAGGCGTCGTAGGTGCCGGGAACGTGCTTTCCGTTGGTCCGGGTCATGCCGCTGCGCAGGTCGGCGGTGCCGATGGCGTTCTGGAGGTCGGATTCGAAATCCAGGGAGCGGGCCTTGTACCCGGGTATGTTGATGTTGGCCAAATTGGACATGACGAGGTTTTGACGCTCCAGGCGCAGATCCATGACCTTGGCGATCAAGTTCGCGTTGGCTCCGTAGATGTCCGTCATGGCGTGGCTCCTTGGGCGGCGGCTGATTTTGCCGGGCTCTCTTCGCTCGGCGGGAGGCCGCCCCGGCCCATCTCATAGCAACTCCCGTTCCAAATGATTAACCATCCGGAATGTAAGAAAAACATCCAAAATGGCGTAACCTGGCATGCGGCGTGCTCCTCTTATTATGGTTGCCTGCCCGTCGGAGGAATTTGCCTGTCCCGGCGGTTGGCACGCAGATTGCTTGGGTGATCTCGCCGGTGTGCCGGTCCCCGGGAGGGACATTCGTCGGACACCGGTTGCGGAAGGGG
This sequence comes from Fundidesulfovibrio terrae, assembly GCF_022808915.1. Lineage (NCBI taxonomy): Bacteria > Pseudomonadati > Thermodesulfobacteriota > Desulfovibrionia > Desulfovibrionales > Desulfovibrionaceae > Fundidesulfovibrio > Fundidesulfovibrio terrae. The sequence continues at coordinate 199,327 of NZ_JAKZFS010000004.1, forward strand.
AGGCGGGAGGCCAGGACGGCCATCCCGGCTTGGGAGAATCGACAGGACGCCACGCCCGGGAGAAGGTTTTGGCGAGGCGTCCATCACCGGAGGGGACAGTCATGAGCGGTCATCTGGACTACGAAATCAACAAGGAACTGGGCGAGTGCTACTTGTTCATGGGCGACCTGGACAAAGCCGAAGAGTATTACCGTAAGGCCATGAGCTCCAATGGAGTCCATCCCGAGCCCTACCTGGGGCTGGCCACCATCTGCGTGCACCGGGGCAACCTGGACGACGCCTTCAGCTTCTACCGCAAGGCGGCCAACGTCGAGGCCAGCGACAAGTCGCTGTCGGGCATGGCCCTGATCGAGATGGAACGCGGCGAGCACGACGCGGCCTTCAGCCACTTCTCGCAGGCTCTGGACCACAACCCCGAGAACATGGTGGCGCTCTACAGCATCATCAGGATCGGCCAGGCCACGGGACGCCTGGGCGAAGTGGTTCCCCATCTGGAGAACTACCTGTCCATCGAGCCCCTGAAGCACGACATGAGGTACTCCCTGGCGGGATGCCTGGTGGCCGCCGGACGCGAAGGCGACGCCAAGGCCCAGTTGGACCGTATCCTCGAGCACGACCCGGCCCATGCCTGCGCCGTGGAACTCAAGGACCACCTGGAAGCCAAAGCGGCTTAAAGCGCGCTCCGGAACAATTTTTCGACGAATCTCCCCTCCCCCATTGGTTCCCGGTCCGGTACCGCTCCCGGCGGCCGGACCGGGAATCAAATCAAGACGGGCGGGAGATGACGGAACCGGGTTGCCAAGCGCGGGCTATTTTGGCACTGCCAAGCCAAAACAAGCGAGGCAGCCATGGATCTATTGCCCATTCGCAGGGCCATTCTCTCGGTCACGGACAAGTCCGGACTGGCCGGGTTCGCCGCATTCCTGCACGAAAACGGCGTGGAGCTTGTCTCCACCGGCGGCACCAAGAAGGCCATGACCGACGCGGGGCTTCCCGTCACGGCCGTGGACCAGGTCACGGGATTCCCCGAAATGCTGGGCGGCCGGGTAAAAACCCTGCACCCCAACATCCACGCGGGCATCCTGGCCGACAAGGACAATCCCGAACACCTCTCCACCCTTGAGTCCTTCAAACTCAAGCCCTTCGACCTCATCTGCGTCAACCTCTACGACTTCGCCAAGGCCGCACAGGCCAAAGCCTCCCTCAAGGACGCCGTAGAACAGATTGACATCGGCGGCCCCACCATGCTCCGGGCCTCCGCCAAGAACTTCCACAGCATCCTGGTCGTGCCGTCCCCGGTCCATTACGAGGCCATCGTGGCCGAACTGAAGGCCAACGGCATGAAGGCGACCCTGCCCCTGCGGCACAAAATGGCCGTGGAGACCTTCAAGGCCACCTCAGCCTACGATGCCATGATCGCGGGGTATCTGGGACAGTAGAAGAGTAAGAGAAGAGGGAGGCGCTTCAGGCGGCAGGGGAGGCTGAAGAGGAAGATGCCTCCGGCGGCCAAAGGGACCAGTCCCTTTGGAATCCCCAGTTGCTTCGCGTCGGGTGATGTGAAGCCGGACAAGATGCGAAAGAAGGCAGGAAGCGCGCAAGGCCGCGCTTCCTGCCTTTATTTGTGGAGAATTCCAGGGCGTCGGGGCCTGGCACAAAGCGCTTGAGAAAAACGCGCTGCCGGGGGGAGCGGAAGATCAATCCCGATGCGTCAAAATCCTTGCGGCGGAAGCGATGATCTCGTTCTTCGCTTTCGCGTCCTTGCCGTCCTGGGTGTAATACACGGCCAGGATGACCGCGCCTCCGCCGTCGGGCCAGAACACGGCGACGTCGTTCGTCGTGCCGTAATCCCCCGTGCCCGTCTTGTCGCCCACGACCCAGCCGGAGGGAATCCCGGCGCGGATGCGCTGGTTGCCCGTCGTATTGTTCAGCAGCCAGTGCATAAGAATATCCTGCTGTATTTTGGGAAGGACATTCCCAAAAAACAAGCTGCGGATGGCGTTGGCCATGCTGTCGGGCGTGCTGGTGTCCCTCGGATCGCCGGTGATGGCGGTGTTGAGTTCGGGCTCCCGCCTGTCCAGGCGGAAAGCGTCGTCCCCCAGGCCCCTGGCGAACGCCGTGACGGCTTCCGGGCCGCCGAAATGGCGCATCAGGATATTGGTCGCGGCGTTGTCGCTGTACATGATGGCTGCGCCGCACAGGTCCGAGACGGTCATCTCCTCGCCGATCTGCTTGGACACGATGGGGGCGTATTTCTCGATGTCCAGGCCCGTTATCCGAAAACGCTTGTCGAGGAGCTTGGGGTCCTCGACGCTCTGGTGGAGAATCTTCGCGACAAGAATGATCTTGAACGTGCTGCAAAAGGGGAAACGCTCGCCGCCCCGGTAGGACACGAGCGATCCGTCGCGCGTGTCCAGCATGGCCACGCCCAGGCGGCCGCCGTGCTGGCGTTCCAGCTCAGCGATTTTCTGGAGGGGAGATGCGGGCTGCTGTGCGCGGGAGGCTCCGGCGCCCGCGATCAGCATGAGAGCGAGCAGCAAGAAGGAGGCGAAAGTGCGGGGGAGGCGTCCGGACATGGCGTTGATCGTTCCTCGGGTCAATGCGTTCAACCAAAAGACGCTTTCGCCGGGCGCGCCCTCGCATATCCCGCGAAGCGATAAGCCGGGGTCCGGGGGGGGGGGGGGGGCCCCCCCCCCCCCCCGGCACGATTTTTTTGTCGAGCAGGGGGCGACCCCACCCGCCACAGCAACCGCTAAAACAAAACGCGGGTGGCCGGGGGCGCCCCCCCGCATACCCCGGGGGGGGGGGGGGGGGGGGGGGGGGGGCGGCCCCCCCCCCCGCACCCCGGAGGCATCTTTTCTTATCCGATGCGCTGCTCGACGAGACGCGCCATGTCCTCGTCCGCGTTCTCGCGGCGAAGGCCCTCGGCCACGCCCCGGCGGTCCGGCTCCGGGCGGTTCTGGCTCACCTTCCACTTGCCTTCGATATGATCGACCACAATCTCGACCCCCACGATTCCTTTGAGCATGGTGGCGATGAACTCCCCGGGCGCGTCGGAAACATGCCACGGGGCCGTCCGCCGGCTTTCCTGGCTGTCGGTGAGGGCTTCCACCTGCCCGCGCAGCCAGGAGGGCTCATCGATGACCCGCGCCCGGCCGCGCGCCTGGACCACGGCGTAGTTCCAGGTCGGGACCACTTTCCCGTGCTCGGCCTTGGAAGGATACCACGACGGAGTGATGGGGGCGTGCGGGCCCTGGAAAACCACCAGGGCCTCGCATCCCTCGCGCAGGGCGTTCACCTGGTCGTTGGCTTTCGCGATATGGGCGCGTAGGGTGCCCTTGGCCCCGTCCACGGCGACGAGGAAGGGTGCCAGGTTCGCCAAAAGGCCGCCGGAACCGGCGGTGACGAGAGTGGCCAGGGGATGGGCGCGCATCAGGGCGTGCAGCACTTCCAGACGGTCTTCACGAAAGATTTCCGGCAGATACATGAGCCCTCCGAGACGCGCGGTTCAAAATTCCGGTTCGCACGGGAAAAGGCTGCCGGGGTCGGTTCCCCGCCCCGGCAGCCTCGCGATGTGTCCGTGCCCGGTTACGGGCGGGCGGCCAGGATATCCGGCGACACTTCCCTGACGCTGGCGGTGCCGGTGAGCAGCATCGCCGACACCAGCTCGCCCTGCATCTTGCCGAGCCAGGCGGCCACGCCCTCCACGCCGCCTCCGAAGGCGGCCACGGCCATGGGGCGTCCCACCAGGGCGGAGTCGGCTCCCAGGGCCAGGAGCTTCAGCACGTCGGCGCCGGTGCGCACCCCGCCGTCGGCCAGGATCACGGCCCGGCCCTTCACCTTGGCGGCGATGGCGGGCAGCACTTCGGCCGCCCCGGGGGTGTGGTCGAGCACGCGTCCTCCGTGGTTGGAGACCACGATGGCGGCGGCTCCGGCGCTGACGGCCAGTTGGGCCTCGTCGGGGGTCATGACGCCCTTGACGATGAAGGGCAGGTTTGTGGAGGCGGCCAGTTCCTTGAGCTCCACGAAGGTCTTGGGACCGACGGGCTGGCCCTTGAGGGCCATGGTGATCAGTCCGGCTCCGTCGATGTCCATGCCCACGGCCACGGCCTTGGCTTCCTCGGCGTCGCGGATGAGGGAGAGCACGGCGTCCTGGGCGCGGGGCTTGATGAAGGGCACGCCGTGGCCGTTGTGGGCGGCGATGGCCTTGATTCCTCCGGCGTACATGGCTGGGTCGGCTCCGTCGCCGCACATGCCCATGGTTCCGGCGGCCTCGCAGCCGGCGATGATGATTTCGCTGTAGACGTCCTCGGCGAGCCTGCCGCCCATGTTGTAGACCACGCCGGTCATGGGCGCGGCCAGGATGGGCATGGAGAGGGTCTTGCCGAAGAGGCTGACGGTGGTGTCGGCCTCCTTGACGCCGTGGATGGTGCGCATGTTGAGCCGCCAGGCCTTGAGGGCCTCAAGGTTGGCGAAGAAGGCCGAGCCGGAGCCCGCCCCGCCCATGCCGGGCACTTCTCCGGCGCAGGCGCGTCCGTCGCAGACCGGGCACACCCGGCAGTATCCTTTCATCTCTTCCCGGGCCTTCTTGCGAAGAGCGGCCATATCCATAATTCGTAGCCTCCGTTCTTGGCGGTTGAGTCGTTGGGATCTAGTGCATCGGGACGTCGGCGGCGGGCTTGGCGGCTCGCCGCAGGATGAGCACGCCGGGGATGCAGATGATGCTGATTATCCCCAACAGCCGGAAGTTGTCGATATAGGCCATGAGGGCGGCCTGCTGCCCCAGGAGGCCCTGGAGCACGCCCAGGGCCTTGGCCTTGGCCAGCACGGGGTCGCAGCTCTGGGCCATGAAGGCGGTTATGCTGTGCAGGTACTGCTGGAAGACGGGGTTCGTGGGGGCCATGTTGGCGCACAGGATGTTCTGGTGGGTCTGGGCGTCCCGGGAGATCATGGTGGTGACGATGGAGATGCCCACGCCGCCGCCGATGTTGCGCATGAGGTTGAAGATGCCCGAGGCGTTGCCCATCTGCTCCACGGGGAGCCCGCCCATGGCCGTGGTGGTCAGGGGCACGAAGATGAGCCCCAGCGAGAGGCCCATGATGACGTTGGGCCAGGCGATATGGGCGGAGGTGATGTCCAGGTTGATGCCCGCGAAGTGCAGCGACGTGGCCGCCAGGATGGTGAAGCCGATGCCGATGAGGATGCGGCTGTCCACCTTGCCGATCAACTTGCCCACGATCATCATGGAGATGATGGCCCCGATGCCGCGCGGGCTGAGCGCCAGGCCGCTGTCCAGGGCGGAGTAGCCCATGAGGCCCTGGAGGAAGAGCGGCTGCAGGGTGATGGTGGCGTAGAGCACCATGCCCAAGAGGGTCATCATGGCCGTGCCCGTGGCGAAGTTGGCGTTTTTGAACACGCGCAGGTTGACGATGGGGTGCTCGGCCTTGAGCTCCCAGACGATGAAGGCCAGCATGGATACGGCCGAGAGCACCGAGAACCAGAGGATCCAGGGGGCCTCGAACCAGTCCTCGCGCTGGCCCTTGTCCAGCACGATCTGGAGGGTGGTCAGCCACACGGCCATGATGGCGAAGCCGATGTAATCCACGCTGGCCATGCGCTTGCGGGCCTCGGCCAGGTACGGGGGGTCTTCCACGAAGGTCTGGCACATAAGGTAGGCCAGCACGCCCACGGGCAGGTTGATGTAGAACATCCAGCGCCAGGAGTAGTTGTCCGTGACCCAGCCGCCGAGCGTGGGCCCGATGACCGGCGCCACGACGACGCCCAGGCCGAAGATGGCCATGGCCACGCCGCGCTTCTCGGGCGGGGCGCTCTCCATGAGGATGGACTGGGACAGCGGCTGCAGCGCTCCGCCAGCCGCGCCCTGGAGGATGCGGGCAAGGATCAGCATGGGCATGCTGGTGGCGGCTCCGCACATGGCCGAGGCCATGGTGAAGAGCACCACGCAGGTCAAGAGGAAGCGTTTGCGGCCCATGCGCACGGAAAGCCATCCGGTCATGGGCAGCACGATGGCGTTGGACACCAGGTAGCTGGTGAGCACCCAGGTGGCCTCGTCCTCGCTGGCCGAGAGGTTTCCGGCCATGTGGGGCAGGGCCACGTTGGCCATGGTCGTATCCAGCACCTCCATGATCGTGGGCAGCATCACCGACATGGCGATGACCCACAGGTTCACGGAAGGGCGCCAGGGTTGCGCGGTCTGGCTCATGGCGTCACCGCACTTTGACCTTGGGGACCACGGACATGCCGGGGGCCAGGTGCATGCCGGCTTCGGCGGAGGCCAGGTCGAAGACGATCTTCACGGGCACGCGCTGTACCACCTTCACGTAGTTGCCCGTGGCGTTCTGGGGCGGCAGCAGGCTGAAGGCCGCGCCGGTGCCGGCCTGGATGCTGTCCACGTGGCCCTTGAAGGCGTGGCCGGGGTAGGCGTCCACCACCAGGTCCACGATTTGTCCGGGCAGCATGCCGCTCAGCTGCGTCTCCTTGAAGTTGGCCACCACCCAGATGTCGTCCTGCACCACGGAGAGGACGGACTGTCCCACCTGCACGTAGTCGCCGGGTTCCACGGCCTTCTTGGTGACGCGTCCGCCCACCACGGAGGTGATCTCGCAGTAGGCCAGGTCGAGCTTGGCCTGCTCCACGGCGGCCTTGTTCTTTTCCACGCCCGCCTGGGAGGTCTGGATCTGGGTGGCCGCCAGGGCGGCCTGGGCCTCGGCCGCGGCCACGCGCTTGCGCGAGGACTGCAAGGAGGCGGAGGTGGTGCGCGACAGGGTGTCGGCGTTGTCGCGGGCCTGCTGGGACACGGCTCCGGTGTGCACGAGCTGGTTGTAGCGGGCCAGGTCGGTGGCCGCGTTGCCCGCCTGGGCCTGGGCGGAGGCTTCGTCGGCCTTGGCCTGGTCGGCTGCGGCCAGGGCGACCTGGTGCTGGGAGCGGGCCTCCTGGAGCTTCTGCTCGGCCTCGTTCAGGTTGGCAAGGGCCTGATCCAGCTTCACCTGGAAGGTGGCCTTGTCCAGCTTGATGAGCACGTCGCCAGGGGCCACGCGCCGGTTGTCCTCCACGAGGACCGTAAGCACCCGCCCGGCCACCTGAGGGGCCACGGAGGTGACGTGCCCGGCGATGAACGCGTCGTCGGTGGTTTCGAAGGCCCGTGCCTGCCACCACCAGAACCCGGCGACCGCCAGGGCTGCCAGGGCCAGGATCGCGGCCACGGCGGCCGCCGGCTTGCGGGGTTTGCGGGCGGCGCCGCCGTTGCGGGGATTCACTGCCGAGCTGCGTACTTCTTCCTTCACTTCGGGATCTCCTCGGCGCATTGCCCGGCATCGAGCCGGACTTTCGATAAGAGGGTGATGAGCGTTCTGAGTTCGTCCTGGGTGAGCCCGGACATGACGTCGGACTGGGCCAGGAACAGGTCCGGCAAAACGTTGTCGAGCACCTTCTGGCCTTCCTGCGTCAGCCCGATGCGCACCACGCGGCGGTCCTCGGGGGACTCCTCCCGCCTGACCAGCCCGTCGCGGACCATGCCCGAGAGCACGGCCGAGACCGTGGGGGTGGTGACGCCGGCCATCTCGGCCAGCTTGCACACGGGCACGGGCTCGTTTTCGCGGCTCAAGAGGCACAGGATCATGAACCGGCCGTATGACAGCCCCAGCTTGCCGAGCCTGCGCTCGGCGTTGTGGTGCAGGATGGTGCCGGTGCGCAACACGTGCAGGTATGCTTCCGTCACCAGGAGGTCCATGGTGGGGTAGCGGGCGGCCTTTTCAAGCAGGGTCTGGTAACTGGGCAATTCCTTGAGAATCATGGTGAGCCTCCAAACGTTAGCTGGCAAATAATTAGACGCCTAATGGCTGTCAAGTGGAAATCCTGCATACTTGTCGAGACCGGATGCGGACAAGGTTACGGGGGCATCGGAAATATCCAAAAACACGCGCAGGAGCGGCTGCGCCGGAGCACGACCGGGCATTGGCCGCGACGCCGCGCGCAAAGGGAAGGGGGGCGGATTCGTTCCGCCGCGTCCGGCGGGATTGGATGAAATGCCTGCAGGGCCCAGGCAACAGCCGGGCGAAGAGGGCTAGAAGCCGAGTTCCAGGGGGGGGTTCACCAGCGCGCCGGGAACTTCCCCGGCCTTGGGCACCGGCGCGGGCTGAACCCGCACCTTGCGGCCCTCCAGGCGCAGACGGTCGGTGGCCAGCCACTGCACGGCCTGGGGCAGCACACGGTGCTCGCAGGCCAGGATGCGTCCGCCCAGGGTCTGGCCGTCATCCTCGGGATAGGCGGGCACGGCAGCCTGGATGATCACCGGGCCGTGGTCCATGATCTCGTCCACGAAATGCACGGTGCAACCGGAGATGGCCACGCCGTAGTCGGCGGCGTCGCGCGGGCCGTGCACGCCGGGGAAGCTCGGCAGAAGGGCGGGGTGGATGTTGATCACCTTTCCGGGGAAGGCTCTCAGGAACTCGCCGGTGATCATACGCATGAACCCGGCCATGACCACGGCCTCGCCCCCGGCCTTGCGGATGGCCCGGATCATGGCCCGGTCGAACTCGGCCCGGTCCGGGTAGTCGGCGTGGGGGATGCAGACGTGGGGCAGCCGGTGCTTGCGGGCACGCTCCAGGCCGTAGGCGCCCTCCTTGTTGGAGAGCACCAGGGCGATGCGCGCATCGAGCGCCCCTTGCTCGATGCGGTCGATGAGGGCCTGAAGGTTGGACCCGGAGCCCGAAACCAGGACGGCGATGGGCAGCGCCACTATCAGCCCTGCACCACCGCGTCGGCCAGAGCCTTGGCCAGGGCCGGGATGGTGTACGCTTCAGGCTGGATATCCGGCTCGAAGCCATGCTTTTTCAGCGTTGCCGCCGTGATGGGGCCGATGCAGGCGATCTTCACCTTGGAGCGCAGGGGGGCGAGCCTGTCCGTCGGGATCATGGCGAAGAAGTTGTCCACCGTGGAGGAGCTGGTGAAGGTGAGGTAGTGGATCTCGCCTTCCTCGATGGCCGCCACCACCTCGTCCGGGTCCTGCTGGGCCAGCTTCGTCTCGTAGACCGGCAGCACCGTGACCTGAGCACCGGCGCGGGTGAGCTCCTCGGGGAGCACCTCGCGGGCCTGGGCAGCGCGGGGGATGAGCACCTTCTTGCCGCCGATCTGGAGGGCGAGCAGTCCTTCGACCACGGACTCCGCGATGAACTTCTCGGGAACGAAGTCGGCCTTGATGCCCCGGTCGAGCAGGGCCTGGGCCGTGGCGGGCCCGATGGCCGCCACCTTGAGCCCCCCCATGGCCCGGGCGTCCAGGCCCATGGCGGCAAGCTCGTGCCAGAAATATTTGACCCCGTTGGCCGAGGTGAACACCATCCAGTCGAAGCAGGAGAGGCTGCCCACGGCCTCGCGCACCGGGGCGGTGTCGGCCAGGGGAGCCACGTCGATGGTGGGGTATTCCCAGGTGCAGGCTCCCATGTCCTCCAGGATGCGCACCAGGTCGCTGGCCTGCTCGCGCGAGCGGGTGACCACCACGCCCTTGCCCAGAAGCGGGCGTTTTTCGAACCAGTTGAGCTTGTCGTGAAGCCCAACCACCTCGCCCACCACCAAAAGCGACGGGGCCTTGAAGCCCTGGCGCTTGGCCTCGGCCGGGATCTCCTCCAGGGTGGAGACCATGGAGCGGTGGCGGCAGGTGGTGCCCCAGCGCACCAGGGCTGCCGGGGTCTTGGGATCGCGGCCGCCGTCGATGAGGCGGCGGGAGATGTCGGTCAGGTTCTTGACGCCCATGAAGAAGATGAGCGTGGACGCGGCCTGGGCCAGGGCGGGCCAGTTGTGGGCGGACTCGTCCTTGGTGGGGTCCTCGTGGCCGGTGATGAAGCTCACGGAGGAGGCGAACTTGCGGTGGGTGATGGGGATGCCCGCATAGGCCGGGGCGGCCACGGCGCTGGTCACGCCGGGGATCACCTCGAAGGTGAGCCCCTCTTCCAGGAGTTCCTCGGCCTCTTCAGCGCCGCGCCCGAACACGTAGGGGTCGCCGCCCTTGAGGCGGGCAACCACCTTGCCCTCCTTGGCCTTGGCGACCAGGAGCTTGTTGATGTCGCCCTGGGGCAGGGTGTGGTCCCCGCCCTTCTTGCCCACGTAGATCACCTCGGCGTCGGGGCGTCGGAAGTCCAGGAAGGCCTTGTTGGCCAGGTAGTCGTAGACCAGCACGTCGGCGGTCTCCAGCACGCGCTTGGCCTTGAGGGTGAGAAGTCCCGGATCGCCGGGTCCCGCGCCGATGAGATAGACGTTGGGCATGTGTGTAAGCCTTGGGGCGTTGGCGTTTGTCAGGGCGGCCTCTCCGGTCGTGACCGGATGGGCCGCCCTGGTGTGGTCGTCAGGAAACGGCGGGTCGGGATGTCCGGCCCGCGTCGACGCGGTCGCTTTCCTAGCGGGGGCTATTCCTCGCGCAGGACGCTGTTGATGGTCACGGGCTCCACGGGAACGTCGTCGTGGAATCCGGCCCGGCGGGTGCGCACCTTCTTGATCTTGTTGACCACGTCCATGCCGTCCACAACCTTGCCGAACACGCAGTAGCCCCAGCCATCGGGGGTCTTGGACTTGTGGTTCAGGAAGTGGTTGTCGTTCACATTGATGAAGAACTGGGCGGTGGCGCTGTGGGGGTCCATGGTGCGGGCCATGGCCAGGGTGCCGGTGAGGTTCTCCAGGCCGTTGTCGGCCTCGTTGACCACGGGGGCGTTGGTGGGCTTTTCCTTCATGGTGACGTTCATGCCGCCACCCTGGATCATGAAGTTGTCGATGACCCTGTGGAAGATGGTGCCCTCGTAGAACCCGTCGTCCACATACTTGAGGAAGTTGGCCACGGTGGCGGGGGCCTTGTCGGGGTAGAGCTCGATAGTGATCAGGCCCATGGAGGTTTCCATTAGAACCATAGCGTTTCGCTCCTTGGCGTGGTCTTTCTTTGTCCGGGCGAAATAGCTCACATCCGGCCCGGAGTCCATCCCCGGCGCGCCCCGCAAGTCAATTGCGAAAATTGTAAAAACGTGTGGTTTTTGTGCAGGGGTGTGCTAGAAAGGAGCCAGTTCGTTTCTTACCAAGGAGAAAACGATGACCAAGGCCACCTGGGAGAAAGTGTTCGAGTACGCGTCCATGCCGGTACACGGCACGCTGTCGCGCAAGCTGCGCAAGGGGCTCAAAATCCAGATCAACGAGGGCAAGGTCTATGAGCAGGCCACCCTGTTTCTGGGCGAGGAGTTTTTGCGCGTGACCGAGAAGTCCGGCAAGGAGTCGGTCAACACCTATTACGGCTGGGAAAAGCTGGTGTGCGTGCGCACCATCGGGGAAACCGAGGAATAGGCGAGGGATAGACGCGTCCGAAAAAGCCCCCTCCGGACGGTCCGTCCGGAGGGGGCCTTCGTTTCTTGACAGGGACAGGAGGCGGCTAGCTGGAAGCGGTGACTTCCAGGACCTGCTCGATCACATAGTCCACCTGCTCGTCGCGCAGCTGCGTGTAGAAGGGCAGGGTGATGGTCCTGTCGCCGATGGCCTCGGCATTGGGGAAGTCCCCACGCCCAAAGCCGAATGTGTCCTTGAAGTAACTCAGCAGGTGGATGGCCCGGAAGTTCACGGCCACGCCGATACCGCGCTGCTGCAGGGCGTGGAGCGTGGCGTCGCGGCGGGCAGGGTCTGTCCAGATGGTGTAGAGGTGGTGGGCGCATTTGCCGACGACCTCGGGGCGGCCCAACCGGGGATGCCTGTCGAAAGCGTCCGCATACCGTTTCCAAAGGGCGTGGCGCTTTTCCCAGAGGGAATCGAGCCGGTCGATCTGGCCGACGAGCAGGGCCGCATGGATGTCGTCCAGGTTGCACTTCCAACCCAGTCGCTCCAAGTCGTAATGCGTGTACAGCTTGTGGTAGCGGTCCGCCGCTCCCTTGCTCATGCCGTGCAAGGCCACCATGCGCACCCGCGCGGCCAGGTCGGGATCGGAGGTCGCAAACGCCCCTCCCTCGCCGCAGGTGAGGTTCTTGGTGGCGTAGAAGCTGTAGCACGCGCAGGTACCCAGATGGCCGGGACGGTATCCGTCGCGCTGCCCCTCCACGCAATGGGCGCAGTCCTCGATGATGTAAAGGCCGTGCTTGTCGGCGAGGGCCTTTATGGAAGGCATGTCGCACAGAGTGCCGTACAGGTGGACGGGAATGACGGCCTTGGTGCGCGGGGTGACGGCCTTCTCGATGGCTTCCGGGGTGACGAGTCCGGTAGCCGCGTCCACGTCGACTATCACCGGCGTGGCCCCCGCGTGCATGACGGCGCTCGCGGTCGAAAGGAAGGTCATTGCCGGCACGATGACCTCGTCTCCAGGCCCGACCCCCAGGGCGACAAGGGCCATGTGCATGGCGGAAGTGCACGAATTCACCGCCACTACGTGCTCCAACCCGGTATAGTGGGAAAACTTGCGTTCAAATTCGGCGGTCACAGGGCCGGTTGACAGGAAAACGGAGTTCAGCACCTTCACCACGTTGGCGATGTCAGCCTCGTCCAGGGCGTGGCGGTAGAATTCGACTTTCATAGGTAGCCTAGGTGAGGTAAAAGGATTGATGCGATAATACAGTGTGTTGCCCTAAAGGTAGGCTACAGGTCATCGTACACCAACTCGATGAAATGATGCCCCGGCCCGACGGGAACTCCGACGGTGTTGCCGGGCGATTTCTCAGGGAGTACCCCTGCGCCGTCGACTCGGGCCTTCCAGAATGGATGGTAAGGAAGAGCAAAAGCGACAAGCCCGTCTGTCTTGACAGTTACGGAAGCAAATGCATGCTTAAGGGAATATGAACAGGATTCCACGGGCAGAATGTCCGTTGGATACGCCTGGATGGCCTGAACGCTGCACGAGGCTCCTGGAGCAGCCGGGTTGAGTTCGTATCCCGGCTGAACTCCTTCCGCCAGGGGCAGGGGCACATCAACGTCATTGTGCCCGGCGCCAAGGTAGATGCTCAGGGGGTGTTCCCCGCCCTTGAGAAGAAGATCGAACGGGCCGTCGCAGTCGACGACCATCCGCACGCGCAAGAGGTTCGGCCCAGGCCGCGCGCTCTCCATCGGGTACAAAGGGCCAAAGGTTTTCAGCTTGTGGCGCTCGAGCAGACCCATCCAGCGCGGCTTCACGCCATAGCGCATGCCCTCCGCTGGCGCTGAGAGAAAATGGGCCATCCCTGTGTATCCTCCGAACGTATAAAGACGCATTCCTTGAGGGAAGGCCGCGCCGGCGGGCAGGGCGGTTGGCGTCAGGGCGTAAGCCGGATCGTTCTCGACCTTTTCGGTAAAGGCCTGGTCCTGGAGGGCAAGAACGTACTTCACGCCCCAGAGGGCCATGAGCTCCGGCGGCAGCTGGTGCAGATAGGCAGCCGGCGAGGACGGGTGGCGGATGGACGACAACAGGAGCCCCTGGCCGATGGGAATGAAGCGATTATCAACGTGCGAATACATGGTGAGGGCATTGGGAAACACCCCCGAGGCCTTGTACTGCAGAACGGTAAACGGTTCGGTGGAGATATCGGCGAATACCGAGCCAAGCGCTGCATCCGCGTCGGCAGGCCCGGGGGAGCCTCCAAGAGGGGCCTGCGGCACGCGCCTGTAAACGGTGTAGATGTCGTCCTGATAGAAATTGTACGGCTCCCTGGGGAGGTCGCTCCCGGTGTCGAAGCGAGCGAGGGTTTCGTAGCGGGAATTCGAAAAAGGTGCCTGAAGAGGGTTCGTCTGCACCCACAAGACATAATCCGGCATGGCCTTCCCTGTTTCCTCGCCCTGGCGGCCTAGGGGGAGAATCCTGTGGCGGAAGGGGTCGGCTAGGAAACGGTCGTTGAACGTCAGGTGGTTCCCTGACGCGATCGGCAATCCGAGGGAGGTGCCTGGGGGTATGTTTCTGTCCACCCATGCTTGCGCCAGCTGCCTTGTGGAGGGCCCGGACAGATACCTGAGCACATTAATGTTGTTCGAAAATCCGTGGCCGATCAACACGATGACACATGCCCACGCAGTGAGATGCGCCAAGGGACGGCGGCGTGCCGCAGCCAGCGCACCGTCGAACAGAACAGCGATCAGCAGAAGCGTCAGCAAGGCTTGGCTGTAATAGTAGTAGGTGATGTTCAGGATCACGTGGTTGTGGGCGATCACCCAGAGAAACACCGGGTGCAGTAGGTAGAGGGCGACGAGGCAGGACCAGGGCGTGACAAGCCGTTTCTCGCGCAATGCGCGGTATCCGCCGTACGCCAGCGCTGGAAGGGCCAGCACTCCGAGGGCCCGGCCGAGAAAGGGCGCGAAGTGGGTCAGGCGAAACCAGATGGTGTAGCCGATGCCCCCCGGCAGGTCTTCTTTCGCGGGGATGGACGTATACCGGGTGATGAAGTCGAAGAAAATGAGAAAGCCGGGCAGAATCCTCGGATTCGCGACGACGAAGACCACAATGCCAAACAGGGCGGAACGCCAGAGAAGCTTGCGTTGTTCAGGTCCCCACAGCGAGTTCCAGCGGCGGTGCATGCCGCTGGCGGCACATACCGCCAAGGGGAAAACGGCAGACGCCATGGTGAACTTCATGGACGCGCCAAGCGAAAAGAACAGCACGGCAAGATAAAGATTGCGGGACCTGCCGTGCTTTTGAAATGCGAACTGGTGCAGCAGGGAAAGCATGGTGAGTGCAAAGACGACGCCGTCGGGCTTGAGGCGCAGCTCGAATCCAGTCAGGAAAGGCATCGCGGCTACGAGCCACGCGGCCAATTCGCCAGCTCTTCGGCTGAAGAAGTTGTTCAGGAGCCAAAAACAAGACAGCGGCAGAAGCGTCAGAACGGCAAGTTTGTAGAAGGCGAAAAGCTTGAATATCCGGCCCAACTCGCCCGGATAGAGCACGTACATGGAGCGGTCGTCGAAACGTTTGATCCAGCCGAGCTTCGCTCCCAGCCACATGACGGGCTTGGCCACGTGCAGAAGCGGGCCGCCGAAATTGGTGGCCACATCGAAGGTGTTCGTGGTGGGGCCGAAATACCACAGGGCATGCATGATGCTGACCTGGGCGTCGTCCTCGTAAGTGTTGACCGGGATGGCTTTTGACGTATTGAGAACATATCCTTCCGAATCTGAAACGCCGCGCATCTGCAGTATCGCGGAGACGTTCACGAAAACGAAGACCAGCAGGGCGATGCATACGGAGGGAGGCAGTCCATACGAGAGAGAGTCGTCTGTGTCGGCCATGGGTGTGCCTGTACTTTGCGCCTGCGTATTGAATGCGGACACGCCGTGCTAGCGCGACCGTGTCATGACAAGCGAGAGTTTCCTGCCCATCACCGGCCATTTGAAAATAAAAGCCGGGTTGTCGAACTCGACAAGTTCTTGAATTTCGAGGTTACCGGCAGACTGAATGAGGGAGATCAGCTCCTGCGTCGTCCGGACGTGCTCTCCCTCCTCCAAGCGCAGAATGAAACGCTCCAGAAGACCCGGCGCGGGATTGGTGGCGTAGTCGATGACGACTATCTTGCCATTCTCGGCCAGATACCGGGGCGTACTACGGAAAATGGAGATCAGTTCCTCGTTGGGAATGTGGTGGCAGGAGCCGCAAAAGAGGATGAAGTCGAAATGGCCTTCTAGGCCTTCCAGGGTGCGCACGTCCTGACAGATGAAGCGCATGTGCGGGTATGCAGCGAATCGTTTCCTGGCCGTGGCGATAGCGTCGGGATCGATGTCAACACCAAGGAATTCCTTAGTGTTGCCCGTGAAGTTGACGCTGTCCAGGCCCAGGGAGCACCCGACTTCCATGACCCTCGAGAAGCGGGGAAGATGGCGCAGGACGTACCGCTTCCTGAAAAGGACGCCACAA
This sequence comes from Fundidesulfovibrio terrae, assembly GCF_022808915.1. NCBI lineage: Bacteria > Pseudomonadati > Thermodesulfobacteriota > Desulfovibrionia > Desulfovibrionales > Desulfovibrionaceae > Fundidesulfovibrio > Fundidesulfovibrio terrae. The sequence goes on from NZ_JAKZFS010000004.1 coordinate 215,165, forward strand.
AGGACATACTGGACGAAAAGCCAGAGCCGGGGAAAGCGAGATTGGAGAGGGACGCTCATGTGCTGGAGTCGGATTTGGCCGGGGTGCTCGTCGTCTCTTCCATCACCAGCCAGGCCCGTTGCCGGGACGAATTGTGTTTCACCCGGTTGATCATGAAAGCGAGAACACCCATAAAGAAAAGATTGACGCCCAACGAGGCGATTTGAACAATGAAAAGGGTGGTGAACCCGGAAGGATCGATGACCTTGATCAACCGCAGGAATACGACCACCGCACCGGCCAACCCCATGATGAGCATGAGAAACAGGCCTAGGACGAAAAACATCTTCAGCGGGATTTCCGAGTAGAGCATGATGGCCCGTAACGAAAGCCGGATCAGCCCTCGCAATGCGACCTTGGAGACGCCGCTGGCCCGTGCCTGGCGGTCGAGCGCCACTCCCTTTTGCCTGAATCCGGCCCAGGCCCTGAGGCCGGGGAAATAGGGCTCGGAGTCAGCGCTCTCGACGATGGTCCTGGCCACCGGCAGCCGGATGATGGAAAAGGTTCCGGAGTTGCGCGGAATGGGAAAGTTGGAACTGCGCGAGAGAAGATTATAGAAGATGGGGGCGAAGGTACGCATGATCCAGCCGTCATGGCGTTGTGCCCTGACTGCGTGGACCACGTCATGGCTATGCGCGTGGTCGAACAGGAGCGCGAAGTCTTCAGGGCGGTCTTGCAGGTCTCCGTCGATGACGCCGATCCATTCGGCGCCCAGTTCCTGAGCCATGTGGCAGGCCGCGCTGCAGCCGGCGATAACGCTCTGCTGGTGGCCGAAATTGCGGGAGAGCCTGACGAGCCGGATCGGGACGGGATAGGTGGCGAAGAGTCGCTTGATGTGCGTGACGGTTTGGTCGCGTGATCCGTCGTCCACAACGACGACTCCCAGGAGGCCCGCCTCCGAGTGCACGGCCAGCCGCCGGAAAAATTCATCGACGTTGTCCTCCTCATTATACATGGGGACAACGACCACAAACGAATTATCTTGTGTGCGTTCCATTTTGTTTTCGAGACAACAGCGCCCCATACGGATCAGCCGGTCGATGGCTGACGTCGGCGTTTGTGGCGCGCGTTCCCTCCCTACCGCCCCCGGGCCTGGTAACGGTTGATCTTCGCTTCGAGCCTGCGCGAGGCTTCGGTCAGCACGAAACAAACCACGAAATAGAGCACGGCGATGGTGATGAAGATCTCGGCCGGGGCGTTCATGGTGCGGTTGTTCACCTGGGTGGCCATCTTCATCAGTTCGCCCACGCCGATGATAAACCCCAGGGAGGTGTCCTTGGTGAGCGAGACGAACTGGTTCACGAAGGAGGGGATCATGTTGAAGAGCGCCTGGGGCAGGATGACGTGGATCATGGTCTGGGTGTGCGAGAGCCCGGAACCGCGCGCGGCCTCCATCTGGCCCTTGGGCAGCGAGAGTACGCCCGCGCGCACGATCTCGGCCACGTAGGCGCTGGTGAACACGATAAGCGCTATCATGGCCGACTGGTCGCCGGGCAGGCTCTTGCCCAGGAGCACCGGGGCCAGGAAGTAGAACCAGAAGATGACCATGAGCAGCGGCGTGCCGCGGATCACCTCGATGTAGGCCAGGGCCGGAATCCGCAGCCAAGCCTTCTTGGACAGACGCATCACCCCGACGAGAAGTCCCAGCCAGAAGGCCCCGAAGATGCCCCCCAAGGCCATGAGGATGGACAGGGCAAGCCCGCCGATGGGGCCCTTGGGGAAGGCTCCCCACAGAAAATAGTCCAGGTTGTTCCAGACGACGTCCCAGTGCATGGCTTACCTTCCCATGCGCAGGACGCGCGTGTTGTAGACCTGGATCGTGGCTGAGACCACCAGCGATATGGCCAAGTAGATGAGCGTGGCCACGGTGAACGACTCGAATCCGTGGAACGTGTACGACTCGATCTGCCGGGCCATGTAGGTCAGGTCCATGACCCCGATGGTCATGACCAACGAGGAGTTCTTGATGAGGTTCAAGAACTGGGAAATGAGCGGCGGAATGATGATCCTGAATGCCTGGGGCAGGATCACATAGCCCATGGCCTGCATGAAGGAGAGCCCGCAGGCGCGCGAGGCCTCAAGCTGCGTCTTGGGGATGGCGAAGATGCCCGAGCGCAGGTCCTCGGCGATGAACGCCGCGGTGTAGACGGTCAGGGCGATGACGCCGGCGGCGAATTCGAAGTCCTGCTTGTAGAGCCATTGGTTCCAGCTCTCGGGCAGCACGGCGGCCGAGCCGAAATACCAGAAGAAAATTTGCACGAGCAGCGGCGTGTTCCGGAAGAATTCCGTGAATGCGAGGCTGAACCACACCAGGGGCCTCACGCGCGACATGCGCATGACGCACACCAGGGTGCCCAAGGCGAGCGAAAAGACGGTGGAAATCGCCGAAACCTTGAGGGTGGTGACGAGACCATCGACGATCCAGTCGCCGTATTGTCCCGAAACCACCAAAGACCAGTCGAATTGATACGCCAACGTGCTGCTCCACTGGGCCGCGCGGCGCGGCCCGAAAAGCCGGGGAGCCCTGAGGCCCCCCGGCCGTTAGGCTTTGTCTACGGCCAAAGCTCCATGGTCCAGGTCAGGGGGATGTAGAACTTGGTGTCCTTGCCGAACCACTTGTCGTAGATCTTCTGGTATTCGCCGGTGGTCCACATTTCCATCAGGGCGAAGTTGACCGCGTCGCGGAACTTGGAGTCGTTCTCCACCATGCCCAGGCCGTAGGGCTCGGCGGAGATGGCTTCGCCCACCAGGTCGTAGTCCTCGGGCTTGTCGTCCTTGTTCTTGATGCCGAGCAGGATGGCGTCGTCGGTGGTCACAGCGTCGACCTTGCCCTGCTTGAGGGCCAGGAAGGCCTCGGGGTAGGTTTCGAAGGAGACGATGGTGGCCGCGGGCTGGGCCTTCTTGGCGTTCTGCTCGGAGGTGGAGCCCTTGGCCGAGCCGATCTTCTTGCCGGCAAAATCCTTGATGGAGGTGAGGCCGGAGCTCTTCTTCACCAGGAGCTTCTGCTGGCTGAGGAAGTAGGTGATGGAGTAGTCGATGGTCTTGTCGCGTTCCCGGGAGTGGGTCATGGTGGCGGCAACGATGTCGATGTCGCCCTGGGTGAGCATGGGGATGCGGGTGGAGGAGGTCACGGGCTTGATCTCAAGCTTCACGCCGAGCTTGGTGGCCAGGGCGTTCATGAGGTCGATCTCGAAGCCGACGATCTGCTTGGACTGTTCGTCCACGTAGCCGAAGGGAGGCTGGGAGTCCTTCACTCCGGCAACCAGGACGCCCTTCTTCTTGATGTCGTCGAGCTTGCCCGCGAAAGCGGGGGAGACGCACATAGCCAGGACCAGGATGGCCGACAAGGCCGCTGCGAGACGCTTCATCGAAACCTCCACTCGGGATTTGGGGTTGCTAGAGGATTTCCTTGAGGAACGCCCGGGTGCGTTCATGCTTGGGGCTCTTGAAGAACTCCTGCGGCGGGCCGGATTCGATGATCTCGCCTCCGTCCATGAAGATGACCCGGTCGGCCACCTCGCGGGCGAAGCCCATCTCGTGGGTGACGCAGAGCATGGTCATGCCGTCGCGGGCCAGGTCCTTCATGACGTTGAGGACTTCGTTGATCATCTCGGGGTCCAGGGCGGAGGTCGGCTCGTCGAAGAGCATGACCTTGGGCCGCATGGCCAGGGCGCGGGCGATGGCCACGCGCTGCTGCTGGCCGCCGGAGAGTTCGGCGGGATATTTGTGGGCCTGGTCGTGGATGCCCACGCGTTCCAGAAGGTCCAGGGCGGTGCGCTCGGCTTCGGTCTTGTCGGTCTTGCGCACCTTGACTGGGGCCAAGGTGACGTTTTTGAGCACGGTGAGGTGCGGGTACAGGTTGAACTGCTGGAAGACGATGCCGATCTCGGAGCGCAGCAGGTTCACGTCCACGCCCTTGTCGTGGATGTCCTTGCCGTCGAAAAGAATGGTGCCGCGCTGGTATTCCTCCAGGCGGTTCACGCAGCGGATGAGCGTGGACTTGCCCGATCCGGACGGCCCGCAGATGACCAGCACCTCGCCCTGCTCGACTGACTCCTCAATGCCCTTGAGCACGTGGAAATCCCCGTACCACTTGTGGACATCCTTGAACTCGATCATGGGCATTGGGCGGTCTCCTGAGTGAATGAAGTGGCAAAATCCGGTAAACCCGATGAAATTACCCGGATATGGCCGCTTGTCAAGAACGCAGCCCCCGGGCGACTTCCGGGGAGTCGTCTTGGCCGCGCGGCTACGCCGGGTCTCCGGCCGGGGCGGGGAACACCTGGATGGAAAGGCCCACTCGGGTCCTGGGGCAGGCGAGCAAAAGGCGCAGGCAGTCTCCGGGAGAGACGATCTCGCCGTCGGAAGCGTATTCGCAGCGCCACTGGCGCGGCGAATACGCCCGGAAGGATTTGCGCAGGTAATGCCCGATGGTGCCGATCATTTCCCCCACGCCCAAGTCGCACCCCTCGGGGCGGGTGTCACGACCCGTGGCCGCTTTGTTGATGGCGGCCACCATCTGCTCGTCCATGTGCAGGCAGAAACGCAGGAGAATTCCCCCACATCCGGGAAGCTCCGAGGTGAAGCGGTAGGGCAGGCGCGCCAGATCGGCCTCCTCCAAGGCCCGGTGGGCCTTGAGGGGGCAGCGCGCGAAGCGCAGGAAGGCCCGCTCCAGCGACGCTACCAGCTCCCGCAGGGAGAGCCGGCCGCAATGTCCCTCGAAGAGCTTGTCCAGGGCGGCGCGCCGTTCGTTCTCGCTGTGGGCGTAGCCGTCGAGGCTCTCCCCGAATTGTTCCGGGGTCAGGTGGCCCAGGGTGAGCAGCGCCTCTCCCAGGTGCACCTGGTGGACGTGCTGGCGGAACAGCAGCGCGTCCATGGCGTGTCTGGACACGAAGCCCATGGCCACGGCCAGGGCGCCGAAATTCAGGTCGGTTTCCCGCTGGGTGGCCAGCACGGCCTCCACCTGGTCCGGGGTGAGCAGGCCCGCGTCAACGGCCAGGTCTCCCAGGCGCCGGTTGGCTTTTTCCTGGTGGGCGGCGGCTTCGTCGATCTGGGCCTGGGTGACGATGCCGCGTTCGAGGAGGTAGCTGCCGAGAAAATGAACGCTCACTGGCCGCCTTCCTTCGGGCTCGCGGGTGGCGGTGTCCCGACGGCGGGGCCTTCGAAGTCTTCGATCATTTCGACCATCTTGGAGCTCATGTATTCCTGGAACTTGCGGGCAACCGGGAAGTCCGGACGCGCGACCAGGGCCTTTTCGAGGAACCGCTTGGCGGACCTGAGCCGCCCCTTTTCGAAGAGCACCCGGGCAAGGTTGTAGAGCAGGTGCTCGTCGTCGGGGCTCAGGCGCAGGGCCTTGGCGTAATGGCCCAGGGCCTGGGTGTGCATGCGGTTCTTGCGCAGCTTGATGCCGAACTCGTTGAAGAGGTGCTTGTACTCGGGCGCGAAAGTCCCGCTGAGGCGCGAGAGCTTGTGGAAGACGATGCGGGCGCTGTCGGTCTCGCCCCGGTCCAGGTAGGTCAGGCCCAGGCCGAACGAGGCCCGGATGTGGTCCTCGTCCTGGCGCAGGACGTTCTTGTATTCGAATTCGGCCGTGAAGAGCTGTCCTTCGCCGCGCAGGCGGTCCGCCTCGTCGGTGGCCTTCTCGATGCGGGCCAGGGCGGGCAGGACCTTGTCCAGGTAGATGTGCGGTGCAGGGATGAACTTGTGGAGCAGTTCGTCCTTGGTGATGGTTCTGGGTTCGCCGTGGGGGATGTAGGTTTCGCTCAAGGCGCGGCAGGTGACCGTGCCTTCCCCGGTCTCCTCGGCGAAGATGTGGACTGTCTGTTTGACCCGGCGTTTGGTGGCCCCGAAGCCCACTGTGGTGACGGTTTCGGTGGCGAAAACCCCGCGCAGGATTTGGGGGGAGGGTACAGCTTTTTCCGGGGACATCCTCTAAAAATTCCTATACCAAAGTCCCCCCTTCTGTCCATGCGGACGGCATGACCGAAATTGCTGATGACCTGCGTCATGGGCTTGGCTATAGTTCGCCCCGTCATGAACCAGGATCTCGGAAAACTTCGCATTGACCGTCAGGCATCGGCCTCCGCGCAGGGCCGCCGGCGGGTCGGCAAATGGATCTGGGCCGCTGGCGCCGCGCTGGCCCTGGCGGCCGTTGCGGCGCTCATGCCGCACACCCGGGAAGTGGAGACCGTCCAGGCGGTCATGGTCTACCCCACCCGGGCCTTCACCCAGGTCAACGCCACGGGGTACGTGGTGGCCGACCGCAAGGCCGCCGTGGCCGCCAAGGTCACCAGCACCCTGGTGTGGCTGGGCGTGGAGGAGGGCAGCCGGGTGAAGGCCGGCCAGCTCCTGGCGAGGCTTGAGAACCTGGACGTGGCCGCCGCCCTGGACAAGGCCCGGGCGGACCTGGCCGCAGCCGAATTCAACGTGGACGTGGCCAAGGCCGAGCTCGCGGACGCGCGCCTGAACCACGACAGGCTCGAGCAGCTGGTGAAGAAGGACCTGGTGGCCCGCTCCGACTACGACGCGGCCGTGGCCCGCCTGCACAAGGCCGAGGGCGCCCACGGCAACGCCGTGCGGCAGGTGGCCTCGGCCAGGGCGCAGGTGGAGGCGGCCAAGGCCCAGGCCGGGTACACCGAGATACGAGCCCCCTTCGACGCCGTGGTGCTCACCAAAAGCGCCGACGTGGGCGACATCGTCACCCCCATCGGCGCCTCCACCACGTCCAAGGCCTCGGTGGTGACCATCGCGGACATGAACTCCCTGCAGGTGGAGGCGGACGTGTCCGAGTCCAACGTGGCCAAGATCCGCCAGGGCCAGCCCGTGGAGATCATGCTGGACGCCTTCGGCGAGGAGCGCTTCCCGGGCTATGTGCACATGATCGTGCCCACCGCCGACAAGACCAAGGCCACGGTGCTGGTCAAGGTGCGCTTTGACGCCCTGGACCCCCGGGTGCTTCCCCAGATGAGCGCCAAGGTGGCCTTCCTGGAACGCGCCCCCACCCCGGACGAGCGGGCTCCCCGGCTGGCTGTTCCCGTCAAGGCCGTGATCGACGCGGGCGGAGGCAAGGCGGTGTTCCGGTCCGAGGGCGGCGTGGCCGCTCTCACCCCGGTGAAGGTCGGGAACACCCTTGGAGATATGTTGGAGATTGTTGAAGGCCTTTTGGCCGGGGACCGGGTGGTGCTCTCCCCGCCCGCCGCGCTCAAGGACGGCGACAAGATCGCGGCGGCCGGAAAATGAGCGCGTCCGGAACCTCCCAGGCCGCAGGGGGCCGGGCCGGAAACGGCGAGGCCCCGCTCATCGAGATACGAAACCTCTGCAAGTCCTACCGTCGCGGCGGGCAGGAGATCCCCGTGCTGGCGGACGTCTCCTTCGACATCGCCCGGGGTGAGTTCCTGGCCCTCATGGGGCCGTCGGGATCGGGCAAGTCCACGCTCCTCAACTGCCTGGCGGGCATCGACCGGGTGGATTCGGGCAGCATCACGGTCGCCGGGCAGGACATCACCCTTCTGGGTGAAACGGAACTGGCCGATTGGCGCAGCCGCAGCGTGGGCTTCATCTTCCAGTTCTACAACCTGATCCCCGTGCTCACCGCCCTGGAGAACGTGGAGCTGCCCCTGCTGCTCACGAGCCTGCCCGGCCGGGCCCGGCGCGAGCACGCCGAAAGGGCGCTTTCCGCCGTGGGCCTGTCCGAGCGCATGGACCACTACCCGGCCCAGCTCTCAGGCGGGCAGCAGCAGCGCGTGGCCATCGCCCGGGCCATCGTCACCGACCCGGACATCCTGGTGGCCGACGAGCCCACCGGCGACCTGGACCGGGTGAGCGCCGAGGAAATCCTGGGCCTTCTGGACCGGCTGAACACCGAGCTCGAAAAGACCATCATCATGGTCACGCACGATCCTCGCGCCGCCAGAAAGGCCCACGTGCTGCGCCAACTGGACAAGGGGGAGCTCTCCCGTGTTGCTGGTCAGGCTGGCCTTTAGGAACGCCTTCCGCCACAGGCTCAGGTCGCTTCTGACCATCCTGGGCGTGATGGTGGCCATCCTGGCCTTCGGACTACTCCGCACGGTGATCGACGCCTGGTATTCCGGCGTGGCCTCGAGCTCAGCCAACCGGCTGGTCACGCGAAACGCCGTGTCCCTCACCTTCTCCCTGCCCCTGGCCTACAAGGAGAAGATCAGGGCCGTGCCCGGCGTCACCAAGGTCTGCGCGGGCAACTGGTTCGGCGGCATCTACATCGACGAGAAGAACTTCTTCGCCAACCTGGCCTACGAACCCCAGACGCTGCTGGAGCTCTATCCCGAATTCGTCATAGACGACGCCGACCAGAAGGCGGCCTTCCTGCGCGACCGCAAGGGCTGCCTGGTCGGGGCCAAGCTGGCCAAGCGCTTCGGGTGGAAGGTGGGCGACAACATCACCCTGCGCGGCACCATCTTCCCAGGCGACTGGGAGATGACCGTGCGGGCCATCTACCGGGGGGCGCGCTCCACCACCGACGAGACGCAGCTCTTCTTCCACTGGGCCTACCTGGACGAGACCATGCGGGCCAACTACCCCGCCCGGGCCGGACAGGTGGGCTTCTACCTGGTGGGCATCGCGGACCCGGACAAGGCCGCCGAAATTTCCAAGGCCGTGGACGCCCAGTTCGCCAACTCCCTGGCCGAGACCCTCACCGAGACCGAAAAGGCTTTCCAGATGAGCTTCGTGTCCATGTCCGAGGCCATCATCCTGGCCATCCGGCTGGTGAGCTTCGTGGTGGTGCTGATCATCCTGGCCGTGGCCGCCAACACAATGGCCATGTCCGCCCGCGAGCGCACAGGCGAATACGCCGTACTCAAGACCCTGGGGTTCCGCGCCCCCACCGTGGCCCTGCTCATTGCCGGGGAATCCCTGGTCTTGAGCCTGACCGGAGCCGGGCTGGGGCTCGCGCTCATCATCCCCTGCGCCAAGGCCTTCGGCACCTTCATGACCGACTTCTTCCCGGTGTTCGCCGTGTCCGACCAGACCATCCTCTACGGCCTGCTGGCGGGAGTGGCCGTGGGCGTGCTCTCCGGGGTGTATCCGGCCTGGTACGCGGCCCGGGTGCGCATCGCCGTGGCCCTTAGGAAGGTGGGCTAGGCCGTGGCCATCCCCTTGAGCTATTCCTGGCGCAACCTGCTGACCCGGCGGGCCACCACGGCGCTCACGGCCGGGGGCATGGCCCTGGTGGTGTTCGTGTTCACGGCAACGCTCATGCTGGCCGAGGGGCTGCGCCAGACCCTGGTGGCCACGGGCAGCCCGGACAACGCCGTCATCCTGCGCAAGAGTTCCGAGACCGAGGTTCAGTCCTCGGTGGACCGCAGCTCCGCCAACGTGGCCGCCACCATGCCCCAGGTGGCGGTGGACGTGGAAGGGCGGCTCATGGCCGCCAAGGAGCTGATCGTGCTCATCTCGCTCACCAAGAAGAGCGGCACGGCCTCCAACGTGGCCATCCGGGGGACCAACTACGCCTCCCTGGAGCTTCGGCCCCAGGTGGTCCTCAAGCAGGGGCGGCTGCCCGAGCCGGGGTCCACCGAGATCATGGTGGGGCAGAGCGTGGTGTCCAAATTCGCGGGCGTGGGGCTGGGCCAGAGCCTGCGCTTCGCCCAGCGCGACTGGACCGTGGTGGGCGTGTTCGACGCGGGCAACACAGGCTTCGCCTCCGAAATCTGGGGCGACGCCGAGCAGCTCATGCAGGCGTTTCGCCGCCAGAGCTATTCCGTGGTGGTGGTCAAGCTTTCGGACGCCTCGGATTTCGAGGCCTACCGCTCCGTCATCGAGGCCGACCCGCGCCTGCAGGCCGAGGTCAAGCGCGAGCGCAAGTACTACGAGGACCAGTCCAAGGCGTTGTCGCGCTTCCTCAAGGTGCTGGGCATCTCGCTTACGGCCATCTTCTCCATCGGGGCCATGCTGGGGGCCATGATCACCATGTATTCGGCCGTGGCCAACCGGGTGGGCGAGATCGGCACGCTCCGGGCCCTGGGGTTCAAGCGCCGGGAGATAATGCTGGCCTTCCTGGCAGAGTCGCTGCTGCTGGGGACGCTGGGCGGGGCGGCAGGCACGTTCTTCGCGGCTTTCTTAAGCTTCATGACCTTTTCCACCACCAACTTTCAGACCTTCGCCGAGCTGGCCTTCCGCTTCACCCTGACGGGTGAGATCGCCTCCTGGTCCATGGGGTTCGCGCTGTTCATGGGCGTGGTTGGCGGGTTCCTGCCGGCGCTTCGGGCCTCGCGTCTGAACATTGTGGAGGCCCTCAGGTCGGGGTAGAAGGCGTTGAGGGGACGCAGGCGCGGGAGCGTAACGCCCGGGGCTGTCTTGCAGCCGGAGGATATTCGTCCTATAAGATTTTCGTCTTGTCGATTTCGGGTGAGTGATATTTTGTGACAAGGCTTTCAGGTGCCCCATGCGTCCCATCCCGCTTCATGTCTTGCTCCTTGTGCTGCTGGCCGCGCTCGCCCTGACGTCACCCGCATGGTGCGGCGCGGGTGAAATACGCCAACTCACGGCCGAGCTCGACAAGGCCAAGGACGCGATTTTCCTGCCGGATTCGAGCACGCTTCGGGACAGGACGCTGGCCCAGTTCGCCGAGAGGCCGCCCGGTCCCGGCTGGGCGGACTGGAGCGTGTCGGACCTCCCTTCGTTTTCCCTGGCGTATGATGTGCTGGAACTGCTCCGGGCGGCCGACGTCCTGGGCTTCCTCGACCGGCGTGACGCCACGGCCCGGAAGGTGCTCCTGGAGATGGCCGGGCGTATCAGGGACACGGGGCGCGAGGATGCGCGGTGGCTGGCGAGGACGGGCCGGTGGATCCAGGCGAGCGTCAGCATCCCGCACGCCCAGGACATGGTTGGTCACGCCCGGGAGAAGAGCCCGGAGGTCAGGCGGCTTCTGGCCAGACTCAAGGCAGCATTGCGGGCCGAAGCCTTGGCCGGGGGGCCGCCCCCGAAGGGGCGGCCCGTGTTGGCGGAATCTTTCCCAGATTATGCGAAGCTTGTGCGCGACAGCAACACTCTCGTTCCCCTGGCTATTAAATTGGAGCGGGAGCACGGCGCGGCTATCCCGAGGGATTGGCCGCGCCGCATACGGATCACCCAAACGTGGGCCAGGGGGCGCGCGGACGTCCTGAACATGATCTCTGCCGCCAAGCTCTCGGAGAAGAGCCCCAAACCCGCTCTCGAATATGCCGAATTCTTCACCGACGAAGCCGGGTGGGCGCTTGAAGGTGTGATCCATAACACCTGGTGGGACGACGATGGATACAAGCCGTTCCTTGCCTGGGAGCAACCCCTTGCCAGAAAGCTTCGAAGCGTGATCGATGCTTTTTTCGACATCTATTACGGGCCAAGCTACGACCGTAATGCAGAGATCAGGCATTGGCTCCACCGGGAATAAACGCGCTATCGCGTTTTCCCATCCCATTGCCCAGGGAACATGTCCCGGACGTAGTCAGGATTAGGCCGGGGGGTGCCTTCACGTTCAGCATCATAATCCCGGGGGTTAGGAAATGAAGTTTACAGCGGCCGTGCTGTTTCTCTTAGTGTCAAATATCTGGTGTATACCCGTCCGCGCCGATACCATCAGTTTCGAGCAGGCCGTGGCAACGCTTGATGCCGCCCACAAGCTCCAACAGGAACAGTTGCATCTCTGGCGCGGGGAGCCGGAAGCTCTTCGGGCACGTCTGGCCAAGAATCCTCCCGGACCGGGCTGGGCGGATTTCGGCTGGTCGAATTTTCCCGTGGCGGGTGACACCGACAAGCTTCTGCTGCTTCTCCACGCGGCGAAGGATCTTGGCCTACTCGGCAGGAAGGACAGGGCTTCCAGGCTGATTTTCTTCAACATCGCCCACCGATATGAGCAGGCAGCGGATGGAATTGGCACTTGGAATGATAAGACGGCGAGGTATCTTGAAAAATTCAAGGGGACCTCAGAGTATGAAAGATTCATGACGTTGGCCACAAGGCGTTGGCAAGCAGAGATGGAGGCGTGGTTGCGCGTGGCCACATACCTGAAACAGGAGTGTGATGCGGAAGGGCTGGAGCCTGGCGCGTGGCAGAAGTCTATAACTGAAACAGCTCCCGAATTTGTCCGCTTTAAACACAGAGTGGAAAAAATTCGTCTGGAAGCGGAGAAAATGACGAAGGGATACAGCACGCGCATCACCAGCAACTGGCCGGGCAAACTGGCGTACCTTCTGGAAGATGTCCGGACCAGGGCCGATTTATGGTCGATGGCCCTGGTCGCGGACATTTCGGAGAAGACCCCCAAAGAGGGCCTCAAGTTGTTGACGGACCTCTACAGGATGGACGAAGATGCAGATATGTCCGTGCGGTACTCCTTCCAGACAAAGGGCGAGAGATACCCGCCGCTTTCGCCTCCAGAGCGGCGTCTCGCGCGAGAGGCGCTTGAAGCCTTGGAAGCTTACCGGAACGCCATTCTCGAGAGGAATCTCATTTCATTTGTGAACAGGGCCGAGGACCTGCTCGACGCCAAGTAGGTCATTCTGCTGTTACTGGCCGTTCCATTGGCCAGGGAACATCTTTCTGACATAGCCGGGGTTTGGCCATGGTTTCCCCGACCGTTCCATATCGTTGAGCGTGCCGAACCCATTTCTGTAGCCCGCCTCGGCCCTGAACGGATCGTCTCCTGCTTGATTGAAGTTATTCCTGGCAAGCATGGAGCCGACCATTGTGGCGAAATTGGGGTCGTGCATGGCCTGCCGGAATGCCTCGATGTCCTTGGGCTCGGTAAGGTTCCCGCCGTTACGGTTTCCAAAGTCGAAACCGACGTCGGCAGCGGCGATGGGGCGCACCTGCTCAAGGCCGCCAGCCTGCGAGCCAGCCACCCAAGCATCGGCCTTACCCTTCGATTCCACGGAAACCTTGTTGTTGGCGTACTGGTCCGGATACCCGAAATAGTTGGCCCAGTACTTGGCCGTGTCGGCGTTGGCCCCGGTGGGCGGGCCGTAGTTGGTGTCCGGGGCCTTCATGTTGCCGTAGACGTCTTTGACCGCCTGCGGGGCGTTGGAGGGATTGAGCGGGTGGCGCTTGTTGAAGTCCGCCAGGAACTCCGACAGCCTCTCCGGGTCGTTCACCCATTGGAATTTCTCGGGCAGCGCTGATTTTGCTTGGGGAGCTCCGGCCGGGCCGCCCCGGAGGAGGCATCGGGCGGTGAACTGCCGCCATCCGGCGATGCCGGGTATACGGAGTCGGAGAGCACCCCCTTGACGCGGAGGTAATCGTCCGGTTGCCTTCCGGCCCAATCGTTTCCAGTCTCGCCGTATGACAGCACGCCGCCGTTGAAATGCTCGCCGTCCGGGTTGGCGCGCACGTAGCTCTCTGCGAGGGCGTTCACGTAAGGGAGTTCATTGTCTTCAGTTGATCCGAACGTCACCATCTTCGATTCTCCTGTGGCCGCATGCGGCCGTTTTCACTCCCCAAGGGCGGGAGCGGTTTTCGCTTCCTTGCCATGCCTGAAGCATTCTCCTGCGGGAAGGCGATCACAGTCTTTCGGGATGCCGGAACGTCTGGCCATGAAACGGTCGTGCGGGGCGTCCTCCTTTGCCGGGGCAGACAACGCGCGATTTTAGCGGGAAGGAGTTCCAAAGCTTCCCATATAGGGGTATGTGGGGAGAAAGTTGAAAAAGCCTTTCGGAGGGACACCCATGCGCATCGGAATCGCCGCCGACCACGGCGGCAACACCATGAGTACCTCGCGGATGCGATCGGGCGGGAAGGCCAACATGTGGAAGATTTCGGGGCCTACAGCTTCGACCCTGGAGACGACTGCGCCGACTTCGTCATCCCCATGCCCGTCGGGCAGGCGGCTGCCTTGCAGTTTTGACTGCATTATCTTATAAATTCGCACGAATTGATTTCGTCTGATGAATATTCGCGATAAAGTTTTCAGGTGCCCCATGCGCCCCATCCCGCTTCATGTCTTGCTCCTCGTGATGCTGGCCGCGCTCGCCTTCGCGTCACCCGCATGGTGCGGGGCGGGGGAGATACGCCAACTCGCGGTCGAGCTCGACACGGCCAAGAACGCGATTTTCCTGCCCGGTTCGAGCGCGCTCCGGGACAAAGTACTGGCTGAGTTCGCAGGCAAGCCGCCCGGTCCCGGCTGGGCGGACTGGAGCGAATCGGGCCTCCCGTCGTTCTCCCTGGCGTATGATGTGCTGGAACTGCTCCGGGCGGCAGATATCCTGGGCTTTCTCGACCGGCGCGACGCCACGGCCCGGAAGGTGCTCCTGGAGATGGCCGGGCGTATCAGGGACACGGGACGCGAGGATGCGCGATGGCTGGCGAGGACGGGCCGGTGGATCCAGGCGAGCGTCAGCATCCCGCACGCGCAGGACATGGTCGGGAACGTCCGGGAGAAGAGCCCCGAGGTCAGGCGGCTTCTTGCCAGGCTCAAGGCGGCATTGCGGGCCGAAGCCCTCGCCGGGGGGCCGCCCCCGAAGGGGCGGCCCGTGTTGGCGGAGGGGTATCTCCCCTACTTGACGTTGATACGCAGGGTGGAGTCACTTAAGCCCATGGCCCGTGATCTCGAAGCCCGGTACGGCAAAACCATCAAGCACGACTGGCCCCAACGTCTGCGGAGTGCTCGCTACTGGGCCCGGTGGAGATGCGACATCCTCGGCATGATCTGTTCCTCCGACCTGACGAAAGCAAGCCCTAAGCCAGCCCTGGAGTTTTCCCGTGACTTCACAGGAGACGATGGGTGGGCTCTTGAGGAAATTGTGGAGTCACTCTGTCGGCCGTTCGATTGGAAACCTCCGATCCCAGAAAAGGAACAGGTTGTTGCACAGAGTGTCTGCGCGCTGCTTACGACTTTCCATGACGACATGTACGAGGCGAACCTGACTCTCGCAAATCGTTTCTGGGGGTGGGTTCCTCGTCACTAGGCATGTTACTTCATGGAGCCATCCCATTGGCCTGGAAACATGTTGCGAACATATTCCTGCGCTTCATTTTTCCAAGGCTCGCCAGGAGAAAAGCCGTATGGACCCTTATTGTACCCCGCTTCGGCCTTGAATGGGTCCCCTTTTTCAATGTTGAAAACTTTCCGTGAGTACATTGTTGACACCATACTATTGAAGTTGGGATCTTTCATCGCATTCCGAAAATCCTCGGCATCCTCGGGGCCTAGTTTCCCATTCTTCCGGTCCCCGAACTTGAAACCCACATCTTCAGCGGCAATCGGGCGCACTTGGTTGAGTCCAGCAGCCTGCGAGCCAGCCACCCAAGCATCGGCCTTCCCCTTCGATTCCACGGAAACCTTGTTGTTGGCGTACTGGTCCGGGTATCCGAAGTAGTTGGCCCAGTACTTTGCCGTGTCGGCGTTAACTCCGGTGGGCGGTCCGTAGTTGGTTTCCGGGGCCTTCATGTTCCCGTAGACGTCCTTGACCGGTTGCGGGGCGTTCGATGGATTGAGTGGGTAACGCCTATTGAAGTCCGCCAGAAACCCCGACAGCTTCTCCGGGTCGTTCACCCATTGGAATTTCTCGGGCAACGCCGATTTTGCCGGGGGAGCTCCGGCCGGGCCGCCTCCTGACGCGCCATCAGGCGGGGAGGCCCCGCCATCCGGTGATGCCGGATATACGGCATCGGACAGCACCCCCTTGACCCGGAGGTAATTGTCAGCCTGCCTCCCGGCCCAATCGCCGTATGACAGCACGCCGTCGTTGAAGTGCTCGCCGTCCGGATTGGCGCGCACGTAGCTCTCAGCGAGGGCGTTCACGTAAGGGAGTTCATTGTCTTCAGTTGATCCGAACGTCACCATCTTCGATTCTCCTGTGGCCGCATGCGGCCGTTTTCACTCCCCAAGAGCGGGGGTGGTTTCGCTCGCTTTCTTGCCATGCCCGAAGCCTTTTCCCGAAGGGAAGGCGACCGTCTTGAACGCCGGAACGTCCGGCCATGAAACGGTCGTGCGGGGCGTCCTCCTTGCCAGGGCTGACGGCGCGAGATTCTAGCGGGAAGGAGTTCCAAAGCTACCCATATAGGGGTATGTGGGAAGAAACGTGAAAAATCCCGCAGGAGGACCACCCCATGCGCATCGGAATCGCCGCAGACCACGGCGGCTACGAAATGAAGGAGCGCCTGAAAAAGGCGCTCGCGCAGGACGGCCACACCGTGGAGGACTTCGGGGCCCACGCCCTGGATTCCGGCGACGACTACCCCGACTTCGTCATCCCCATGGCCGCCGCCGTGGCCTCGCGGAAGGTCGAGCGGGGCATCGCCCTGTGCACCAGCGGCGTGGGGGCCTCCATCGCGGCCAACAAGATTCCCGGGGTGCGGGCGGCCCTGATCCACGAGACGTTCTCCGCCAGCCAGGGCGTGGAGGACGACGACATGAACGTGCTCTGCCTGGGCAGCAAGGTGCTCGACTACGGGCAGGCCCTGGAGCTGGCCCGGCTGTTCCTGGCCGCACGGTTCAGCGGGGCCGGGCGCCACCGCCGCCGCCTGGACAAGGTGGCGGGCATGGAGTGCGACTGCAAGTCGGGCCTGCCGTGACCGGGCCAGCGCATCATGCAGGGAACGCAAGGCCGCGCGCGGCGCAACGAACGAAAGCTCTCCTCACGAAACCGACGGAGGCGCGGGCATGAGACTTGATTTCACCACACTGTTCGTGGACGTGGGGGGGGTGCTCCTGACCAACGGATGGGACCGCGAGGCCAGGAAGCGGGCCGCGCGGCACTTCGGCCTGGATCACGAGGCGATGGACGAGCGCCACCACCTGACCTTCGACACCTACGAGGTCGGAAAGCTGAGCCTGGACGGCTACCTGGAGCGGGTGGTGTTCCACCGGGACCGGCCGTTCACGCCGAGTGAGTTCCGGGCCTTCATGTTCGCCCAGTCCAAGGCATTCCCGGAGATGATCGCCCTGGTGAAACGCATCAGGGATCGCCACCGCCTCAAGGTGGTGGTGGTCAGCAACGAGGGGCGGGAGCTGAACGAGCACCGCGTGCGCGCCTTCGGCCTGGGCTCCTTCGTGGACTGCTTCGTGTCGTCGAGCTACGTGCACTTCCGCAAGCCCGACGAGGACATCTACCGCATCGCCCTGGACATCGCCCAGGCCGCACCGTTCCAGGTGGCCTACATCGACGACAGGCCCTTGTTCGTGGAAGTGGCCGCGAGCCTGGGCATCGCGGGCATCGTCCACAAGGACGTGGAGACCACGCGGCTGGCCTTGAAGGACATGGGGCTTGACGACCAATGAAAAAGGCCGCGGGATGGCCCGGAGCCTTTCAGTCGACATCGGAATAAACTGAAGAAACTTGATCGACGCTTATCGTAAAGCGTCCGGCTGCTTGAGGTCCAGGTGCATCTCCACCACCTCGTCGTCGGTGTTGCGCCACACCTCGAACCCTACCTTTTCCGCCAGCCCCTGCATGCCCTTGTTGTCCAAAAGCGCCTGGCCGGTGATGGCCCCGGTGCCCCGTTCGCGGCAGTAGTGGATGATCTTCTCCATGAGCTTGCGGCCCAGGCCCTGCCCTTTCTGGTCCGAGCGCACGATGATGGCGAACTCGGCCGAGCTGTTGTCGGGCTTGGCCGAGGCCCGCACCACGCCAAGCGTCTCGGGCACGCCTTCGGCGCTTTCGGCGGTGGCGATGAAGGCCATCTCGCGCTCGTAGTCGATCTGGGTGAGCCTGGCCATCTCCATGTGCGAGAGCTCGCGCACCACGCCGAAGAAGCGGAAACGCAGGTCCTCGGGGGTCAGGTGGGTGAAGAATTCGTAGTGGGCCGGTTCGTCCTCGGGCCGTATGGGCCGGATGAGCACCTCGCGGCCGTTTTTCAGGACCGCGTGCTCCTCCAGCTCCTTCGGATAGGGCCTGATGGCCAGCCGGTCCTGGCCCGAGGCCATGACCTCGGCCACGCGGACGCGTACGCCGAGCACCGACACCCCGTGGCTGTCGGCGAACAGCGGGTTGATGTCGATCTCCTGGATCTGGGGGATGTCGATGATCAGCTGGGCCACCTGGATGATGGTCTTGCTGATGGCGTCCAGGTCCGCCGGGGGACGCCCGCCGAAGCCCTTCAGAAACGCCGACACGCGGGTGCGGTTGATCAGGTCGCGAGCTAGGCTCATGTTGAGCGGCGGCAGGGCGATGGCCTTGTCCTGGGAGAGCTTGGCCGCCAGACCGCCCTGGCCGAAGCGCAGGTACGGCCCGAACACCGGGTCCACCTGGGCCTGGAGCAGGAGTTCCTGCGCGCCCCGGCGGCCCATCTTCTGCACGATGAAGCCCTTGATGCTGGCTCCCAGCTCAAGCTTGCGCGCCCGGGCCTTGATGGACTGGGCCGCCTGCTTGAGCTCCTCGCGGTCCTCGATGTCCAGCACCACCCCGCCCACGTCGAAGGGCTGGGGAATCTCCGGCGAGACCACCTTGATGGCCACTGGATAGCCCAGCTCCTCGGCCGCCTCGATCACCTCGGCCGTGGTGGTGACCAGCTTGGAGCGGATGACCGGGATGCCGTAGCAGGCCAGCACAACCTTGGCCTCGGGCTCGGTCAGCTCGGTCCGGCCTTCCTCCAGCACGGCGTGCACCACGCCAAGGGCGCACTCGTTGTCCGGGGTGAATCCGGCGGGGATGCTGGCGGGCATCTCCATGAGCAGTTCCTGGGTGCGGCGGTGGTTGGCCAGGTCCAGGAAGGCGCGGACGGCGGTGTCCGGGGTGTTGTAGGTGGGGATGCCCGCCTGGCTGAACAGGGCCCGGGCCGGTTCGGCCACGCCGTGGCCCAGCCAGCAGGTGAAAACGGGCCGCTGGCTCTTTGAAGCGGCCTTGATCACGGCGCGCGCCACTTCCTCGCCGTGCACGGCCGCGAAGGGCACGTGCATCACCAGCACCGCGTTGGGCTCCTTGTCCTTGAGCACCGCGGTCAGCGCGTCGTGGTACTGCTCTGGCGAGGCGGTGAGCCCCATGTCGACGATGCCCTCGCGCTGCCAGTTGGGGCCCAGAAGCTCCCGCAGGCCCAGGCCGGTCTCGGCGCTCACGCCCGAGAGCTTGCCTCCGCGCTCGATCAGGGTGTCCGCGCTCATGACGCCCACCGACCCGCCGTTGGTCATGATGGCAAGCCGGTCGCCCTTGAGCGGCTGGGAGCGGGCCAGGGTCTGGGCGGCGTCGAACAGGGCGTCGATCTCGAAGACGCGCAGCATGCCCGCGCGCCGGAAAGCCTCGTGGTACACCTCGTCCAGTCCCTGGCCGGGCCGGGCGATGGATTCGCCGCCGGGGCCGCGCCTGCGCCCGGGCTTGACCACCAGCACCGGCTTGTTGCGGGCCGCCGCCCGGGCCGCGCTCATGAACTTGCGGGCGTCGGACACGCTTTCCAGATAGAGAAGGATCGAACGCGTGTTGGGGTCGGAGGAGAGGTAGTCGAAAAGGTCGTGGTATTTGAGGTCCAGCCGGTCGCCCAGCGACACCACGTAGGAGAAGCCGATGCCGTGGCCGTGCGCCCAGTCCAGGACGCCCGTAAAGAGCGAGGCCGACTGGGAAATGAAGGCGATGCGCCCCTTGGGCGGCTCGGCGGCCACCAGGCTGGCGTTCAGGCCGATGGGGGGGATGATGAGCCCCAGTCCCGAAGGCCCGAGGATGCGGATGCCCTCGTCCTCTGCGGCGGAGAGCATCTTGCCCTGCACCTCCCACTTCTCGGCGGGGGTCAGTTTGGCGTAGCCGGGGCACAGGGCCACGGCCGCCTTCACGCCGCGCCGTCCCAGGCGGTAGATGTAGTCCGGCGCATCCGCCGGGGGGATGCACAAGATGGCCAGGTCGGGCGTCAGCGGCAGCGTGTCCACGCCCTTGTACGCATCGACGCCCAGGACCTCGTCCTCGGTGGTGGAAAGGGGCATGACCGGGCCGAGAAACTTCCCGCCCAGCAGGTTCTCCATCACCACACGGCCCACGTGCCCGGGCTCGTTGGTGGCCCCGATCACGGCCACGGAGTTGGGCTTGAAGAGCCCGTCTAGGTTGGCAACGCTCATGGTCCGTCGCTTGTTGAAATCCTGGGGTTTGGCTAGTACATTCCTGCGATCGCAGGATAGTAGGCCCACGCCGATACGGCAAGCCTGATTTTCGATAAGCCCCAAGGAGAACCATGAACCAGCCCCAACGCGAACGCTTCTGGGACGAACGCGCCAAGGAACTCCTGGCCTGGAGTTCCCCCTGGACCCGCGCCTGCCCTGAAACCTTCGAAGCCGCTTCCCGGTGGTTCGAGGGCGCCTCCCTGGACGTGAGCGCCAACTGCCTGGACCGCCACATCGCGGCCGGGCGCGAGGACGTGCCCGCGCTCATCTGGCAGGGCGAGCCCGAGGACGAAGCCGTGGCCTACACCTACGCCCGCCTCCAGGCCGAGACGCGCCGCGCCGCCGTGGTGCTGGCCGGGCTCGGGGTGAGCAAGGGCGACGTGGTGGGCCTGAGCCTGCCGTCCCTGCCGGAACTGGTCGTCTCCATGCTGGCCCTGGCGAGGCTGGGGGCCGTGCACCTGGTCTTCCCGGCCGGGCTCTCCCCGGCCGTGGTCTCCAAACGCCTGGACGACTGCGACGCCAAGCTCTTCATCACCGCCGACGGCCACTACAAGGCCGGGCGCCCGGTGGCCGTGAGCCAGCCCCAGGGCGGGCCGCGCCGCGTCGTGGTGCGCCGCACCGGCCAGCCCCTTGTCGATCCCCGCCCGGACGACCTCTGGTGGCACGACCTCATGGACGCCCACGCCACACCCCCCTCCCTGCCCGCGGCGGTGCACGGAGCGTCCGAGCCGCTGTTCATCCTCTACACCTCCGGCTCCTCGGGCCACCCCAAGGGCGTGGTCCACACGGCCGGCGGGTTCCTCACCGCCTGCGCCCACTCCGCCCGCCACGCCTTCGGCGTGGGGCCCGGCATGACCATGTGGTGCCAGGCCGAACCCGGCTGGATCATGGGGCACGCCTACGCGGTCTACGCCCCCCTGTGCCTGGGGGCCACGACCCTTCTCTATGAAGGTTCTCCCAGCCATCCCAAGCCCGACCGAATCTGGCGCATCGCCCAGAAGCACCAGGTGGCCACCCTCATCACCACACCGGCGCTCACCGGCCAGCTCATGCGCGAGGGCGAAGCCTGGCCCGCCGCGCGCGACCTCCCGGCGCTCAAGCTCATCGTGAGCCTGGGCGAGAAGCTCACCCCCGAGAGCCGGCAATGGCTGGCCCGCGCCGTGGGCAAGGGCCGCGCCCCGGTGGTTGACGCCTTCGGGCAGACCGAAACCGGAGGTGTGCTCATGATCTCGGGCAGCCAGGGCGGGCTCTCCCCCATGCCCGGCGCGGAACTCTCCGTGGCCGACGACTCGCGCCTGGGCCTGGACGCTCCCTGGCCCGGACTGGCCGCCGCCCTGGTGGGGTCTCCCTTCGAATTCAGCGGACGCTACGACACGGGCGATCTGGCCCGGCGCGCGCCGGATGGCAAGTTCGTCATCCTGGGGCGTTCCGAGCTGGCCGGGCAGGGTCTCCCCCTGGCCGCGGTGGAGGCCGCCGTGGCCGCCCAGCCCGGAGTGGCCGAAGCCGCCGCCGTGGCCTGCGACGACACGGTGGTGGTCTACGCCACGCTGCGCGCCGAGGCCGACGACCCCTCTAGCATGGAAGACATCCTGACCAAGGCCGTGCGTGAAGGCGTCGAAGCCTCGGAATTCCCCTTGAGCGTGCGCATCGTGCAGGAACTGCCCAAGACCCGCTCTGGCAAGATCGCCCGGCAGGCCTTGCGCGGCGCGGCCGAGGGACGCATGGGCGACGTCTCCGGACTGGCCGATCCCTCGGTCATGGCCGCGCTTCTGGATCAAGGCGACTCCCTGTTCTGAAACATGAACAGGGTTGTCACTTGACTTGGCCAGCCACGGGCATAGATACATCCCCGTCCGCAACCGGCGGTGGAGGCGTTGCCTTGGCGCTTCTTTTGGTTCTTTCGTTCTTCCTGGTGCTCCTCCTGCCCGGAGAAGCCCTGGCCTGGGGTCCCGGCGTCCATACCGCCGCGGCCCGCTTCGTGCTGGCCAACCTCGATCTGGTGCCGTCAGCGGTGGCCGCCCTTATCGCCCAGTTTCCCAACACCTACCTCTACGGCTGCCTGAGCGCCGACTTCTTCGTGGGCAAGGGCACCCGCCTGCGCCCCGGGCACAGCCACAACTGGGAGTCCGCCTTCCGGCTGGCCGCCGCCGCAGACACCCCCCAGCTCAAGGTCCACGCCCTGGGATACATGTCCCATCTGGGGGCCGACGTGGTGGCCCACAACTATTACGTGCCCGGCGTCATGGAACGCACCGCCCTGCCGCGCAACATCGCCCACATGTACGTGGAGATGCAGGCCGACTCGCGCCTCACCGGCGGCCACGGCCTCAAGGAGCGCCTGTCGCGCCTCTCGCAACGCATCCTGGACCGCAGCCTCGTCTCCGCGCTGGACAAGAACCCCTTCACCTACCTGTGCCGCAAGCGCGTGTTCCGTGGCAGCGTGCACCTGTGCCGTCTCCCGGGCTGGAACCGCTCCCTGCGCTTCGCCCAGAAGATGATGCCCCTGCCCGACGGCAGCCAGGCCCTGGACGACATGTTCGACCTTTCGCTGCGCGCCGTGCTCGACGTGCTTCGCTCGCCCGAATACAGCGTGCTCACGAAA
This sequence comes from Fundidesulfovibrio terrae, assembly GCF_022808915.1. Taxonomy (NCBI): domain Bacteria; kingdom Pseudomonadati; phylum Thermodesulfobacteriota; class Desulfovibrionia; order Desulfovibrionales; family Desulfovibrionaceae; genus Fundidesulfovibrio; species Fundidesulfovibrio terrae. The sequence goes on from NZ_JAKZFS010000004.1 coordinate 237,835, forward strand.
TTCGACCCCATCGGCAGCGTGAACCTGAAACACGTCAAGCGGCGTTGCACGCCCGACCTGGACGAACGGCTGGCCAGCCTGCCGGCGCTGCCGGTGATGCCGGTCAAGGACGTGGCGTAAGAGGAAGAGAAGAAGCCTCCGGCGGCCAAAGGGCTACGCCCTCTGGATACCCTTTTCGCTTCGCGTCGACCGATGCGGAGTTTGCTGAACGCAAATTAAGGCAGGAAGCGCGCAAAGCCGCGCTTCCTGCCTTAATTAATTAACTTACGCGCGAACCCCGTTGAGGGTCCAGGGGGATCATATCCCCCTGGTGGGGGGAAGTCGCAGCGCCCTGCCGGGGTCTGGGGCAAAGCCCCGGTCTTCTCCTAGTCGGCCTTGTAGCCCACGCTGAAGCTGAACGCCTTGGGGTCGAAGTAGTTCAGGGTTTCGCCGTCCACTTGGCCGAAGGGGTACATGAAGTAGTTCACCGGGCCGCCTTTCTGGGCGGGGTTGAACACCACGCCGCGCGAGCCGATGTTCAGGGTGATGCGCGTCAGGTCGTCGCCGCCCCAGAAGAACTCCCGGTAGCGTTCGGCTTCGGGGCTTTTGGCCTCCAGGTTCTTCACCAGCATCATCTTGCGCACGTCGGCGGGATCGGCGGGCACCCAGCCGGTGCCCGGCAGGTAGAACTCGGCCCAGCAGTGGTAGTCGCCGGTGATGTCGCCGGTCTTGGGGTCGGCCATGCGCAGCCCGAACACCTCGCGCGCGGGCACTCCGGCGGCCCTGGCCAGAGTGACGAACACGGTGCTGATGTCGGCGCATTTGCCGCCGCCCTTCATTTCGCACAGGGTGCGTCCGGGAATGCCCAGGCCGCAGCCCTGTACGGCGGGATCGCGGAAGGTGTTGTCCACGGTCCAGTCGTAGACGGCCCGCGCCTTGGAGAGGACGGTGCGCTTGCCCTTGACGATCTTGGCCGCCTGGTCGGCGTAGGCCTCGGAAGGCGTCCAGTCGTCGCTGGCGAGGTACTGGGCCTTGATGTCGGCGGGGATGGGCTCCTTGGAGTCCTTGAGGGGCGCGAGCTTGCGGAAATGGCTGTCCACATGGAAGCTCAGGGTGAGGGCGGGCTTGTCCTTCGCGTCGACGCGGCTCCAGGCGGCGTACAGGTAGTTGGCCCCGCTCTTGGGGTCGCGCAGCACCTGCACGGAGTCGTAGTTGCCCTTGAACGAGACGCCCGCGATGTCCTGGGTGTCGTTGGAGAACGGGTAGGGCAGCCAGACGTCGGCCTGTCTCGAGCCGGGCAGGACGCTCGGCGTCACGGTCATGGTGATGGTGCCGGACGCGGCCTGGGCGGCCTGGGCGGTGAACGCCAGGACCAGCAGGACGGGCAGGATGAACTTGTAGCGCATGAAAACCCCCTTGAGGAAATGCAGACTTCCATAGGCGGATTTTCAGGCGCCAACCAATCGTTTTTCGAAATCAGGCCCACCCTGCGGCATCAGGTGGCCTGATCGCGCTTCGTAGTCTCACTCACGAATCCCGCGACAATTCCGCAGGACAGCGGAATTGGACGCTGCGTAGCAGCGCCCGAAGGGCGAGGGCCAGGATGGCCCGAGTCAAGCAATTACCGGGTCCAGGGTGAGGCTTCTCCCCCTGGCCGCCGGAGGCATCTTACTCTTCTCTTATCTCTTCTTCTGCAGTCTCGCGCGCAGCACGATGGCCACGAGGTTCATCCCCAGCACCAGGGCGATGAGCACCAGGGCGGTGCCGTACTGCATGGGCCGGGTCTTTTCGATTTCGGTCCCGGCGGTGGCCAGCACGAAGATGTGGTAGGGCAGGGCCATGACGTCGGAGAAGATGGACGTGGGCAGTTTCGGGGCGAAGAACACGGCGGCGGTGAACATGATGGCCGCCGTTTCGCCTGCCGCGCGCGACAGGCCGAGGATGGCGCCGGTGAGCATGCCGGGCAGGGCGGCCGGGAGCACCACCAGCCGGATGGTCTGCCACTTGGTGGCCCCGAGGCCGAGGGAGGCTTCGCGGTAGGTGTTGGGCACGGACTTGAGGGCTTCTTCGGCGGTGCCGATGATGACCGGCAGGACGAGGATGGTCAGGGTGAGCACGCCCGAGATGACGCTCACGCCCAGGCCGAAGAAGGTCACGAAGAAAGCCAGCCCGAACAGTCCGAAGACCACGGAGGGCACGCCCGCCAGGTTGGCGATACCCAGGCGGATGACGCGCACGAGCTTTCCGGGCTTGGCGTATTCGTTGAGATAGATGGCGGCGCACACGCCCAGGGGGAAGGCCACCATCATGGAGCCCAGCGACAGGATGACGGTGCCGATGATGCAGGGCAGGATGCCGCCGGCGGTCATGGAGTCGCGGGGGGGCTGGGTGAGGAATTCCCAGGAAATGGCGGGCAGCCCGTTGTAGAAGAGGAACAGGCAGATGACGCCCAGGGCTGCGGCGTTGACCAGGGCCGCGCCCCTGAACACGTTCCACATGACGCTCTGCGCGCCCCGGCGCCGCTTGAGCAGCTTTTCGTCTATGCGCATGGCTCGGGGCTCCTAAAGCGTGGCCGCGCCGACCTGCTTGTGCTTCTCGGCTATGTGCTGTGCGATGATGTTGAAGACCAGGGTGAACAGGAACAGGATGATGCCGATGGCGAACAGGGCGTGGTAGTGGTCCGACCGGAAGGGGGCCTCGGCCATTTCGGCGGCGATGGACGAGGGCATGGGCCGGATGGCCGAAAAGATGGATGTCGGGACGATGGCCGCGCCGCCCGCCACCATGAGCACCACCATGGTCTCGCCGATGGCCCGGGACATGCCCAGGATGATGGCCGTGGACACGCCCGAGAGCGATGCGGGAACCACCACGCGGCGGATGGTCTCCCAGTGTGTCGCGCCCAGGGCCAGGGAGGCTTCCTTGAGTTCGCGGGGCACGGCGTAGATGGCGTCCTCGGACACGGAGCAGATGGTGGGCACGGACATGAAGGCCAGCATGAGACTGGCGTTGAAGAGGTTGAGTCCCGTGGCCAGGTCGAAGGTGTCCTGGAGGAAGGGGGCCACCACCACCATGCCGAAGAAGCCGATGACCACCGAGGGCAGGGCGGCCAGGAGCTCCACCAGCGGCTTGACCGCGCCCCGGGTGCGGGGGCCGGCGATTTCGGCCAGGTAGACGGCGGTCATGACGCCCAGCGGGATGGCGATGAGCGAGGAGAGCACCGTCACCGCGATGGAGGCCACGATCAGCGGGAAGATGCCGAACTCGGCCGGATCGGACGTGGGATACCAGAGGTTGCCGAAGAGGAAGTCCAGGACGTTCACATGCGTGAACAGCGGAAGGCCTTCCAGGAAAAGATAGATCATGATCAGCGCCAGGGACACGATGGACACCATGGCGGTGATCATGAAGAAATAGCGGATCAGGTCGTCTTTGAGCTTGCGGCTTACGGCCACGGCGTTCTCCAAAGGCGGCCCCCCTCTGGGCGAGAGGGGCCGCAAGGCGGTTGGATCTATTTCTTGACGGGGAAGTAGCCGACTTCCTTGATGATCTTCTGTCCGTTGGCGGCGTCCATGATGTAGTCCACGAATTTCTGGACAGGGGCGTCCAGCTTCTCGGGCACGATGATGAACAGCGGGCGGGCGACGGGGTAGGTCTTGTCGGCCACGGACTTCTCGCCGCCGGTCACGCCGTTGACCTGGAGGCCCTTCACGGAGTTGTTCACGTAGGCGATGCCGTCGTAGGCGATGGCGGCCTTGTTCTTGCTGACCACCTGGAGCACCGCGCCGGAGGAAGCCTGCAGCAGGGCGGCGGGGGTCACTCTCTGGCCTTTCATGATCAGTTCGTTCCAGGCTTCGTAGGTGCCGGAGGAGGAGTCGCGGGAGATGATCACGATTTCCTTGTCCTCGCCGCCCACTTCCTTCCAGTTCTTGATCTTGCCGGCGTAGATGCCCTGCAGCTGCTCGGCGGTGAGGTTGGTGACGGGGTTGGCCGGGTTCACGATGGGCACGATGGCGTCCATGGCGATCTCCATGGGCTTCACCGGATGGCCTTTTTCCTTGGCGGTGGCCAGTTCCTTCTCGGTGATCTCACGCGAGGACATGGCCACGTTGGTGGTGCCGTCGATGATGGCCTTGATGCCGTTGCCGGAGCCGCCGCCGGACACGGTGATGTTCACGCCCGCGTTGGCCTTCATGTAGGCTTCGACGATTTTCTGCATGGCGGGCAGCACGGTGGTGGAGCCGTCGACGCGGATGCTGGTGTCGGCATGGGCCAGGCCGGCCATGAGCATAAGAGCAAAGAGAAACACATTGATTTTCTTCATCTTGTGTAGCCTCCAGAAAGGATTGTTTGTTGCCGGAGACGCTGGCCCGGCAGCATGCGGACCCTAGGAGTAACATATTACAGTTCTGTGACGGCCGCCAAGAGAATCTGTGACAACCTCACGCCCGGCCGACACCGGGCGATGCCCGGGCGGACGTAACCTTGAACCGCGCGGTGGCGTCTAGCGCGAGCCGCACCTTATCTCTTGCCATCGGCCGGGAGCGGGATTACTTCTTAAGCGTCACGTACGGTTTCCATGGACGGGAACCCGCGCCACGGCGCGTAGAGGCAAGGCCGCCTCAAAGGGCTGCAGCCCGGGAGCACGTCCATGGAAGCATCCGGCCAGATCAGGCAGGCTTCCCAAAATCAGGCGTTCGAGGCCGTAAAGGCTCGCGTCACCACGCGCGCCTTCGGCTTTCGCATCGGCGCGTTCGGGGTGGATTACACCTCGAAGAAGGTCGAGGTCGATCCCGACGATCAGGCCAGCCGTCGCAAGCAGGGCGGTTCCAAGGCCGACGGGGCCGGGTATTCGCCCGCCGGACTGCGCTCCGGGGCCGGGCGGGCCTCCTCGCCGGATGCTCCTTCCGCCGACGCCCAGGCGTCCTCCTCCGCTTTCGAAAACTCCGACGCCTATTCCTCCGCGAGCGATTTTGCCTCCGGCCAGACGGACGGCGCGGACCATCCCGATCCCGCCTGGCGCAGGGGCCTGGCCGCATACGCCAAGGCCCGGGACCTGCTGCTTTCCGACTCGTCCCGCTCTGGGCGCGTCAGCCTGGCCGTAGCCTGAGCGAACCTTCTGATCCGGGCTGATCCGGGGCAGGTAGGGAGCAGGCTTTTCGCGGCGTTCGGCGTGGCGGACGAAACATCATTATTTTTCTGTCCACTTCCTCCGGAAAGCCTTTTCCCCTTTTCACCCCGGCCCGAGGCTGCTAGGGTTTATGTAATCGTGGCGGCCCCCTGGCCGGGCGCCATGGACCGGCCCCCCCGGTTGTGTTGTCACAAGGCCCTCTGCTCACGAGAAGTGAGAAGGAGGAGTTCCGTTATGGACGTCCCGAAAATTCGTCTGCTCAAGGCGGCGGGTAGCCGCGTGGAAAACGGTCCGGCCTGCGTCGACTCCCCGCGGCGCAAGCGCTGCGGGACCTCCGCATAAACCGCGCGGCGAACCATGTCCGGCGCGTCCCTGCAGGCTTCGGTTCTCGGCCAGCTCCTGCTCGTTCCGAGCTTGGCCAACGCCCTCCCCGATGAGACCTCCCTTTTCGCCTTCGTCTGCGAGAAACTGAAGGACATCCCCGGCGTGAAGGAAGTCCTGATCGTGCCCGATGGAGCCGGAGACGCATACGGGGCCGAGCCCGAGAGCGAGCTGCTTGCTTTGCGCGACGGGAAAGTCCAGTGGGGGAGGCTCCTCTTCAGACTGTCCGATCCGGCCGCATTTTCCCCCTACCGGGCGTATCTCGAGAGCCTCTGCCAGGTGCTGGCCGTGATGCTGGAGGCGCGCGCGCAGCGCTGGCGGATGGAGGCGCGCGAAGCCTGGCTGGAGGAGCGCATCCAGGTGCGCAACCTCCAGCTCACCGAGCAGGCCGCAGCGCGCAGGCAGACCGAAAAGGCGTTGGGCGAGAGCCGGATGATGTTGGAATACATCCTGGACGCCGTGCCCCAGTCCATTTTCTGGAAGGACCGCGATAGCGTCTACCTAGGCTGCAACCAGGCGTTCGCCAGCGCGGCTGGCGTGGAGCATCCGGCCGCCATCACGGGCATGACCGACTACGATCTCCCCTGGCTCCGGGAGGAGTCCGACGCCTACCGCCGCGACGACAAGGAGGTCATGGAGCACAACCGGCCCAAATTGCACATCGTCGAGCAGCAACTGCCCGCCGATGGCGAGCGCCGATGGGTGGAGACCAGCAAGATCCCGCTGGTGGACGAAAAAGGGGAGGTCATGGGCGTGCTCGGCATCTACTCGGACATCACCGAGCGCAAGCTGGCCGAGGAAGCCCTGCGGGAGAGCGAGGCCAAGTACCGCAGACTCCACGAGAGCATCATGGACGGGTACGCCCGGGTCACCATGGACGGGAGCATCATGGAGAGCAACCCTTCGTTCCAGGTCATGACCGGCTACGGGGCCGAGGAGCTCGGGCATCTGACCTACAAGGACCTGACGCCCGAGAAATGGCACGCGTTCGAGGGCGATATCCTGAGCAAGCAAGTGCTCGTCCGGGGGTATTCCGAGGTCTACGAGAAGGAGTACCGGCGCCGCGACGGAACGATCATCCCGGTGGAGCTCAGGACCTACCTGGTCCGGGGGGCCGATGGGGAACCCGAGGGCATGTGGTCCGTGGTGCGCGACGTCACCGAACGCAAACACATGCTGGATGCGATGATCCAGAACGAAAAAATGATGAGCGTGGGCGGCCTGGCCGCGGGCATGGCCCACGAGATCAACAATCCCCTCTCCGGCATCATCCAGGGGACGCAGGTGGTGATCAACCGTTTGAATGTCGACACCCGGGGCAACCTCGAGGCTGCCCGGGAATGCGGCATCGATCCGGAAAGCCTGCGGAGTTACCTGCACAAGCGCGAAATCCCGGAAATGGTCGAATCCATCCGGGAATCCGCCGTCCGGGCGGCCCGGATCGTGGCCAACATGCTGGAGTTCAGCCGAAAGAGCGACTCCGCCAAGATCCCCGTGGACCTGAATGCGCTTCTGGACAAGTCCGTGGAACTCAGCTCCACCGATTACGACCTCAAGAAAAAGTTCGATTTCCGGCGCATCGTCATCCATCGGGAGTATGACCCGAATCTGCCCCAGGTGCCCTGTTCGGCGTTGCAGATCCAGCAGGTGTTCCTGAACCTGCTGCGCAACGCCGCCCAGGCCATGGAAGGCCGGAGTCCGGAAGCCCCGCCCCCTGCCATCACCCTGCGCACCAAGCTGGAGGGAGACAAGGTCCGCATCGAGGTGGAGGACAACGGCTCGGGGCTGGACGACTGCACCCGCCGCAAGATATTCGAGCCCTTCTTCACCACGAAATCCGTGGGGCGAGGCACCGGGCTCGGCCTGTCCATCTCCTACTTCATCATCGTCAACAACCACCGCGGCAGCATCGAGGTGGAATCCTGCCCGGGCTTGGGCAGCCGCTTCGTGGTCAAGCTGCCGCTGGGAACCTCCGCGAGCCCTCGGACCTGCTCCTAGCGCCGCTTCCGCCGGGGAATCTCCACGAGCCGGAACGGCTTCGGGGCAACGTGCGCCGGATTTTCGTCCCGAGCCGCTTTCGGGCTTTTCATTTCTATCAGGTTGTCATACCTGCAAGGTCCGGTCTGGCCGGATGCTTCGTTTTCGCCAGTCGTCCGTCACATCTGTATTCGTGAGGGAATTATACATGAAAAACGCTCGGTTGGGTGTCAAAATCGGGGCTGGTTTCGCGGTGCTCATCCTGTTGTCCCTGGCCGTGTCCGCCACCGGCTGGTTCGGCCTCGGGGCCGTGACCGACAGGGCCGGGAAGGCCGAATCGGTGGGGCGCATCTACGCCGACATCCTGCTCGCCCGCATAGACGCCCTGAACATCATGTTCGCGGGGGGCGAGAAGCGCGGCGACGCGTTCAAGGCCAAGCTCGAATCCGCCCGGGCGCAGTCTTCCGCGCTCAAGGAATCCTTCCGGGACTCCTGGAACAGGGACAAGCTGGACGCGATCACCGGGGCGGTGAAAGCCTACGAGGCCGATTTCGGGAAATTCGGGGAGGCCAAGGACTTCAAGATGGCGGCGGTCAAGATCATGGCCGCGGCCGCGGCGGACCTGCAACAGGCCGCCGACAGCCTGGAAAAGAGCCTGGACGCCGCCCAGGGCCGGGTCCTGGCCGGAGGGGACCAGGCGCAGCTCGCGCGGCAGTTCGAGATGCAGCGCAAGCTGGGCTCCGTGACCCGGGCGTTTCTGGGATCTCGCATCGAGGTGCTGTATTTCCTGTGGCAGGGGGATGCGGGCCGCGCCCGGAACGCCATGACGCAGCTCGCTTCCGTGGAGCAGGCGTGCCGCGAGCTGGCGGGAGTGGCCGCCTCGGGCGAGGACAAGGCCATGCTGGCCGGGATAGCCGCCAAGGCCGTGGCCTACCGCGACAGGATCGGGGACCTGCTCGCCGCCACCCAGGCGCAGCAGGAGGCCGTGGGCCGGATGACCACGCGCGCCGCGGAGGTCAGCCAGGTCACGCAGGAATCCCTTGAGTTCCAGCAGAAGAAGATGGTTTCGGACGCCTCCGCCGTGAATGCGGTCAACATGGCTGTGGCCGTGGCCGCGGCTGTGTTCGGGGCGGTGGTGGCCGTGCTGCTCACCCGGTCCATCACCGGCCCGGTCACCAAGGGCGTGGACTTCGCCCGCAACATGTCCGGGGGCGACTTCACTACCTTGCTGAACATCCACCAGAGGGACGAGATCGGCGTGCTGGCGCAATCGCTCAACGCCATGGTCTCCAGGCTGCGGGAGGTCGTGGCCGAGGTGCAATCCGCCTGCGAGAACGTGGCCGCCGGGAGCGAGGAGCTCTCCAGCACCGCCCAGACCCTCTCCCAGGGAGCCTCGGAGCAGGCCGCCTCGGTGGAGGAGGTTTCTTCCACCGTGGAGCAGATATCCGCCGCCATCAAGCGCAGCGCGGACAACTCGGCCCAGACCGAGGCCATCGCCGCCAAGGCCGCCGAGGAGGCGGAGCTGGGCGGCAGGACCGTGGCTCAGACCGTGGCGGCCATGAAGCAGATTGCCGAAAAGATCAACATCATCGAGGAGATCGCTCGCCAGACCAACCTGCTGGCCCTGAACGCGGCCATCGAGGCCGCCCGGGCTGGGCAGCACGGCAAGGGGTTCGCCGTGGTGGCGGCCGAGGTCAGGAAGCTGGCCGAGCGCTCAGGCAACGCCGCCGCCGAGATCGCCACCCTGTCCATCGAATCCGTGGCCGTGGCGGAACAGGCCGGGGAAATGCTCGGCGCCATGGTTCCGGACATCAGAAGGACGTCCGTGCTGGTGCAGGAGATCGCCTCCTCGGCCAGGGAGCAGAACACCGGCGCGCAGCAGATCAGCCAGGCCATCAACCAGCTGAACCATGTGGTGCAGTCGAGCGCGGCCGCCGCCGAGGAGATCGCCTCCACCGCCGAGGAGCTCGCCAGCCAGGCCGAGCACCTGCAGCACGCGATCTCGTTCTTCCATGTGGGAGCGCAGGGGGGGCGTGCCGGCGCGGGCGTGGCGAAGAGGGCCAGGGCCCTGGCGGTGCGGCGAGCGCCGGCGGCCATCGGGGCGTGACGGAGGGGCCGGCGGTTTCGATATCGGACAGTTGCCGGTCACGCGGGCGCATTGGACGCAACAACGCCGTTGCGCATCGGCTGCAATCAAGGTTGACCGGCGCTAGAGTCCGCCCCCAGCCCTGTCCAAATTCCGGTAATTGATGGCCTCCGCCAGGTGCTCCACCCGGATGGACTTCTCGTGGTCCAGGTCGGCGATGGTGCGCGAGAGCCTGAGAATGCGGGTATGCGCCCGGGCGGACAGCCCCAGGCGCGAGTTGGCCATCTCCATGAAGCGGTGGCAGTCCTCCCCGATGGGGCAGAAGGTCGTAAGGGCCTTGCCCGAGAGCTGGCTGTTGGTGCGTATCTTCGTGCCCGCGAAGCGCGTGGTCTGCACCTCCCTGGCCGCCAGCACCCTCGCCCGCATAATGGCCGAATCCACCCGCCCCGATTCGGCCTTCAGGTCCTTGTAGGGCACGGCCGGGACCTCCACCTGCAAATCGATGCGATCAAGCAACGGCCCCGACAGCTTGCTCAGATACCCCCGCACCTTGACCCCCGTGCAGGTGCAGTCGTGGCGTTCGTCCCCCCGGAAGCCGCAGGGGCACGGGTTCATGGCCGCCACCAGCATGAACTCGGCCGGATAGGTCAGGCTCATGGCCGCCCGGGCGATAGTCACGCGGCCGTCCTCAATGGGCTGGCGCAGCACCTCCAGCACGCTCTTCTTGAATTCCGGCAGCTCGTCCAGGAAAAGCACCCCGCGATGGGCCATGGACACCTCGCCGGGCCTGGGCACGCCTCCTCCCCCGATGAGCCCCGCGTCGGAGATGGTGTGGTGCGGCGAGCGGAAGGGGCGCACGGTGATGAGAGACCCCCCGCGCGCGAGCTCCCCGGCCACGGAATAGACCCGTGTGACCTCCAGCGCCTCGTCGAAGGTGAGGGGAGGCAGCACGGTGGGAATCCGCTTCGCCAGCATGGTCTTGCCCGAGCCGGGAGGCCCCATGAAGAGCAGGTTGTGCCCACCTGCGGCCGCAATCTCGATGGCCCGCTTGGCGTGCTCCTGGCCCTTCACCTCGGCGAAATCCAACGGGAACGGCCCGTCATCCGGCTCGAGCGCGGCCTCGTCGAAGGCCGTGGGGGTAAGGGCTTCCTCGCCGGTGAGGAAGCGCACGGCCTGGTCCAGGGTGTCCACGGCGTAGACCGGCAGTTCCTTGACCACGCAAGCTTCCTGGGCGTTGGCGGCGGCCACCAAAAGCCCCCTGGCCCCGTCCTGGCGCGCCCGGATGGCCAGGGGCAGTACGCCGGACACGGGCTTGAGTTCGCCCGTCAGCGAGAGTTCGCCGGAGAAGAAATAGCCTGAGAGTGATTCTGTGGGGATGACCTCGGCGGCGGCGAGCAGCCCAAGGGCCAGGGGCAGGTCGTAGCCCGAGCCCTCCTTGCGCATGTCCGCGGGGGCGAGGTTCACGGTGATGCGCGAGGGCGGCAGGCGGAATCCCCGGTTCTTGAGGGCCGCGAACACCCGCTCCTTGCTTTCGCGCACCGCGCCCTCGGCCAGCCCCACCATGGTGAAGGAGGGCATGCCCTGGCGGGCCAGATCGGTTTCCAGGACCACGCCATGGGCCTCGACCCCGGCGAGCGCGGCGGTGAATGCGCGGGAAAGGGCCACGTGCTCCTCCAGGTATTGTGTGGGCAAAAAGACGATGCCCCCTGCAGGGTATCGCACAGGCCACCATATACGCTTTTCCGTGATGTTTATCCAGCTTTCCGGGGCGCGGGATCGATCTGGAGTGCGGCGCGCTTCCCGGCCGCGTGCCTGGGTGACGCGCGCCTGGCCGTGACGGCGCGGCTTGACCTTTTCCCAATTCGTCAAATAGACACGGCAGGAAATAGATAGGCCAGGAGGCTACGCTTGCCAAACGTCATTATCGCAGTGCTGTTCGTGCTCGCCTTGGCCGCCGGATGTGGGCGTCAGGACTCCCTTCCGGCAAATCAACGCCCCATGTACGGCGGGATCGAGAAGAGCGACGCCCAGAAGAAGGCGGACGCCGACCTGGTGGCCGGCATCAAGGCCAAGGGATTCACGCTCGAGCAGGGCTCGGAAAATGCCGTGAAATTCGGTTGGGAGGCGTTCCACAAGAAGGATCGCGACCTGGCCGTCGCGATGCAGCGCTTCAACCAGGCCTGGCTGCTCGACCCCGAAAACGGCGACGCCTACCACGGATTCGCCCTGGTTTCCTACGAGAAGGGAAGCCCCCCGGACGAAGTGGACAAGTATTTCCAGCTGGCCCTTTCCAAACAAAAGGTGGGCATAAACGCACACGTCGATTACGGCCGCTTCCTGTGGACCCAGAAAAAGTACCGGGAAAGCCTGGCCCAGCTCCAGAAGGCCTTGGAGATCGATCCCAAGGCCTGGAAGGCGCGCTCCCACATCTCCTTCGTCTATTACAAGATGGGAGACTACGCCTTGGCCTGCGAATGGGCGCAGAAAGCCAAGGAAAACAAGGACCCCCTTGAAAAGGGCTACCTTGAGGATATGTGCTCGAAAGCCGGGAAATAGCGGCCCGCGCGCAACCGAAAGGCCCGGCGTGGACCGGGCCTTTCGGACCAATCGTGAACGGGAGCGGCCCAGCTACCTGGGCAGCGCCCGGGCGCCGCTCCTGGACGAGCTTCCCAGCGCCCGCGAGCCGCTCCTGGACGAGCCTCCCTCGGACTGCATCTCCTCGATCAGGCCTCTGAGCACCTGGGCCTGGTTGGCCAGTTCCACCACCGCCTGGGCAGACTGCTCCATGGCCTGGACGGTCTCCGAGGAGATCTGGTTGACCTCCTCCACGGAGCGGTTGATCTCCTCACTGGCGGCGGACTGCTCCTCGGAGGCGGTGGCAATGGCCCGCACCTGGTCCGAGGAGACCTCCACGATGGATACGATCTCCTTGAGGGACTCGCCTGACTTGTTGGCGAGGTTGGTGGCCTTGTCCACGGCCTTGGACGCGTCGTCCATGCTGGTGATGTTCGTGCGGGCCCCGTTTTGGATCTCCCGGATGGTGTTGCCCACCTCGTTGGTGGCGCTCATGGTCTTTTCGGCCAGCTTCCTGACCTCGTCGGCGACCACCGCGAACCCTCTCCCTGCGTCGCCGGCCCGGGCCGCCTCGATGGCCGCGTTCAGGGCCAGCAGGTTGGTCTGGTCGGCGATGTCGGAGATGACGTCGATGATCTGGCCGATGCCTTCAGCCTGGCGGCCCAGGGCGGACATGTTCTCCTTGAGGCGTTCAGCCTGGGTCTGCACGTCGCGGATGGCTTCCACCACCTGGCGGACGACGTCCGCGCCCTCCTGGGCCATCTTCTTGGCGTTGTCCGTGCCCTCCGAGGCATGGAGCGCGTTGCGGGCCACCTCCAGCACGGTGGAATTCATCTCGCTCATGGCCGTGGCCGCTTCCTCGGCGCGGCTTTTCTGAATGGTGGAGCCTCTGGCCGCCTGCTCGATCTGGCCGGAAAGCTGGTCCGAGGCGGACGTCAACCGCTCCACCACATCCACCAATTTGTTGGCTGCGGCCAGGATGCCCTCCCGCTGGGCCTGGTCGGCCTGCTTCCTGGCCTGCTCGGCCTCGGCCATGGCGTCGTTGGCCTTGCGGGCCTCTTCCTCGGCCTCTTGCCCCTTTTGCTCGGCCTGGTGGATCATCTTTTTCAGGTTCTCCACCATGGTCCGCAGGGCGTCGGCCAGCATGCCGATCTCGTCGGACTGGCGCACGTCCAGCACCTTGGTGAAGTCGCCCTCGGCAACGCTCCCGGCGAAGTCGGCCGACTTCCGGATGGGCCGCACGATGCCGCCGGAGAAGAACCACAGCAAGACCACCGCCGCCAGGGTCACCGCCGATCCCACGCCCGTCTGCCAACCCACCGCGCTGTCGGACTTGTCCTTCAGACCTTTCTCCAGGATGTTGGCGTCGGCCATGACCACGTCGGGCTTGACCCGGATGAGCACCGACCAGGGCTTTCCGGTCCGGCCCAGCTGGATGGGGGCGAAGGCCCTGACCATGCCGGTCACCTGGCCCAGGTCGGCCAGGGATTTACCCGCCTGGACGGTTTCCACGACCTCCTGCCAGTTGTCCGGCAGGAAGCTCTTGACGTGCTCGCCGATGAGCTTCGGATTGCCGCTGTGGGCCACGATGAGCCCCATGTTGCTGATGACCACCACTTCAGCCTGGCCGCCGTAGAGCTTCTGGGCCACTTCCTTGCTCAGGTCCTGGAGGAAGTTCAGGCGCAGGTCGGTGCCGGCCACCCCCAGGAACTTGCCGTCCACCACGATCGGCACCGAGAGGGTGGTCAGCCAGTCCTGCTTGCCCTGGACGATGTAGGGGAAGGGGTCGAGCACGCTCTCCTTGCCCGTCTCCCTGGGTCCCAGGTACCAGCCCCCCTTGCGCACCCCGTTGGGGTGCTTGTCCTGGCTTTCATACTCCACCAGGGCCTGCCGGGCGATGTTGCCCTTCTCGTCCCGGTTCCAGTAGGGGATGAAGCGGCCGGTGTCGTCGTAGCCGCCGGTCTTGTTTCCGGCGAAATCCTTGTCGCGCCCGTCGATGGCGTTCGGTTCCCAGGCGGAATAGGTGCCCAGGAACTTTGGGTTGTCCTTGAGCACGGCCAGGAGGATCTCGTTCAGGGTGTTGCGCAGGGTACCCTGCCCCGCGCCCCCGGCGGTGTCCCGTTCCTTTTTCAGGACCGAGAAACTCTTGGCCAAGGTCCGGGCGGTGTCCAGATTGGCCTGCAGCTCTCCCTGGATGAAGCCGGCCTGCTCGCTCGCGATGGCCAGCAACCCCAGCTCTGTGGTCTTGTTGATGAGCTTGGTGACGTTTTCCTTGGTGTACTCCTGCAGCCCCCTGGTCTGGAACAGGCTGAAAACGACCAGGACGGCGGAGGTGGCCATGAGGCAAACGGCGGCCATGACGGCGATGCGCGACTTGATGGATTTGAATTGCATGCTGGCGCTCCGATGGTTTTCCTCGATAACTATCTGCATCCAACCTTTCCAGGCGAGAGTCAAGAATTCTCGCTGAGGTTTGGCGAACCTTCAATCGTGCTCGCTTGCGCCATCGGCCGGAGCGGCGGTCTCTTCGTGTATTTACCGCGCCCCAGGACAAAAAAGCGCCCCGTCCTTTCGGACGGGGCGCTTTGGTTGCTCGTGTATGAACCGGGCTAGTGGATGATGTTGCCGACCCGGTTCCAGCGGATATCCGTGATTCCCGCCCAGGACCAGTAGATCACCCAGGCCTTGCCCCGGATGTACTCCCGCGGCACGAAGCCCCAGTAGCGCGAATCCTGCGAGTGGTCGCGGTTGTCGCCCATGACGAAGTACTGCCCCTCGGGCACGGTGATGGGGCCGTAGGTGGACTTGGTGCCGGGCACCATGTTGGCCTCCACCCGCTTGTAGGGCTCATCGACCTTCTGGCCGTTGCGGTAGAGCACGTTGTTCTTCAGCTCGATCACGTCGCCCGGGATGCCGATGATGCGCTTGATGTAGTCCAGGTCGCGGTTCTCGGGGTATTCGAACACGATGACGTCGCCGCGCTCGGGGTCGCCGGTCTTGACCAGGGTCTTGTCCGTGAAGGGCAGCTTCACGCCGTAGGCGAACTTGCTCACCAGCAGGTGGTCGCCCACCAGCAGGGTCTCGACCATGGATTCGGAGGGAATCTTGAAAGCCTGCACCACGAAGGAGCGGATGACGAGAGCCAGGATGAGCGCGACGGCCAGGGCTTCGACGTATTCCTTGAGCAACTTCTGCCAGCGAGGATTCATGCGGTGTCCTTTCTAAGAAGAGAGATGGGGGCTTAGCCCCCAAACCCCCGGCAGGGCGATGCCCTGCACCCGCCAGGGGGATCATCCCCCTGGACCCCGCGACGGGGCCTGCGGGGTTGGTTATTCGCCTGCTTTCAGGGCGGCCAGGAACGCTTCCTGGGGCAATTCCACGTTGCCCATGCGCTTCATGCGCCGCTTGCCCTCTTTCTGCTTCTCCAGGAGCTTGCGCTTGCGGGTGATGTCGCCGCCGTAGCACTTGGCGATGACGTCCTTGCGCAGGGGGGCCACCCGCTCGCGCGCGATGACCTTGGCCCCGATGGCCGCCTGGATGACCACCTCGAACATTTGTCGTGGAATGACCTTCTTCAGTTTCAAGGCAACGTCGCGTCCCAGGTAATAGGCCTTGTCGCGGTGCACGATCACGGCCAGGGCGTCCACGGGGTCGCCGTTCAGAAGGATGTCCAGCTTCACCAGGTCCGAGGCGCGGTAGTCGATGAGCTCGTAGTCGAGCGAGGCATAGCCGCGCGTACCGGATTTGAGCCGGTCGAAGAAGTCGTACACGATCTCGGCGAAGGGCAGCTCGTAGGTGATGATCACCCGCGTGGCCGTCAGGTAGCGGATGTCCTTCTGGATGCCGCGCTTCTCCTCGCAGAGCTTGAACACGTTGCCCACGTACTCGTTGGGCACGTGGATCTCCACCCGGGCGTAAGGCTCGTAGAGGGTGACCGTGTCCTGCTGCTTGGGCAGCTTGGAGGGGTTGTCGATGGAGATTGTGGTGCCATCCTGCTTCTCGACCTTGTAGACGACCGAGGGCGCGGTGGCGATGAGCTCCACCTGGAACTCGCGCTCCAGGCGCTCCTGCACGATCTCCATGTGCAGAAGCCCCAAAAAGCCGCAGCGGTAGCCGAAGCCCAGGGCCTGCGAGGTCTCGGGCTCGTAGGTGAGGGCGGCGTCGTTGAGCTGGAGCTTTTCCAGGGCGTTTTTCAGCTGCTCGTAGTCGTTGGCGTCCACGGGATAGAGCCCGCAGAACACCATGGGCTTGACTTCCTTGAAGCCGGGAAGGGGATCAGGCGTGGGGTTCTCGGCCAGGGTGATGGTGTCGCCCACCCGGGCCTCGTGCAGGTTCTTGATGGCTCCGCACAAAAAACCCACCTCGCCCGGCCCGAATTCGGTCATGTTCACCGGGCCCGGCGAGAACACGCCGAGCTTGGTCACCTCGAATTCAGCGCCCGTGGAGAACATCTTGGCCCGGCTGCCCACCTTGAGGGTGCCGTCCATGACCCGGAACAGGACCACCACGCCCTGGTAGGCGTCGTACCAGGAATCGAAGATGAGGGCCTTGAGCGGGGCGTCGGGGTCGCCCTTGGGGGCGGGCAGGCGGTCCACGATGGCTTCGAGGACCTTGTCCACGTTGAGCCCGGTCTTGGCGGACACGGAAACGGAATCCTTGGTGTCCAGCCCGATGGCTTCCTCGATCTCGGCCTTGACCCGCTCCGAATCGGCGGAGGGAAGGTCGATCTTGTTGAGCACTGGGATGATTTCCAGGTCGTTGTCCAGGGCCAGAAAGACGTTGGCCAGGGTCTGGGCCTCGACGCCCTGGGTGGCGTCCACCACCAGGAGCGCTCCCTCGCACGCGGCCAGGGAGCGCGAAACCTCGTAGGAGAAGTCCACGTGGCCCGGGGTGTCGATGAGGTTCAGCACGTAGTCGTTGCCGTCGTGCGCCTTGAAGGGGATGCGGACGGTCTGGGCCTTGATGGTGATGCCGCGTTCGCGCTCCAGGTCCATCTTGTCCAGGTATTGTTCCCGCATTTCCCGGGCGGTGATCACCTTGGTGACCTCCAGGATGCGGTCGGCCAGGGTGGACTTGCCGTGGTCGATGTGTGCGATGATGCTGAAATTGCGTATGCGCGAAGGGTCTACCATTTTTCACCTGCTGACGTGTGTGCAACAACGCCCTCTAAAAGATGGCGGGGGGAAGGTCAATGAGGCGTTTGGGGTCCAAGCCGCCTCGAACGCCGCCCGAATTGCCAAGCGCCTCAAGGTATTGAGATCGCGGGGTTGCAATAAATCGTCTTGGTGCTACCAAGTCGCTCAAGGAGACATGCCCATGAAACGCACGGCACCGCTCTTCCTGGCGGCGATCATCGCCGCCGGGGGGATTTTTGCGCCCCCGCCCGTCTCGCCCCTTTCGATGGCCCAGGCCAAGGAGCCGGTCCTGCCCAGGGCCGCCACCCCCGCCGAGACCGCCCAGCTGCTGGCCAAGCCGCCGGCTGGATTCGAAATCGTGGACATCCGGCCCCAGGCCGAATTCGCCGACTATGCCCTGCCCGGCAGCCTGAACCTGGACGCGGCCGCCGTCCTGGCCGACGAATCGTTTTTCACAGGAGCCGGTCCCCTGCTCATCGTGGACAAGGACGGCACCAGGGCCTTCGCCCTGGCCGGAGCGCTGGCCCAGAAGACCTCGCGCCCCCTGCTGGTGCTGCGGGGCGGCCTGGCCGCCTGGTGGGCCGAACGGGAAATGGGCGCGGTGGTCAAGGAAACCCCGCTGACCGGCGCGCCGTCCCCGGCTCCCGCCCCGGGCAAGGCCCCCGCATCACCCGGGGCTCCCAGTGCTCCCGGTTCCTCGGGCTCCCCGGCCCCGGGAACTCCCGCCGCTCCGGCAACGCCCGGTGCGCCCGCTCCGGCCCCGCAACCCCCGGCCTCCAAAAGCGCAGGATGCTAGACCATGAGTGACCATATCATTTCAGACGCCCCCCAGGAAGCGCCCGGCGAGGAGAACTCCGCGCCCGAGGGCGGCCGGGACGCCTCGGCGCAGGCCTCGGCCGCGTCCGGCTCCCCCTCGTCCGCACGGCCAGCCGTGCCGCAAGGCCCCGGCAAACCGCCCATGAACCCCTATCTGGCCGGGATGTTCCTGGGGCTCACCCTCTTGGCCTCCTACCTCATCCTGGGGGCCGGCCTGGGCGCGTCCGGCGGCTTCGCCCGCTTCGGAGCCTGGCTCGAACATCAGGTCCTCCCGGCCCACGTGGAGGCGGCCGCCTATTTCGGCCCCTGGTTCCCGGCTCCGCTCAGCTACTACTTGGTGTTCATGGTGGCGGGCGTGTTCGCGGGCGGGTTCCTCTCCGCCATATCCGGCGGAAGGCTCTCGTTCATGATCGAGCGCGGCCCCACGGCGTCCTCCTCCCGCAGGCTTCTTCTGGCGCTCATCGGCGGCTGCCTGGCTGGGTTCGCCTCGCGCCTGGCCCAGGGGTGCACCTCGGGCCAGGGGCTTAGCGGCGGGGCGATGCTCCTCACCGGGAGCTTCGTGTTCATGGGCTGCCTCTTCGCCACAGGCTACCTCACCGCCTGGGCCTTCAGGAGGCAGTGGAAATGATCGCCACCCTCTATTCCACCGGGCAGTTGAACGCCCCCATCGGTTTCATGGCCGCCCTGGCCCTGGGCTTCTGCTTCGGCCTGTGCCTGGAGAAGGCCGGATTCGGCAGCTCCAAGCGGCTCGCGGGCGTCTTCTACCTCACGGACATGTCCGTGGTGAAGGTGATGTTTTCAGCCATGGTCACTGCGGCCATCGGCCTTACGGCCGCCGAGCGCATGGGCGCGGTCAGCCTTGACGCCCTGTACCTCATGCCCACGATGCTTGGCGCGCACGCCATCGGCGGCGTGATCTTCGGCCTGGGCTTCGCCATGGGCGGCTGGTGCCCGGGTACGGCCGCCGTGGGCGTGGGTTCCGGACGCCTGGACGCCCTGGTGTTCCTGGCGGGCATCGTGCTCGGCTCCATCGGCTACAGCGAAGCCTACCCGTGGGTGGCTCCCTACGCCTCCATGGGCTCCAAAGGGGTGGTGTTCCTGCACCAGAGCCTGGACATCACCAAGGACCAGCTGCTGCTCGGCCTCACGGGCGCGGCCGTGGTCATGTTCTGGATATGCGAGGTGATCGAGCGCGGACCGGCCATCGCCCGGCCCGGCGTCAGCAGGATCTTCCTGGCCGGATTCAGCATGCTTTTGTGCGTGGCCGCCCTGGTGGCCCTGAACATGCCCAAGATCGATATGGCCCCGGGTGCAGCCACCATCGCCTCTCCGGGCGTCCCGGCCGCTCCCCAGGCCCCGGCGGCCTCGCCCGAGGCAGGCCTGCTGGCCGACGTGCAGACCGGCAAGGACCACGTGGAGCCCGAGGAGCTGGCCGCGCGGCTCATGGCGGGCGACGCCTCCATCACCCTGGTGGACATACGCTCCAAGGCCGAGTTCGACTCCTTCCACCTCAAGGGGGCGGTGAACGTCGTCGTGTCCCAGTTGCCTGAGGCCCTGGCCGCCAAGCGCGGGCAGGGGATCATCGTGCTCTACTCCAATGGGATGACCCACCCGGCCCAGGCCCGCGACGCCCTGGTCCGCATGGGCTTCCCCAACGTCTACATGCTCACCGACGGCCTGACCGGATTCTTCGAGAGGGTCCTCAAGCCCGCCTCCCTGCGCGACGAGCCCGCCTCGCCGGAAAAGGCCGCCGGTATCGCCGCCGCGCGCAAGTTCTTCCTGCCCGCCGAGTGGACCAAGCCAGCCGCCCCGGCCCTCCTCACGCCGCCGGGACAGCTGCCGGGCCTCGTGGACGCCGCCTGGCTGGCCGCCAATCTGGGCAAGCCCGGCCTTGCGGTCATCGACCTGCGCACGCAGCCGCAGTACAACTCCGGGCACATCCCCGGCAGCCTCTCCCTGCAGTTGGAAAGCCTGCGCGGCAACGTGGGCGGCGTGCCCTCGTCGCTCCTGCCCGCTCCCATGCTGGCCCAGCACCTGAGCCAGATGGGCGTCGGGCCGCGCGACCTGGTGGTGATCGTGGCGGGCGAATCCCCCCATGACGCCACCCTGGCCGCCGTGGCCCTGGAACGCGTCGGCCACATCCGCTACGCCGTGCTCTCCGGCGGCATGAAGGCGTGGACCGCCGCCAACCTTCCCAAGGACATGGCGCTTCCCAAGGTGACCCCCTCGCGCCACCCCGCGCCGGAATACGGCAACGCGCCCGACGCCTTCACCGTGAGCGGGGCCGAGGTCTTCGCCGCCATGACCGCCGGAAAGACGACCATCATCGACGTGCGCCCGGCAGAGTACTACACCGGGGCCAAGACCGACGAAGCCCGCGCCGGACATATCCCCAATGCCGTGAACCGGCCTTTCAGCGAGGACACGGCCAAGGGACCCGGCGACGCAACCGTCCTCAAGCCCGTGGCCGAGCTGGAAAAGGCCTACGCGGCCATCATCCCCTCCAAGGATTCGCCGGTCATCGTGCACTGCCGCACGGGACACCAAGCCTCCCAAACCTGGTGGATACTCACGCGCCTTTTGGGGTACACCAACGTCAAATACTACGACGCGGGCTGGACCGAATGGGCCGCCCGTCCGGAATGGCCGGTGGCCGCCTCGCCGCCGCCCCCGGACAAGGAGCAGAAGAAATGAGCGTCATCGCCGAACTCTCCATCTTTCCGCTGGGAGTGCAGGGCAGCCTCGCGCCCTACGTGGCCAAGGCCGTGCACCTGATCCGCGAATCCGGGCTGCCGCACCACCTGGGCCCCATGGGCACCTGCGTCGAGGGGGAATGGGACGAGGTCATGGCCGTGGTGGACCAGTGCTTCAAGGCCCTGGCCGTCGACCAGGAGCGGGTCTACATGACCCTCAAGGTGGACTGGCGCGCCGGACGCGAAAACGGCCTGCACTCCAAGACCGCATCCGTGGAGTCGCAGTTCTGGAGCGCCCGGTGAAACGCCCGGGCCTTCTCGCTGCGCCGGTTCCGGTCCTGGCTTTGGCGCTCGCCCTGGGTCTTTCGGGGTGCGCCGCGGAGCCCAAGCCCGTCGATCCCGGGCAGATGGCCCAGGCCAACATGCAGGCCGACCTGACCGCGCTCAAGTCGCGCAACCAGGAACTGCGCATGCGCCTGGAGGAGATCGAGTCCATCCTGGGCAAGCAGGGACGCGGCTTCACCCTGGAGGACGTCAACAAGCGCCTGGCGCAGCTCGAGGAGACCGTGTACCGCATGGCCGCCACCCTGGGGGTGGACGCAGGGACGCGCGCGCCCTCGCCGTCCGGAACGACCGCCGCTCCGGCCGGACAGTACCCCGGCGCGCCCTCCGGCACGCCCGGCTCCTACGGCGCAGACACGCCCCCGGCCGGACCCATCAGCATGGGGCCGGGCTCCACCGATCCGGCCGAGGCCATCTACAACATGGCCATGGAAGCCTACAACCAGCGCGACTACGACCGGGCCAACACCCTGTTCTCGGAGATGCTCAAGAGCTACCCCTCCTCGCGCCAGGCTCCGGGGGCGCTCTTCTGGCAGGCCGAGACCAACTACCAGCAGGGGGACTACGCCCGGGCCGCGCTTCTGTGCCAGGACCTCATCCAGAAATACCCCAGCAACCCCATGGCCGCGTCCGCCATGCTCAAGCAGGGACTGTGCTTCCGCAAGCTCGGCAAGCTCCAGGCGGCCAAGATACTGTTCCAGGACGTGGTGAAACGCTACCCCGGCGGCCCCGAGGCCAGAAGCGCCCAGGTGCAGTTGAAGGAGCTGCGGTAAGAGAGCAAAGGCAGGAGACGCGAGGAGGGGAAGATGCCTCCGGCGGCCAGGGGGATGATCCCCCTGGACCCTCAACGGGCTTCGCGTCGATCGACGCGAAGCCCGTTGAAAGTTTTTGAAGGAGAGTCCAGAGAGGAAACTTTTTTCAAAAAGTTTCCTCTCTGGCCGCCGGAGGCGTTTTTATCTTCTACATGACCAGCATCCGGCGCTGCGGATAGTGTCCCTGCCGCGATTCCAGCGCCGGGGCGCCGGCCGCGCGCAGTTCGGGCGCGCCCTGGTCGCCGCTGACCATGGAATCGATCAGTTCCCGCAGTTCGCTGGCCTGGGCGGCCAGGTAGGTGACGGCCTCGGCGGTGTCCACCATGCCGAGCGAGGTCTCCTGGGCGATCTCGTTCACTTCCGACACCGCGCCGTTGACCTGGTGGTGCGCGCTGGACTGTTCCTCGGCGGATGCGGCGATGCGCCGCACCTGGTCGGCGGTGGCGGAGGTGTAGTCCACGATGCGGGCCAGGGCGTCGCCGGAGCGTTTGACCAGGCTGTTGGCTTGGCTGATGGCCTCGAAGGATTTCTCGGTGCCGTCGATGTTGAGGCGGGTGACGCGCTGGATTTCGGCGATGCTCTGGGACACCTCGCGGGTGGCGTTCTGGGTCTTTTCGGCAAGCTTGCGCACCTCGTCGGCCACCACCGCGAAGCCTCGCCCGGCGTCGCCCGCGCGGGCGGCCTCGATGGCGGCGTTCAGGGCCAGCAGGTTGGTCTGGTCGGCGATGTCGTCGATGACGCCGATGATGCGTCCGATGGAGGTAGCCTTGTCGCCCAGGTCGTTCATGCTTTGTTGGTGTTCATTGGAGAGGCTGAAGACCTTGTCGATGGAATCGATGCAATGGGCGACGACCTGCGACCCTTCCCCGGCCTGGCCGCTTGCCGCGTCGGAGCTCCCGGCGGCCTCACCGGCCACCCGGGCCACCTCCACCAGGGCGGCGTTCATTTCATCCATGGCCCGGGATGTTTCGGCCAGGCGTGTGGTCTGGTGGTGGGCTCCTTCGCGGATGCTCTCCACCTGCCCGGAGAGTTCCTCGGCTCCCTGGGAGACGTGCATGGCGATCAGGTTGGCCTGTTCGGCCACCTGGGTGATCTTTTCGTTCTGGCGGCGGATGAGGGCTTCCTGGTCCTTGATCCCGGTCAGGTCGGTGAAGAGGGTGAAGGTGCCCAGGGGCACCGCGTCCAGGTCGTAAAGGGGGGCGCAGTCCTGGCGGACGAAGAAGGCCCAGCCGCGCGCCCCGCGCCCTTCGAGTTCCACGCCGCGCACGGGGTGCTTCTCCGCAAACGAGCGGCGGGGTGCGTCGGCCAGTGAGGGGGTGGCGGCGAAGAAGTCATCCACGTCCATGCCCGCGCATTCGGCCGGGGCAAGGTCCAGTTCCAGCAGTTCCAGCAGGGGGGCGTTGACGAAGGCCACCTTGCCCTCGGGGGAAGTGACCATGCAGGGCAAGGTCATGGCCTGGAGGATGCCCTGGGAGAAGCCGAGCTTGTTTTTTATCTCGCCCACCATGCGGGTGATGCCGCCGGAGAGCACGGCCATTTCGGCCTTGAAACGGCCGGTGAGTTCGGCCTGGAAGTCGCCCTTGGCGATGCGGTCCAGGAACAGGCGCAGGGAGTCGAAGGGCCTTACGATCTCGCGGCGAAGGAAGGCCACGGAGCAGGCCAGGATGATCGCGGCGGTGCACAGACCCAGGATGAGGCTCGCATTGGTGAGCCTGCGCACGGCGGCGAAAGCCTCGTCCTTGTCGATGACCGTGACCAGCGCCCAGGTGGCGTCCCCGGCCTTGACCGGGGTGTAGGCCGCGAGGACGGCTTTCCCGGCCACGTCGACGGTGATCTCGCTGCCGGTGTGGCCTTCCAGGGCCCGGGCCACGGCCGGGATGTCCATCCTGCCCCTGGCCGGGTCGGCGAAGGAGGCCGCCACGGAGTGGGTGTCCGGGTGGGAGGCGCTGTCCGTGCGCATGAGCCGGTCCGCGCCCGTGAGGAAGCTCTCGCCGGTTTCGTCCTTGCCGGAGCGCGAGGCCATGATGGAGGCCAGGTCCTCGGGGGCGATGCGCAGCAGGGCCACGCCGTCGATGCCTCCCACGTGGTTGTGCACGGGGCTGGCCACGAAGGCCGCCGGAGCGTTGCCCAGGGGCTGGTAGGGGGCGAAATCCTCGAACACGGTCCGGCCCTGCATGGCCTTGCGCCAGGACCTGGCCAGGCCGGAGTCCTTGAGGGGGCCCTTGTCCAGGTCCTCGCCCAGCTCCAGCCCCTTGCTTACGCTGAAGATGACCCGGCCGTACTCGTCCACCAGCAGGGCGTCCCGGTAGCCCAGCACCGAGACGAAGGGCTCGAAGGCTGGGGCCACGAACTGGACCATCTCCGCGAATTCGGGGTCGCTGACGTCGTTTCGCACGCCGGTGCTGGACTTGCCCATGAAGATGTCCCGCAGCATGCCGATGGCGTTGTAGACCTCCTTCACGGAGGCGTAGATGCGCACCTCGGCCAGCCATTTGTCCACCTGCTGGCGCAGGGCCTCGCGGCGCGAGTCGCGCACGGATTCGAGCTGGCCGAAGGCCTGCTGGGAAAGGCTGCCGGATGCCTGGCGGACGCTGTAGACACCCATGAACGCAAGGGGCAGGATGCCTATGGCCAGGCAGAAGATGACGAGTTTGGCGCGCAGGCTGAGCTGGATTTTCACGGGGGGACTCCTTGGAAGTTGCGCGCGCATCCTAGAAGCCCATGGTTGGGGCTTGGTTGACAACCGGTTACAATTGGGTGACGGCTATTTCAGATCGCAAAAGGCGGCAATGCCAGGACATCCAGGAGGGCACGAAAGAGCTGGAGAACACGAAGGGCGCGGCCATGCGCCGATAGGGGCGCGCGGGCGCGGTCATGGTTTCGTCACACAGGGCGGATAGGTTCGGCATGCCGCACAAGCGGCGAGAACGTCCCTGAAAGGAAGGCCACATGACCCTGGAAGGTTCGAAGAAGAAAAATTACGTCATCGACACCAACGTCCTCATCGAAAACCCCAACTCGGTCCTGGCGCTACGAAACGGCAACGAAAACAACATCTTCATCCCCTACCACGTGCTCATGGAGCTGGAGACGCTCAAGAACACGCCCAAACTGCGCCACATCGTCTCCCAGGTCATCACCAGCCTCATCGAGAACCGCGACCACATCACCTTCATCCGCAACGGCAACTCCGACTCCCCCTTCACCCACATCGTCGACAACTACATCCTGCGCGAGATCGAAACCGCCCAGGACATCCAGGACCCCATCCTGGTGACCAACGACCGGCTCCTGCAGCTGCAGGCCTCGCTGCGCAACATCAAGAGCGAGGAGCTGCGCGACTCGAAGCCCTTCGAGTCCGAGTCGCAGCTGTACACCGGCTTCGTGGAGGAGCCCCGGAACGCCCCGCCCAACAGCTTCCTGTGGCGCGACGGCAAGCCGGTGATGCTCAGCCCTGAGGGCGAGCGGCCCATCGGCTACGTCAACGACGTCTGGAACCTGAAGCCCCGCACGGTATACCAGAACCTGGCCCTGGAGCTCATCACCTCCGGGCACGTGGACCTGGTGTCCATCCAGAGCGAGGCCGGGTTCGGCAAGACCTACCTGGCCCTGGCAGCCGCGCTGTATCTTGTGCTGGAGCGCAAGGAGTACGACAAGATCTTCGTGGTCAAGCCCACCATCGAGATCGGCGCCAAGCTCGGCTACCTGCCGGGCGACATCGCCGAGAAGATGGAACCCTACATGAAGTACATCTTCGACCTCTTGGTGAAGCTGCACCGCCAGCGTCCGGCCAACAAGGTGTTCTTGAACCCCAACGACGAGGCCCTGCGCCTGAACGTCAAGAAGTTCGAGATACTGCCCTTGGGCTACGTGCGCGGCATGAACATCGAGAACGCCTTCGTCATCATCGACGAGGCCCAGAATCTGTCGCGCTCGGAAGTGCGGGCGCTGCTGACCCGCATGGGCGAGGGGGTGAAGTGCGTGTGCCTGGGGGACACCTCCCAGGTGGACAACCCGTACCTCAACGAGGCCAACAACGGTCTTAACTGGATCGTCAGGAAATTCAAGGGGTTTTCGAACTATGGGCACATCGTCCTGAAGGGCGATCGATCGAGGGGGCCCATCACGGACATGGTGCTCAAGAGCAAGCTGTAGGCGCACGCGCGCCTCTCGATTCCCGGGCGGGCCATCCGCCCGCCCCGGGCCAGGGCGGCCGGATGGGGTCCGGTCCGGGTCAGCCCGGTGTCGTCGCTCCCGGGGCGCCCGTGGGGCGTTCCCGTTGCCCCGTCCCCGCCGCCGGGGGAGCATCCTTTGCGCACCGGAACCTGCTGCCTGGCCATCCGCATCCATGAGGGCGGCAGTTCCAGTAAGCCCCCGCCGGGTCTCCTCGTATCCCTCCTTTCGTGCTTCTGCATTCTTGCAATTGTCTGCACTAATTTTCTATATCATTGTTTGTGTTGATCTTTTTTAGAGGCTTCAAACGCAGTTTCCAGAAAAGAGATTATGTAAAAAAGATAGTCATACGTTTGTCTCCGGAAAATATGCTATGCCAGGGCGGTTTGTTCTGCTTTTTGTTGAAACAGAATGGCTGGTCTGGGAGCGATCGTAAAGCATGATCGTTGGTTAGATGCCGTTGTTTGCGTCCGGAAGCCGTCCAATCTACCCGGACAGGGAGGACCTTATGAAAAGACAATGGTTGCTGGTCATGGCGCTGCTTGCGGGCATCCTGCTCCTGGCGGACGGCCCGGGCTCGGCCCAGGACAAGGCGATGCTGCCCGACGTGGACGGCGTGGTCTGGATGCGGTCCAGTTCGGAAGCGAAGCGCGCCTTCCTGTACGGCGCGGGAAGCGCCTTCGTGCTGGAGTACTACATCCGCACCAAGCACAACGAACAGCCGTCGCAGTTCATCCTGGGGTGGGTGGAGGTCTTCGGGAACCGGACCTGGGGCGAACTGGAGAAGGCCCTGGACGATTACTACGCGGCCAATCCGGACCAGATGCAGGAGCATGTTTTCCGCGTCATCTGGACCCAGATGATCGAACCCAAAATGAAGAGGGTTGAGGCACGGCCATGAACAAGAAACTCGTCTCCATTCTGGCGGTGGCGGTTCTCGGCATGGGCGGCTGCACCAACATGACCCCCACCCAGCAGGGTGCGCTGTCCGGCGCGGCCATCGGCGCGGGCGCGGGCGCGGGCATAAGCGCCCTGTCGGGCGGCAACGCGGGGGTCGGGGCCTTGCTGGGCGGCGCCCTGGGCGGCGTCGGCGGCGCGCTCTACGGCCATGAACAGGAAAAACCGAAGTACAGACGCACCTACTAACGTACCGATGACGTCCCGGGGCCGAGGCCGCCGGGCACATCGCCCCGGGCCTTGCGGGCCCACAGGGAGGAGATTCCCCATGCGCCATGGAAAATACCTTTCGATCGTCGTCCTGCTTCTTTCCTGCCTGATGCTTTTGGGCGGATGCGCCCCGCGCAGGCATTACGACTCCTCCGCCACGAGCACCCCCTACTACCGGGACGAAACCGGCCGGGCCTACTACCGGGACGCTTCAGGGCGCTCCTACTACAAGGATGATCGGGGAAACAGGCATTACATGGAGCCGAAGATCGTGGAGCGCGTCCCTGCTCCTGCCGGGGAAATGACCGTGCGATACTACGTTGACGCCACGGGAAGGCGATACCTCCTGGATGAAGGAGGGAACAGATACTACATCAACAACGACATAATGCGGATATTCGTCGATGACGTGGGGAACAGGTTTTATGTCGATGCGGCCGGGGTGAAGCATTTCATCAAGGATGGAGTGGTGCGGACGTATTATACCGATCCGTCCGGCGTGGTTTATTACGTCGATGATTATGGGACCAAGTATTACGTTCCTGACGTGGCAAGGCATTACTATATCGATGAGAGCGGAAGGAAATTTTACGTCACCGACAGCGACAAACGTTTCATCGTCGATGAGCGGGGAACCAGGTACTATGTCGTGGACAGCGTCCCCGGGGTGGTGACGGAGACTGTCCGGCCCATGCCCAGGGTGATGGAGCCCGTCGAGATCATCCGCGTGCAGGAACCGATGAGCGCGCGCGAAGCAGCCATGCTCGGTTGCAACTCCAAATGGAACGCCTGCCAGTCCGACTGCAACGGCCTCGACTCCGAAACGGCCAAGGAAAGGTGCTTGAAGCGCTGCGACAACGATCGAGAGAATTGCATGCGCAACTACTGAGAACAAGACGCCCGGCTCCGGCCGGGCTTTTTGTGTCCCCACGGGGAGCGCGCCCGGGCCGGATCAGCGCAGGGCCGTCCCAGCTGCCTGCCAGACCATGGAGGTCCCGATCAAACCGAGGAGCGTCAGCACTACGGTCCGGAAGGTGCGCTCGTCCACCTTGCCGCAGCAGGCGCCGCCGATCTTGATTCCGGCCAGCAGCGCGGGCAGGGACCACGCGAAGAGCGTGAGCACCTGGCGCGTCACCACCCCCTGCGTGCTCTGCACCGTCACGATGCACAGCCCCGTCAGCAGGAAATAGAAGGTCAGGGTGGCGCGCAGCTCGTCACGCCGCCAGGGCTGGCGCGACGCCCAGGCTATCACTGGCGGGCCGTTGGCCCCGGTGCAGACTCCCACCGTACCGCTGCAGAACCCCGCGACCACCGCCCAGAACCTGCCCGCAGGCGCTGTCCGGGGTGCCGGGGAGACCACGGACTGGGCCACCAGCAAGAGGATCACCGCTCCCAGAATCCCCTTGATGAGGGCGTCCGGCGCATCTTTCAAAACCCAGGCACCAGCGGCCATGCCCGGCAGGGAGCCTGCGATGAGGGTCTTCATGGGGCCGCGCTGGATGTGCCCGTGCAGGCGCGCCACCATCACCACGTTGATGGACACGGCCACCAGGCTGCCCAGGGGGACGGCCGTGCGCACGTCGAGCACGGTCAGGAGGAGCGGCAGGGCCACCAGCACGGAGCCGAATCCGGCGAAGCCCTGGACGAATCCGGCCAGCAGGGCGGCGGTGAGGCAGACGGGCAGAAGCGGTTCCATAGGGTGTGCGATGTCCTTCGGACGGCGGGGGGAAACCGTGTCCGACCAGCGGAGTAAGTTCCGCGTGGGAGGAAGGCAAGCGAAGAAAAGGGAACCGGCGGTTCGGATTCCCCGAACGCTCAGGAACGGTGGCTCAGGCCCGACAGACCGTCTCCGCGCGCGCCTGCGCCTCCGCCATCAGGGTGCGGGTCCGCAGGATACTCACGGGGTTGCCTCCGGCTCTCCGGGCGGAGTATGGTGCCGGCCGGCCTTTTCGGCTGCGGCGCTTGCGGCGGGAGGCCCCTCCGTGTGTCCGCCCGATTCCGAACCAAGGAGTGAACGCCATGAAAAAGATTCTTCTCTGCGTCGTATTGCTGATGATCCCCACTGCGTCATACGCAAAGTATTTCACTCCAGAGCTGCTCTCGGAATACCTCAATTCCGGCGAGTGCGAGAAGCGTAACCAGGCCGCCGGTTACATCGTGGGGGTGTACGACTCCTTCGAGGGGGTCATCTACATGCACCACGAGGGGCTCAAGCGGGAGGAGCTGGTGGACGTGGTGGACCGGTTCATGAAGCAGAACAAGGAGGGCATCTACTATTCCGCGCAGCTCATGGTGCTGCGGGCCATCGAGGATTACGTGAAGAAGCAGGAAGAGGAGAAACGCCGGAGTTCGCAGTAGCCGGAGTCCGCAGTAGATCGTTGGGTTGGATGGTTGCAGAACGTCCGGCTCGGTGGCCCCTGTGCCGTTTCCGCCAGGGAAAATCGTGAAGGGGGATTCGGCGGAAGCTGATCAGCCGGCCATCAGGCTGCCGGCCTGGGCGGCCTCGCGCGCGTCCTCGCGGGAGGCCGCGATGCTCACCCGATTGCGTCCGGCGAGCTTGGCCGCATAGAGGGCCTGGTCGGCCTGGGCCACCAGGCTGGCCGGAGTGGCGGCTTGGCCCGGCGCGAATCCGGTCATGCCGATGGAGATGGTGAGCGGGATCATCCGCCCGGCGTAGCGCAGCGTGATCGAGCTCACGCGGCGGCGCAGCCTCTCGGCCAGCATCCATGCCTGGGACTGCCCCGTGTGCGGCAGGATGACGGCGAATTCCTCGCCGCCGTAGCGGGCCAGGAAATCCGAGGAGCGAAGGCCGCTTTCCAGGGCATGGGCCGCGTGCTTGAGCGCGGCGTCACCGGCAAGGTGGCCGTGGGTGTCGTTGACGGCCTTGAAGTGGTCCAGGTCGGCCATGAGAAGGACGAAGCCCTCCTTGTGGCGTATGTGGCGCTTGAGTTCCTGGTCCAGGCGGGCGTCAAAGCTCCGGCGGTTGTACAGGCCGGTCAGCCCGTCGCGGTCGGCCCTCCGCTTGAGCAGCAGGTAGTCCAGGGAGTGCTTGACGCACGGGGCCAGCTGGTTGAGCGCCTCACGGGCGGTCTCCTGCTCGTGCTTGGCCAGGTCGCGGTGGATGAGCACGCTCAAGCACCCGAAGGGCTTGTCCTCGACGCGCAAGGGCACCAGCAGCGCCCGTCCCGGTTCGGCCGGGGCGGATTCGTCCCCGCCGGGCACCGGGTGCGTCCGGTAGGAACTGGGCGGCGCGCCGCGCAGGCGCGAGGCCAGGTCCAGCAGGTAGTCGGTCCGCGCGGCCTTGGCCTGGACCGACAGCCCATCGGGCAGGAATATCTCGCTCTCGGCGGACAGTCCCCAGAACACTCCGAGCACTTCCGACACCGGGAAAGCCAGCCCCAGGTCCTCGCGGAGGCAGGCCAGGATCTGCGCCAGGTCCAGGGTGGACATGGCCCTGGCCAGCATATGCTGGAAAAAGGCCAGGCGTCCGTTCTCCTGCGCCATGTGGTCGCGTTCGCGCTGGGCCTCGCCCAACAGCTTGGCGATGTCCTCGAAGACTCCGGCGGTGTCGCGCGCGGCCTTGATGGCGGCGACTATGCGGGCCTTGGCCAGGGGCGGAGCCAGGCAGGCCAGGAAGCCTCCGGCCAGGACCTCGTCGTGGCCGGGCAGGTCGCCGTCCGAGGCCACCAGCACTTTGCGCGCGGTCTTGAACCAGGCGGGCGGCGCGGCCTGGAGGCTCCTCCAGGCGGGGACGTCCAGGAACACCACCAGGGGGTCGGCACGGTCGTAATCCGTCTGGGAGGGGGTGTCGCGCACGTCGAAGCGCCTGACGTCCAGGTCCTCGCCGGCGGCCAGGCGAATGCGCTTGGCGGGCTGCCCGGCCAGGCCCAGGAGCCAGATGGGAGAGGAACTCTTGGCGGACTTGCGCATGCGTGGTCTCCGGATGGTGGTGCTCATCGCCGCGTTTCAAGCAAGTTTGATGCCGGGAATTTTTTGCCCCCGGACCGGACCACGGCCGCCGCCGGTAACAGGATCGCCATGTCGGCGGGGTAGGAACACTTTGCCTCCCGCCGGGAAGGTGCTATGTGAAAATCTCTTTTATCTCCGGGAGG
This sequence comes from Fundidesulfovibrio terrae, assembly GCF_022808915.1. Classification (NCBI taxonomy): domain Bacteria; kingdom Pseudomonadati; phylum Thermodesulfobacteriota; class Desulfovibrionia; order Desulfovibrionales; family Desulfovibrionaceae; genus Fundidesulfovibrio; species Fundidesulfovibrio terrae. The sequence continues at coordinate 269,213 of NZ_JAKZFS010000004.1, forward strand.
ACGCCCGTCATGAGCATGAGCAACAAACACAAAGCGGAAGTTACGCTTGAAAAGAGCGATCTGGCCGGATGGCTGCGCGGCCTCGCCGAGGCCGTGGAGGCGGGGGAAATCGCCACCGAGGCCGGACCCGTGAGCCTGGAAGGCTACAGGGCCGTGAAGATATCCTTCAAGGAGACCTTCGAGGGCAAGGTGCGGGCCAAGCTCAGCGTGAAGTTTCCCCGGCCTGCCCTGGTGCTGGCGGGCGAGCCGGGCGAAGCCGCTGAGGACGAGGAGTCCGAAGAAGGCGGAGCGCTTCCGAAATACAAGTCACTGAAAAAGCACATGAAGCAGACCTTCAAGGCCATCGGGGCGGCCTTGCTGGCGGGCCAGATGCCCCCGCTCCTGGAGGCCCAGAGCTTCATAGCTGACTCCAGGCTCATGGTCAGCTATCCCGGCAAGGGCGACGAGTTCTACGCCGCGTTTCTCGAGAAGACGGTCGCCTTCGAGGCCGCCCTTGTCGCTTCCGACCTGGAGGCCGCCAAGTCCGCATATCTCGATCTGGCTCAGCTCAAGCGGGACTGCCACTCCCGCTACGTGTAGGCGCGCGCCATGTCCGGCTCGAAAATGGAACTGGTGAAGACCCCCGGGGCGCCCGCCTCTTCCCCGTCTTCGAAGGTCTGCTCGGAGATAGACCTCTCCGCCATCCCCCGCGAAGTCACCGAGTGGGACCTGGAGACATTCCTGGAGATGACCTGCCCCGGCGTCACCCCGGAGCAGGCCCGGATAGTCCGCAACCCGTCCGTGCGGTACCCCCGCCAGGAATACGTCCTGGCCGTGCACTGGCACCCGGAGCAAGTGCCCATGGACGTCATCCGGGACCGCATCGCGGCCATGTTCCCGGGCAGCCGCGACGAGCTCATCATCCCCACCCAGCACAATCAGCTGCTCACCTGGGGCGAGTACGCCGGGGTGGAGGTGGACTGCTATTCCCACGGCTTCAACCGCAAGGTGCAGCTCCTGGTGCACATGCGCGCCGATCGCCTGGACCGGGCCGGGGTGCTGGCAAACATGCTCAAGCACACGTTCAAGTACCGCTCCTCGCAGCTCTTCGAGTATCTGGACGCCCTGTGCGACCCCGAATGGGAGGAGCGCCGCCAGCAGGCTGCGGGCAGGGCCGGGTCCGACGAGGATGTGGTGGAGTTCACCGCCATCCACGCCAGGCGTCTGAAGGGCCTGCTCATCCAGAACGAGATGCGCACCCCCCAGGACGCCATCAAGAACAAGCTGGTGCGCAACTACCTGGACTGCTTGCGCGAATTCTACGACGCCCGGTTCATCAACAAGGCCCAGGTCTACGCCAAGGCGGTCAAGGAAGTGGTCAAGGACAACTTCTCCCTGGCGTACTTCTACCGGGCCTCGGAGGTGGTGGAGGAGTGCCGGGCCATGGGGGCCGGAGTGGTCATCCCCCACCCGGAGCAGTTCTGGCCCATCCTTCTTCGCAACTACGACGTGGACGGCATCGAGGTGTGGAACCCGCAGTCGCAGCAGTACACGGAGTTCCTCATCAACGTGGTGCTGGACCAGAACCGGCGCGGCTACCACAAGGACAGGCCCATGCTCATCTTCATGGGCGACGACTGCCACCTCTCCGAGAAGCTCAAGAAGCCCGAGGAGCAGGACAGCGACAAGGCCGCCCGCGAGGTGGGCCTGCAGCCCGCCTGGGACGACCTGGGCATCTCCAAAGCGCTCATCATGGCGGGGGTGAGCCGCAAGACGGTCATGGACGAATACCGCACCCGCCTGGGTTAGGAGTACGCACGCGATGGATACTACGGACAACAAAGACCAGCCCGCACGCGAGGGCAAGTTCTTCTACGAATCGGTGCAGGACGCCAAAACCCTGGTGGAATACCTGCGGGCCCTGACCGACGGCTTCGAAAAGGGCGAGATGCGCTTTTCGCGCAAGGACCTGGACATGACGCTCTCGCCCAAGGGGCTCATCGGCTTCGCGGTGGAGGCCAAGGCCAAGGAGGGGCGCATGAAGCTGGCCCTCAAGTTCGCCTGGCGCGAGGCCGTGGCCGATCCTGAGCGGGATACCGACAATCTGGTCATCACCTCGGGGGGCGGAGAGTAGCGGATGCGTTTTCTGGAAGGCATCGAAGAGAATTTCCGCTTCATGGTCCTGGAAGTGACCAAGCAGGTCGAGAACACCCTCAAGGTGCTCGAGAACCCCGATCCGGCCCTGGTGGTCAAGATAGAGAGCCGGGACGACTACATCGACAACCTGAAGAGCGTCATCGAGAACAAGTGCTTCTCCCGCATCCACACCGGATTCGGCAGCGACAAGCGGGCCATCGACATGGCCCGGGCGGTGAACATCATCACCTCCAACCTGGAGCGTCTGGCCGACCACGCGGTGAACATCGTCATGCAGTCGCAGTACCTGCGCGACCCGAACTTCATCAAACGCTACGACTACAAGGCCTTCTTCACCGAGATCATCAAGGCCCTGCGCTTGGTGGTGAAGGCCCTCTACAACCAGGACATCACCCTGGCCTTCCGCATCTGCCGCGCCGAAGTGACCCTGGACGCCCTGTTCAAGACCAACTTCGACATCATCCTGGCCGACCTGCGCAAGGGCGAATCCCCCGAGAACTGCATCACCGCCCACAACATCTTCCGCTACCTGGAGCGCATGGGCGACACCATCCTGAACATCGGCGAGGCCATCATCTTCGCGGCCGTGGGCGAGAAGTTCAAGATCCACCAGTACGAAGCCCTCAAGGAGACCCTCTCGGAACTGGGCGAGGAAGTGCCCATCTCCGACGGCGAGTTCCACTCCATCTGGGGCACGCGCTCGGGCTGCCGCATCGGCATGGTGGCCGGAGAGCGCAAGGGCAGGCGTTCAAGCGGCGTGCTCTTCAAGGAGGGCAACCCCGAGAAGCTGCGCCGCGAGGTGGAGAACATCCGCCGCTGGGAATCCATCATGCCGGGCCTGCCGCCCAAGGTGCAGGCCTTCCACGAGGACGTCGAGTCGGCCTCCATGCTCATGGAGTACCTGGGCGGCTGCACCTACCAGGAGGTGGTGCTCACCGGCGCGCCCGAGGTGGCCGCCAACGCCACCTTCATCCTGGAGCAGACCGCGCGCCAGCTCTGGACCCAGACCCGCAAGGACACGCCCGTGCAGGCGGGCTACGTCAGCCAGTTGCGCCAGCGCCTGGACGACGTCTACCGCATGTACCCGTCGTTCCGCACCAAGGCCATGACCCTCATGGGCCTGGACATCCCGGCCTTCGAGGACCTGGTGGATGCCACGGCGGATCTGGAGACCCGGTTCCAGGCCCCTTTCACCGTGTTCATCCACGGCGACTTCAACATCAACAACATCGTCTACAACCACGAAGAACAACGAATCCACTACATCGACCTGCACCGCGCCAAGAACAGCGATTTCGTTCAGGACGTGTCGGTGTTTCTCATCTCCAATTTCCGCCTCCCCGTGCTGGACAGCCTGCTGCGCACCCGCCTGGACCGGGTCATCAACGAATTCCTGGCCTTCTCCCGGGAGTTCGCCGCCGAGTCCGGGGACGAGACCTTCGAGGTGCGCCTGGCGCTGGGGCTTGTGCGCTCGTTCGTCACCTCCAGCCGCTTCGAGTTCAACCACCGCTTCGCCCACGAGATGTACCAGCGCGGCGTGTACATCATGCGCAAGCTCGACGCATTCAGGCAGGGCGGGCGGCCCTGGCGGGAGTTCATCCTGCCCGCGGACGTCCTCATTTACTGATTTTCCGGGAGCGCACATGAAAAAGATAGGTGTCGTCGGCCTGACGGACGGATGGTCCTCCGAGATATTGGCCGACGCGTGCAGAAAGCTGACGGGGTTTCGGCTGCTCATCGACATGGACCGCGCCGTGCTGGACCTGGACCGGGGCACGGTGTTCTACGGCGGGCAGGATCTCTCCGAACTGGACGCCCTCATCGTCAAGAAGATCGCCCCGCAGTACTCCCCGGACGTGCTCGACCGGCTGGAGATGCTGCGCTTTTTGGAACTGAAGGGGCTGCCCATATTCTCCAAGCCGTCTTCGATCCTCAAGCTCATCGACCGGTTGAGCTGCACCGTGGCCCTGCGCGCGGGCGGCCTGCCCATGCCCGCCACGGTGATCACGGAGGACGTGGACGAGGCCCTCGCGGCCGTCGGACGCTTCGGCCGGGCCGTGTTCAAGCCCCTGTACTCCACCAAGGCCCGGGGCATGGAAGTGATCGCCGCCGGGCCCGAGGCGCGCTTACGCATCGAAGCCTTCCAGAACGGCGGCAACAAGGTGATCTACCTGCAGAAGATGCTGCCGCCCCTGGAGAGAGACCTGGGCGTCACCTTCATGGGCGGGCAGTACCTGGCCACCTACGCGCGCAAGTCAGGCGGTACCAGCTGGAACACCACCACCAGCGCGGGCGGTAAGTACGAGCCCTACGAGCCCTCGCAAGAGATCGTCGAGCTGGCCCGCAAGGCCCAATCGCTCTTCGACATGGCCTTCACCTGTGTGGACGTGGCCGAAACCGCCCAGGGGCCCATCGTGTTCGAGGTTTCGGCGTTCGGGGGCTTCCGGGGCCTTCTGGACGCCTGCGGCATCGACGCCGCGGAGGCCTACGCCCGGTATGTCCTGGAGAGGATTTGATGAGCCAGCCCACGGTTCCCACGGTCAGGGGGCTCGTCGCGCCCTTCCTCGAACGCTTTGACTGCCCCCACCTGCTCAGGCTGGATTTCGGCGGGTTCGGGGTGGACGTGCGCGTAAACGACGAGCGCCTGGCGGCCTGGCTGGCGGACTACTTCCGCGATTTCCACCGCGCCCCGGGACCGGCCCACTGCGAGGTCCTGGCCGTGGAGTGCGATCCGCAGACCCTGCCCGTGACGTACTCGGTCAAGGAGCCCGAACCGGGCAAGACCAAGATCAAGGAGGAATGGGCGGACCTGGTCGACGGGCGCGTGGTGCGCAAGCGCCTGACCGGGATGCTCTTTCTTTTCGGCCAGGGCTGCAACCTGGCCCTGGGGCCTTGCCTGGACAACCCCAACCAGGTGGTCAACTTCATCAACAACCGCTTCATCGAGCATAAGCTCAACCAGGGATGCCTGCTGGGGCATGCCGCCGCAGTGGCCTGGGACGGCGAGGGGCTGGCCCTGGCAGGGTTCTCGGGCATGGGCAAGTCCACCCTGGCCCTGCACATGATGAACCTAGGGCTTGATTTCGTCTCCAACGACCGGGTGATGCTGGGCCGGGACAGCGGCGGGCTGACCATGTACGGCGTGGCCAAGATGCCCCGGGTGAACCCCGGCACCGTGCTTCACAACACAAGCCTCGCGGGCGTCATGCCGGATGCGGACCGGGCCGCCTTCAAGGACTTGCCAATCGAGGAGCTGTGGAGCCTGGAGCACAAGTACGACGCCTTCATCGACGAGTGTTTCGGGCCGGGACGTTTCCAGCTTGAGGCGCGCATGAAGGGGCTGGCCATCCTCAACTGGAAGCGCGGCGGCGGCGAATTGAAAGTCGCACGCGTGGACATCGCCCAGCGCCGTGACCTTTTGCCCGCGTTCATGAAGAGCACCGGGCTTTTCTACGACACCGGCGCGGACATGCCCATCCCGGATTTCTCGGAGGACGCCTACGTGGAGGCGCTTGGGGGGTGCACGGTGCTGGAAGTGACCGGCGGGGCCGATTTCGAGACGGCCGCGCGCGAGCTGACGAAATTTCTGAAGGGATGACCATATGCCCACAGTCACCATCTCGCACACGGTCACGCTTCCCGATCCGGTGAAGATCGCGCGCTACCTGAAGGCCCCGGAGCTCGGACCGCGCGTGCTGTTCTTCAGCGGCGGCTCGGCCCTGCGCGACCTCTCGCGGGAGCTTGTGCGCTACACCCACAATTCGGTGCACCTGATCACGCCCTTCGACTCGGGCGGGTCCTCGGCCAAGCTGCGCGCCACCTTCAACATGCTGGCCGTGGGCGACCTGCGAAACCGGCTCATGGCCCTGGCCGACCGGACGCTGCATGGCAACCCGCAGATATACGACCTGTTCGCCCACCGGCTGCCCAAGGATTTGCCCCAGGACGACCTCAAGGCGCGCCTCGACGCCCTGGTGGACGGCAGCGATCCCCTGGTGGGCGCGGTGCCCGACCCCATGCGCAAGATCATCCGCAGCCATCTCAAATTTTTCCGCAAGGCCATGGAGGGCACGAATTTCAACCTGCGCGGCGCGAGCATCGGCAACCTGATCCTGGCGGGAGGCTTCTTCAACTACAATCGCCAGATCGACCCGGTGATCTACATGTTCACCATGCTGGTGAAGGCGCGGGGCACGGTGCGCCCCATCATCAACAAGGACCTGACCCTGGTGTCGGAGATGGCCGACGGGACGCTCCTGGCCGGGCAGCACCTGCTCACGGGCAAGGAGACCGGTCCCATCACCCAGCCGGTGAAGCGGGTGTACCTGAGCAAGAGCCAGAAGGACCTGCGCCCGGTGGAGGTGAACGTGCGCCGCAAGGTGAAGGAGCTGATCCGCTCGGCGGAGCTCGTCTGCTACCCCATGGGTAGCTTCTACTCGAGCCTTCTGGCCAACCTGCTGCCCAAGGGCGTGGGGGACGCGGTGTCCAAGGCCCAGTGCCCCAAGGTGTTCGTGCCCAATCCGGCGGGCGATCCCGAGCAGTTCGGCCTGGGCCTGGGCGACAGCGTGCGCCGGCTGCTCGAGGCCCTGCGGGCAAGCTGCGTGAAGCCCAGGCCCACGCAGTCGCTTCTCAACTTCGTGCTGCTGGACAAGGGGCGCGGCTACCAGGCGCCTCTGGCGCTCAACCAGATCGAGGCCATGGGCATCAAGGTCATCGAGGCGGATCTGGCGAGCACGGCCAACGCGCCCTATTTCGACGAGCGCGCGGTCATTGAGCTCCTCCTGTCCGTGGCTTGATCGGCTGGTTCACCGACAATATACTACTTATTTGAGGCTTCTTGTCTGAAGTCGATCTGCAAATAAAGGAGGCTCCCCCAGGATCGGCATTAGGGATGAAGGTTATTGCGACATCAACCATTTTGTCGCAACATTTGAATGTCCAGATTTCTTCCCAAACACCCTTGAATGTCTTGTCTCCTTCAGTCACGTCGTGAAACCCCTCGGAGACGCGCATGTCAAATACATTGACATCTTCACATTTTTTGTCACCTGTTTTTATTGCTTGCAGATGTACGTTGGTTAAGGCTGACGTCAAAGCGTCTTTAATCAACAATTGTGATGCGTTTGTGGTCCCGGGGAGAAGCATGTCACATTTTGGTTTCTCTCTGTCGTTGCTGGCAGTGAATAAGGCGTTGTAAATTTTTGATTCCCCGCAACGATCAAATTTGTATCTTACTTTCCATATGCCTTTTGACGGAAATAGTCTTCCGTAATTAAACTCAATAGGTTGAATGATGTATACGAGGATTGGCGTAATACCATATTCTTTCGTGGTACAATTTGATTGAATATTTAATTTTGAATCTTGTGTCGTGCCAAGTTTGACCATGTCGTTCAGTATGTCGATAGACATGATGGAATCCATCGCTTCCTTGTCTTGTAATAATTCGCTTGTCGTTCGTATAGGTGTTTGACAATCGGCTATTCCGTGAAAAGTAAGTAGTAAGCATAATGTGAATTTTGTGATTTTAAATAGGATGTTTTGCATTTTTTCCTCAATTTGAAATGAAATTTCTGAGTCTTTTACGCCGCATTTTGCCTGCGCTTGCACAGCCACATCACCTGCGAAAGGGGTAGGGGTACGGCCTAGGACGAGTGATTCCCGGCCGGAACAATGGCGAATACTTTCATATCCCGCGCCGAGTTCGGTCCTGGCATATGAAAATATGCCAGTATATGCGATAATGAATTGACAAGCACGTTTTTGTCAAGGGCAGCCGAATCGGTTGTTTCTTGATTCGGCCCATCCACGCAAAGCCGTGAAGGCGCTCGGATGATTCCAGAGGGAGGGCAGGTTGAGAGGTCGCGGCGGTCCCCGCCATCGCAGGCCTTCACCCTGGGACTTTCACACCAGGGCTTTCAGCCCGTGCAGGCAGTGAGCCCTACGGGGCCGCGCCGGTCACGCACCCAGACGTTGCCGGGCCTACTCTTGGCGTACTTCTTCATCTCCGCCGAGCGCTGGGAGATGGACTCCAGGGTGCATGCCCCGTGGCAGTCCACGATGGCCAGCGACATGGACACGATCGGGAACTTGCCTTCCTTGCCGCTTCTGTCCTTGCCCGTGATGTATCCGGCCGTCCGGTCGGCTTCGTTGTAGCAGTCGCCCACCAGCCGGGCGAAGCAGCGCGTGACGGCCTTGCAGATGCGCTCGGCCTTGTCCGGGGTGGTGCAGATCACGAAGTCGTCGCCGCCCACATGGCCCAGGAAGTCCGTGGGCGCGCCGTGGCGGCGCATTGCCCAGGCCAGGATGCGCGCGGCCAGCAGGATGATTTCGTCGCCAGCCTTGAACCCGTACGAATCGTTGTAGACCTTGAAGTTGTCCAGGTCCGCGTAAAGGAAGCTGACCGGGGTCCCGGCCGCCACGCGGCCTTCCAGTTCGCGCTCGATGGCCACGTTGCCGGGCAGGCCCGAGAGGGGGTTGGCGCCCTTGGCCATCTCCATCTGCACCTGGGCCAGGGCGTCCAGGATCATCTGCACCGAGGCCAGGCCCGCCAGCAGGCCGTCTCGCGTGACCAGCACGTGGTCGTACACCTTGTAGCCGTCGCGGTTCATGGCCGCCTGGGCCGCGATCTCCACGGGGGTGTTCCAGTCCACCACCAGGGGCTGGCTGTCCATGATCTTGGTGACGGGCCGGTTGGTGTACAGGGCCAGGCCGTACTGGGAGGAGAGCACCCGGTCCATCTGGTGGCGGGTGACCAGGCCCACGGGCCTGCGGCTCGAGACCACGGCCACGGAGCTGACCCGGGGGTGGGCGTCGAAATAACGCTTGAGGTCCCCCACATGGGATGAGGTCTGCACCTGGACGGCCTCGTCGGCGTGGATGCCGATGGGCGAGGAGCACTTGAGCTCGGCCGTGGAGCGGCGCTTGCGCCCGGCCAAAAAGAGCGACGCCTCGGCCGAGATGTCCGGCTTGGGGGCGGCCGGGCGGGCCAGGTAGTAGCCCTGGCCGTAGTGCACGCCCATGGACACCAGGGAGGACAGTTCCGTGGCTGTCTCGATGCCCTCGGCGATGATCTTGCACCCCACCTTGTCCGAAAAGGTGAGGAAAGTCTCGATGAGGGCGCGCTTCACCGGGTTGGCGTCGATGCCCTGGATGAGCGACATGTCCAGCTTGATGAAGTCCGGGCGGATCTCGGCGATGGACCACAGGCCGGAATAGCCGGTGCCCACGTCGTCCACCGCCACCTTGAACCCTTCGCCCCGGTAGTGGTCCAGGGTGCGGTGGAAGAGGGAAAAATCTTTGGTGGAGTGGCGCTCGGTGATCTCCAGGACGATGTCGTGGGGCTCGAGCCCCAGGGTTTCGAGCAGCTTGAGGGTTTCGCCGGGGCTGAAGGACGGGTCTACCAGGGTGCGCGGGTGGACATTCAAAAAGAGTTTGCGCCCGGGCGGCAGGGCCCCGAACCCGGTGACGGCGGCGGTGCGGCAGGCGCGCTCCAGGGGGAACACCAGGTCGTGCTCCTCGGCGAAGCCGAAGAGCATGGCCGGGTTCTCGAAGGTGCTGCCCCGGGGGCCTCGGGCCAGGGCTTCCCAGGCGAAGATGTCGCCCGCGCGCAGGTCCAGGATGGGCTGGTAGACCGCGCGCACCTGGGGGGCGTCGATAAGGCCCCGGAACTCCTTGAGGAGCACCGCCCCGGCGGGGTCCAGGCTGCCCCGGATCATGCGGTGGGCGTCGGCCAGGGCGGAGTGCACGGCCTGTTCGAGCTTCCTGCGCGAGATGCCGGTGATCTGGGCCGCGCCCACGGCGATCTCCATGTCCTGGCCGGTGAGGTTGAGGGCCTCGCGCTTGAGCCTGGCGCGCAGGCTCAGGCGCATGATGGAGCCTGTGTGCAGAAGCGGTCCCATCTCGGCCTTGTACGCCCCCACGGCCAGCAGGAACTTGTCGTTCTCGAGCTTGTCCAGGACCATGAAGGGCAGGCTGTCCACGCGCTCGCGGGCCAGGGCTTCCAGTTCCTTTTCGGCGCACTGGCTCAGGGCGTCGGCAATGGCGCTGCCGTAAATCCGGCTGAAGATGTAGAAATCCTGGATTTCAAAGAGGAGCAGTCCGACGACTCCGTCTTTTTTGAGCAGGTTCTCCATGGCCTCGCGGTGGGGCGAGGCCAGAAGCGAGAGAGGGCGGCGGCTGTCGGGGACGGTTCCCCGCCGGTTCGCCGGCCTGGCCAGATGGGGGCTTAGGTCGATCACGCCTTCGAGCATGGGGAGGCAATACCTGTAACGTGGAAAGAGGCGTGCCGGGCGGGTGAAATCACTGTTAAGAACGTGTTACGGCGTTGCGGGAGGCAATGCCCGGGACGCCGAGGGCTTGCCAATCCGTTTGCAGGGCCGTAGGAAGGGCGCATGGCCGGAAGGAGGCCGGGATGCCGGAAAACAAGAGCTTCATGGACGACTTTTATAGCGAAACCATGACGGAGATGGCGGAGAATTTCTTTACCCGCCGCCGTGAACTGGAGACCCGGATGGAGGGCTTCGCCCGGCTGTCCGGCGAAGTCCGTTCCTACGCGGTCAAGGCCCTGCGGCGGTGGAGGACGTTCTGCATGCTTCTGGCCGATGACGCCCGGACGGCCGGATTCCTGCGGCGGATCGGCGTGGACCCGGGGGAGATCCCTGCGATCGCGAACCAGGCCGGGGAGCCCTGGCACTTCAAGCCCCAGTTCGCCCTCACGGCGCGCGGGCGTTACCGCAAGAGCGTCCGCTACGCCTACCGGGCCTTGCGCCAGGCCACACAGGACTACATGGAGGGGTGCTACGGCACCGACCCCAAGAACCCGAAAAAGAAGATCGTCCTGCCCAACTATTTCGCGCTCAGGGACATGGCCGAGCAGATCAACAGGGAGGTGGCCACCGTGAACACCGCCCAGTGCCCGTCCTCGGTGCTGAGCTACGCGAAATCGCTCGATCCGTCGGCGTCCGAGAGGGAGGCCGTGATGGGTGGCATGGTGGGGGAGGACGTCTGCAGGCTCGATGAGTCCATGGCCTTCCACCCCGTGGATTTTTCCGCCCTGGAGCTGCCTGAGCTGCCGGTCCTGCCGCCCCTGGACGACGTCGAGGATGCGTTGGATGAAGCCTGCTGCGATGCCTACGGCGACTGCCGGGAGGCCGCACAGCGGGCCTTGGCGTACATCACCGGCCCATGAAGGGCTCCCGGCCCGTCACATTGCGGCAGGCGGCGCGTCCGACCCGGCCGCCTTCGTCATCAAATGGCAACACGGACTCCGGAGGGGCAGGCTCGTGCAGGTTTCCTGGCGGCGTGGACGCGCTCCTTACCCTTCCGTTTGTGACTTCAACCGCTTTTTGAACCCCGCATGCCCGGCGTAGCCGAGGGATTGATAGAATCCATGAGCCCGGGTCCGCTTCTCGTCGGAGACGAGCACGGCGTAATTGCAGTTGTTCAGCCGCCCGAATTCTTCCAGGGAGTTCACGAGCAGTTTCCCGGCGTTTTTGCCTCGATGGCTGGGCAAAACGACCACGTTTTCGATCAAAAGAAACGGATCGCAATTCCCGACAAGGTCATGGCACACTATTCCCATTGCCGTTCCAATGACTTTGTGGCTGTCGCAGGCGACGGCCACAAAATAGAGCGGATTGTTTGAAATGATTTCGATTCGCTTCTTGAGGGAGTCGGCATTGGAAGGCCGGCCAATGAACTCGAGGAACAAGTCGGACAGGGAGGCTATGTCGTCAAGGCTCGCCTTGCGGACCAAATAATCATGCTCACGCATCAAAAATATCCTCCTCTTTGGGAACCCCTCCCGGTGTCCGGCTTTGAAAAGCAGGAACCTGTTCTGCAAAAATAAAACAAAGTATTGAGGGTTGTCATTCCCGCAGGGAGTCTGAACGAATCTTGATGGCGTGACACTAGAGCGCTGAAAACCGGCGCAGCCACAGCTCCAGGCAGGCCAGGGCCCAGAGACGCTTGCCGTGGTCGATCCGCCCCCGCGCGTGCTCGTCCAGCAGGCGGGCGATCTCCTCTCGCCTGAACAGGCGCGCGACGGCCACCCCGCCCAGGAGCAGTTCTCGGCTCCAGCCCGAAAGCCCCTCGCGCATCCACTTGCCCACGGGGATGCCGAAGCCCTGCTTGCCCTGGGCCGTGACCTCGGGGGGCAAGAGATCCGCGAAGGCCTTGCGCAGCAGGTACTTGCCGGTGCGACCGCGCATTTTGAGGCGAGCCGGGAGGCGGGCGGCCCACTCGGCCAGTTCGTGGTCCAGGAGTGGCGAACGCCCTTCCAGGCCGTGGGCCATGGCCATGCGGTCGGCCTTCACCAGCAGGTCTCCCGGCAGGTAGGAGCCGAGGTCCGTGGCCAGGGTGCGGTCCAGGAAGGTGTTGGCGCGGGCGCCGTCGAACAGCCGGGCGAGCAGGTCCAGGGCGTCGACGCTGGGCCGGACCTCGGGCCTCCAGAGCCTCCCGGCGGCCTCAGGGGTGAAATAGGACCCCCAGCGCACGATGCTGGCCTTGGGGCTGATCGCCGCCACCTGGGCCAGACGCTTGAGCCCGGCCACCCAGTCGGATTCGATCGGCCGGTCGCCGGCTTGCGGCCACGCGGCAAGCAGGGCCGGGACGAGGCCCTGGGTGACGAAGCGGGGCAGGGCGGCATAGGGCGCGACCAGGGGGTCCAGCCAGTAGCGCTGGTAGCCCGCAAACAGTTCGTCCCCGCCGTCGCCGTTCAGGGCCACGGTGACCTTGGTCCTGGTTTCCCGGGCCAGGAAGTACGAGGGCAGGGCCGAGGGGTCGGCGAAGGGTTCGCCCACGTGGGCGACCACCTGCTCCAGGGTGCTCGGCACGTGGCCGTACTCCACCATGAACTCGCTGTGGTCCGTTCCGTAGCGGGCGGCCATGGCGCGGGCCTTGTGGAGTTCCGAAAAGGCCGCCTCCGCAAAGCCGATGGAGAAGGTCTTCACCGGCTCGTCCGAGAGCCGGGACATGAGGGCCACCACGATGCTCGAGTCTATGCCGCCGGAGAGGTGCGCGCCCAGGGGCACGTCGGACATGAGCCGGATGCGAGTGGCCTCGGTGAGGCGCTCGCGCAGCTCCTCGGCCAGCTGGTCCTCGCCTGCGGTGAACTTGGGCTCGAAGGCGAGGCTCCAGTAGCGGGCCGTGTCCAGGCGGCCGTCCTTCCAGGCGAGGTGGTGGGCCGGGGGGAGCTTTCGCAGGGCCTTGAAGGCGCAGAGCGGGTCAGGCACGTACTGCAGGCTCAAATAGAGGCCCAGCGCCTCGAGGTCCGGCTCGCGGCTCACGCCCGGGAAGGCCAGAAGCGAGGCCGGTTCCGAGGCGAAGAGCAAATGCCCCTGGTGCAGGCAGTAGTAGAAGGGCTTCTTGCCCAGGCGGTCGCGCGCGGCGAACAGGGACTGGCCGCGCTCGTCCCAGACGGCGAAGGCGAACATGCCGCGCAGGCGTTCGACGCAGGCCGGGCCGTACTCCTCGAAGGCATGCAGGATGGCTTCGGTGTCGCTTGCGGTGGCGAAGCGGTGACCCTTGGCTTCCAGGTCGCGGCGCAGGTCCAGGTGGTTGTATATCTCGCCGTTGAAGACGATCCACAGGGACCCGTCCTCGTTGCACATGGGCTGGTCCCCGGTGGCCAAGTCGATGATGGCCAGGCGGCGGTGGGCAAGCCCGGCCCGCCCGCGCGTAAAGAAGCCCTCGCCGTCGGGCCCCCGGTGGGCGATGGCGGAGGCCATGGCAGCGAGGGTTTCGCGCCCGGGAGTGGCCCCGGCAGGGGCGATGATTCCGGCGATGCCGCACATACGGGTGTTCCTAGTATAACAAGTAACGTTCTTGAAACGCTGGCCGGGGCGAAAAAGCGTTTCTAGTTGCGTGCAGGCGAAGAATGCGCACGCCCTGTCGTGGCGCCCGGCCCGGGCCCTCTCCGGCCGATTCCATGACCTGGCGCAGGGAAAATTCCGGCCAGGGCGGGGCCACGGTCATGGGCGGCGGGATCTTGAGGCGAGCCTGGCGCACAGGTCCAGGTAGCGCGCGGCCACGCCGCCCCAGGAGTAGTCGCGCTCCACCCGGCCTCGTCCGGCGCGGCCCATGCGCGAGCGCATCGTTTGCGCTTCGTCCCCGCCGGTTCCGATAAGCCGGGCCAGGGCCACGCACAGTTCCCCGGGCGAATCCGGCGCGACCAGCAGGCCTGATTCTTCCGGCACGACCAGCTCTTCGTTTCCGGCGATGCGGGTGGCCACCACGGGCAGCCCCGAGGCCATGGCCTCGAGCACGGCGTTGGGCATGCCCTCGTCGCGGGATGCGAACACGAACACGTCCATGTCGCGCAGCACCTCGGCCAGCTGCGGACGGCGCATCCAGCCCCGGAAGAACACCTTGGCCTCGATGCCGAGCTCCCTGGCCCGGGTCTCGAGTTCAGGGCGCTGGGGGCCATCGCCCGCGATGTGCAGCTCCCAGAGGGAGGAGTCCTGAAGCCGGCCCAGGGCGTCGAGCACCGTGTCCAGGCCTTTCTGGTAGACCACGCGACCGTGGAAGAAAAGCCGCACGGGGCCGGGCCTGCGCGCTTCCTCGCGGGGGTGGAAAAGCTCGGTGTCCGCGCCGTTGGGGATCACCGGATAATTGAGGTTCGGCTCGAAGGCTCGGGCCAGGGCCGCAAGCCCTGCGCTGTTTGGCACCACGGCCCCGGCCTTGCGCCACAGGAACCGGATGGCCGGGCCGGTGAGGGCGTGCATGCGGGCCAGGTCGTAAGGCTGGAAGCCCGGCACGTCGCCCCCCCGCAGCGACACCACGTAGGGAACGCCGCGAAGGGCCTTGAGGACCCAGGCCGACGGCCCGCTTGGGATGCCGAAAAAGGCCACGCAGGCGTCGGGCTTGAAGGACCTTGCGTAGAGCGGGACGTAGACGCAGGCGGTGGCCATGAACACGGCCATCTCCCAGCTGGCGCACTTCTCCTCGAAACGGCGCACGGTGGGGATGCGCCGGACGGTGAAGCCGTCGACACGTTCGTTGCGGGGAAAATCTCCGAAGGCCGAGGTGACCACCAGCACGTCGTGTCCCTGCCGGGCCATCTCCCGGGCAATGTGGGCAGTGGCGTTGCCCGCGCCGCCGCCCAGGGGCGGGTACTCGTAGTTGACCAGCAGGATGCGCATCAGGCGGGTTTCCTGCACACGATGGAGGCGGTGGTGGTGGCCAGGATGTCGCGGTTTCGCGAAGCGAACTCGGGGGCCAGGAAAGGGGCCACGGCGGCCAGACCGTCGGGGTCGGCGCTGCGCTCCACGACCTCCGCCTCGAAGCCGCAGCAGGACAGGGCGGCCAGATGGTCGTCCAAACGGTGGCGCGGCAGATCGCCCGGGTCCAGGAAGTTGTCCCAGGCGGCCTGGGAGAACGTCAGGAAGTGAAAGGGATATTTGAAGAAATGGTCGCGATAGTCCACCCGGTGCAGCATGGTCCCGCCCGAGGCCAGCACCCGGTGGCACTGGCGGAAGCAGGCGATCGGGTCGGCCACGTGCTCCAGCACCGAGTTGGACACGATGAGGTCCGCGCTGCCGGACTCCAGGGCGTCCAGGTCGCGCACCCGGTCCACCCGTCCCCCCAGGCCCGTTAATCCCCCTGGATGGCGCCGTGAGACGTCCTGGGCAATCCACGCGTCCAGTTCCGCGTCAAAGGGCGCAAAGGGCTCCACGCCCGTCCAGGAGCCCCCAAAGCGGGCGATCCATTCATGGCCCGTGCCGTTCGCCGCGCCGCAGCCCAGTTCCACCACGCGCGTCCCCCGGATGGCGACGCCGGCCTCCCGCGCCAGGCGCTGGTAGGCGGTGACGATGGGTTCGGGGTCCAGGCGTCCCTGGTTCACCCGCCAGTAGGGAATGAACGCGCCGATGCGGTCCAGCACCGCGCCGCTGAACAGGAAGCGGCGCACCAGGCGCAGGGTGACGTATTCCAGGTTGGACCAGAGGATCATGGACGCGCTCCACGAGGACGCATGCCTGGCCGCGCGGCAAGGGCGCGCGGGCGAGTCACGCGGCGCTCCTGCGCTGGTGGCGGCCAAGCACCCAGAGGTTCCACAGGGCCAGGCGGTGGTCCGCCTTGCCCGAGCGGTGTTCGTCCTCCAGGCGGGCGGCGCGGGAGCGGTCGATGCATCCGGGCAGGGACGCCGTGTCCAGGCGCAGGCGTCCCTCGTGGAACCACAGGCCCACGGGAGCGCCGAAGCCCTTCTTCTTGCGGTGTAGGATGTCGGCCGGCAGGACAGGCTCCAGGGCCTTCTTCAGGATGGACTTGCCCTGCCCGTTCGAGAACTTGAAGCGGTGGGGGATGCGCCGGGCCAGGTCCACCAGCTCGATGTCCAGGAAGGGGGCGCGCACCTCCAGGGAGTTCAGCATGCTGGCCCGGTCCACCTTGGTCAGGATGGCGTCCTGCAGGTAGAAGCGGGCGTAGAACTCAAGAGTCTTGTCGGTGAGGTCCTTGGCCGGGGTCTCGTCCCAGGCCTCTATGGCCTCGCTGTAGACCTCCTCGGGGTCGCAGGGCGCGGCGAAGAGCTCCGAGAGCATGGCCGGGTCCGCCGGGCCGAGCCAAACGGGGTTCCAGAGCTTTTTCGGGTGGGAGAGCCCGGACAGGAAGCGGTTCACCTTGAAGGAGACGTGCATGTTGGAGTGGCCCACGGGCAGGCGCGCGGCAAGCATCCGGAGGGCCTTGTGCACGGGGCGCGGGCACAGGGCGGCGTATGCCTCGGCCGCGGCCAGGGCCTTGAAGGGGTCATAGCCCGCGAAGAGCTCGTCGGCCCCATCCCCGCCCAGGGCCACGGTGACGTGCTTCCTGGTCTCGCGGCAGAGCAGGTACGTGGGCAACAGCGAACTGTCGCCCATGGGCTCGTCCAGGCGCGCGGCCAGGTCCGGCAGGATGTCCAGGGCCTTGTCCAGGCTCAGGGTCTCCTGGTGGTGGAGGGTGCCGAAGAGCTTGGCGGCGCGCAGGCTGTGGGTGGATTCGTCGAAGCTCGCCTCGGTGAAGCCCACGGAAAAGGTGCGCAGGGAACTCGCATGCCGAACGGCCAGGGCGGTGACGGCCGAGGAGTCGATGCCGCCCGAAAGGAACACCCCCAGGGGCACGTCGCTCATGAGGCGGCGGGCGACGGCTTTTTCCAGGAGATGGCGTATCTCCTCGCCCCAGGCGGCTTCCGGATCGGCCGGAAGCCGGTCGAGGGGCTCAACCCGGTAGGACCAGTAGCGCTCCACGCGGTGCGAGAAGTCCCTCAGGGACACCAGCATGGAGCACCCGCCCGGCAGCTTGCGCACCCCGGCGTACAGGCTGTTCGGGGCCGGGATGAAGCCGTAGGCGAAGTATTTGCGAAGCGCCAGTTCGTCATGGGAATCAGGGACGGCCGGATGGCTCGCAAGGCCCGACAGCTCCGAGGCGAAGGCGAAGAACCCCGGGCGGATGTGGTAATAGAGCGGCTTCTTGCCGAAGCGGTCGCGGCTTACAAACACCTCGCCCTTCTCGGCGTCGTGCACGGCGAAGGCCCACATGCCGTTAAGCCTTGCGGGCAGGGACGCGCCCCATTCCCGGTAGCCGTGCAGGAGCACCTCGGTGTCGCTATGGCTGGTGCGGAAGCGGTGGCCTTTGGCTTCGAGCTCGCGGCGCAGCTCCGCGTGGTTGTAGATTTCGCCGTTGAAGGTGACGGTGAGGCGCTCGTCGGCGGTGGCCATGGGCTGCGCGCCCGCGGCCAGGTCCACGATAGCCAGGCGCAGGTGGCCGAAGAAGAGCCTGTGGCCGGGGTGGCGGTAGGTGCCGCTGCCGTCCGGGCCGCGATGGGCCATGCGGGCCATCATGGCCTCAAGGACGGCCTGGTCGCCTTGCCCGGCGAAACCGCAGATGCCGCACACGGGGGGTCAGTCCCCGCTGTCGCAGTTTCGGGTCCTGTCCACGATGTAGGTGGGTTTGTCCTGGGACTCGTGGTACGTTCGCATGAGGATCTCCGCGATGAGCCCCATGAAGATGGACATGAACCCCATGAGGAAGAAGAGCACCACGGTAAGCGGCAGGGGCGTCTCGATGAAGCTCTTGCCCGCGAAAAACTTCAGATAGAGCATGAGCAGAAACATCAGGAAGGCCACCAGCAGCGCCACCAGCCCGAACCCGCCGAAGAGGTACATGGGCTTCTGAGCGTATTTGTCCAGGAACTTCACAACGATAAGGTCGAGGATGACCTTGACGGTGCGCTCGAAGCCGTACTTCGAGACCCCGTGAACTCGCGGATAGTGGGTGACGCCCACCTCGGTGACCTTGGCCCCCTGCCAGGTGGCGTAGATGGGCACGAAGCGGTGCATCTCGCCGTAGAGCTTCACGCCCTTGATGATCTCCTTGCGGTAGGCCTTGAGCGAGCAGCCGTAGTCGTGCAGATGCACGCCGGAGATGGCGGAGATGATGAAGTTGGCCACCCGGCTAGGGAAGTTGCGCTTGAGGGGGTGGTCCTGGCGGTCTTTTCTCCAGCCTGACACCACGTCGTAGCCTTCGGCCAGCTTGGCCAGGAGCTTGGGGATGTCGGCCGGGTCGTTCTGCAGGTCGCCGTCCATGGGGATGAGGATATCCCCGGAGGCGGCGTCGATGCCCGCCATCATGGCCGGGGTCTGGCCGAAGTTGCGGCGCAGATGGATGACCTTCACCCGGTTGTCGGCCTGGGCCACTTCCTTGAGGCGCGCGGCTGTCTGGTCGGTGGAGCCGTCGTCCACGATGATGACCTCGTAGGGGCGGCCCATGGTGTCGAGCACTTCGGAAAGCTTCTCGTGCAGCGGGTGGATGTTGTCCGCCTCGTTGAACACGGGGATGATGATCGAAAGGGATTGTTCTCGCATGCTTGGGGACCGGACTACACCAGAGAGCCCTGGGCATCAACCCTGGGCGGCAATTTGCAGAATTGTAGCGCTGTGTTGGCTAGATGAATCATTTCCATGCATTGTGACGGCACGAAGCCGGGACGGTGTTCAAAGGGCGGCGCTCTAGCCCCGGCTATAGGGGCGCAGGTCGATGAGGAAAGCTCCCGGCCGCAGGGGGATGCGGGCGAAGCGCGACTGGTCCAGCACCGCGAAATGCGTCCGGTCCCGGGTCATATCCCTGATGGCCTGGCCGAAGGGCTCGAAGAAGGGGTCGCGGGTGAGGAACTCGCGGGTGAAGTGGGACTCGTCCACCAGCAGGAAGTCCACGCCGAAGTGTTTGGCGAAGGCCGCGACATCGGCTGCGTCCTCGGCGTAGTAGGCGGCGAAGAGCCCGTCCAGGCGCGGGCGGATCTGGTTCCAGTAGCCCACACTCCAGGGCTGGGCCAGCTCGGTGTTCACGAAGCCGTTGCGTTTCGCGAAGGTCTGGACATTGTCCATGAGGTCGGGATGCCCGGCGACCAGGGCGTCCTTGGGCGTGGCGGCCTCGACGCCATCGTAGAGCGCCTTGTCCGGACGCAGGTCGTAGAGTCCCACCCCCATCAGGCGCACCCCGCCGGCCACTGCCAAGACGGCCAGGAGGGCGACGGTCGCGCCTTTCCCGGTCCAGGCCCGGCGCGCCCGCCAAGCCGCGCGGAGGCAGGCGGACAGAAGCAGGGCGTAAAAGAGGTTGATCGGGTACTGCACGTAGCGGTCGGGCACGAACAGGGCGAAGGCCCTGGCCCGGGCCATCACGTAAAAGAGGAGGAACGACCCGCCGATCCAGGCCAGCGGCTTCGCCCGCCGGGCCAGCTCGCGCCAGGGGAGCTGGCCCGCCCCCTTCCAGAGCGGCCAGGCCAGCAGGCACAGGCTCAGGATGCCCGGAATCAGGGTGAGTTCCTTGAACAGACCGATGCCCTCGAAGGGAAAATACACGAAATCGAGGAAGGGATTGGGCAGCGGCGCCAGGTCCAGGCGGCCCTTGGGACCGAATTCCGGCCTGCCTGCCGTTTCAGCCAGGCTGACCAGGGGCCCGAAGCCCTTCATGGCGTACACCTGGGTGAAGGCCAGCACGGCCGCGGCTGAAGCCACCAGGACGATCCAGTGCCTGCGGGTGTTCAGCCATACCCCTGGGCGCCCCTTGACGTGGGACCAGGCTTTCTGGGCCGTGACCGCCAGGGCGCAGGGCAGGAAGATGTACGGGATGAACAGCGCCTGCGCCGCCAGCACCCGGCCGAGCCACGTGCCGCTGCCGAGGAGCCAGGCCAGGGCGAAGGCGGCCAGCAAGGGGCTGGCAAAGGCGCGTGAAAGTCCGCCCGCCATGTTGTCCAGGAAGAACGGCATGAGCCAGCCTGCAGCCAGCGCGGCCCACCCCGCGTCCCTTCCGCCCAGGCGGCGGCCCAGCCCCATGAGAAGCAGGCACTGCGCACAGTAGAGCGCGCCCGTGACCACCTTGCTGAACTGCAGCGGGTTCATGAACCACGATCCGCACCAGTACAGGAACTTCACGCCCCACGGGACGTAGGCTTCGGAGTAGGCGTTCAGGAGGTCCGGCGGATAGAGGGCCGGGTCGAGCCAGCGCTGCATCCAGAAGATCTGCTGGCGCAGGTCGTCGTTTATGACCAGCGGGCTGGCCAGGGATTTCCAGTGGGCCAGGCAGAAGACCGCCGCACTGGCCGCCAGGGCGACCAGCCACCGGGACGCCGGGATAGCCGGTTCGGCCGGGCCTGATTTCGTATGGTCCATGATCATGCTGTCGATGCCGCCGAAAGGTCCGGAGCCGTACCCGTTGCCCCTAAAGGGGATTCCAAAGGGACTGGTCCCTTTGGCCACCGGAGGCTTTCCCTGGCGATTCCTCCCGCTCTCCCGGCCCGATCAGATTTCCCGGTCGTAGAGCCTGAAGGTACGCCACTTGCGGCCGCCGAACATCTGCAGGGTCTTGTTCCACTTCACCAGCGACTCGGGGATGAGCGAGCAGTCGCACCACACGCCCGCGCTCTTCCAGCGGTTCAGGGTGATCATGATGTTCATGATGAGCGCGTAGTGGAGCTTGCGCCACTGGTGCGACTTCTTCACGCCGATGATGATGGCCCTGGAGGCCTTGAGGGGCGCGATGCGGCAGTCGTAGAGCAGGCGCAGCATGCCCAGCCAGTTCAGCTTGCCGCCGGTCTTGTGCAGGGTGTGGTTGATGTCCGGAGCCACGACGCTGAACGCCAGGATCTCGCCGTTTTCCTCGATGAAGCTCACGAGTTCGGGGCGCAGCACGGGTTTGAGCTGCACGAAGATGTCGTTGAACTGGCGCTCGGTCAGCGGCACGTGGCCCCAGTTCTTGTCCCAGAGGGTGTTGAACATCTCCAGGACTTCCGGGCCGCGCTTGATGAATTCGCTGGTCTTGCCCTGGGTGATGGTGAGCCCGGCGGCGGCCATGATGTCGTCGCGGCGCTTGATGAGCTCTTCCAGGGGCATGGGCAGCTTGTCGATGATGTAGCCGAACCAGTCGAAGGACTTCCTGAATCCCCAGTTCTCCACGAG
Source organism: Fundidesulfovibrio terrae (assembly GCF_022808915.1). NCBI lineage: Bacteria > Pseudomonadati > Thermodesulfobacteriota > Desulfovibrionia > Desulfovibrionales > Desulfovibrionaceae > Fundidesulfovibrio > Fundidesulfovibrio terrae. Next base: position 290,773 of record NZ_JAKZFS010000004.1, read on the forward strand.
CTTCTCGTAGTAAGGGGGATTGTAGGTGTGGAACATCACCGGGCGTTCGCCGTAGCCCTGGATGCAAAGCCCCACCTCGTCGTAGATGCCGAACGAGAGCGGCCCGTGCAGCTTGGTCTTGCCCCGGGCCTTCACCCAGTCGGCGGCGGTCTGGAACAGGGCGTTGGCCGTGTCCTGGTCGTCGATGCACTCGAAGAAGCCGAAGAAGCCGGTGTCGGTATCGTGGTGCTTCTCGTAGGCGAAGTTCAGGTGCGCGCTGATGCGCCCGACGACCTTGTCCCCGTCCTTGGCCAGAAAGAGCTGGACCTGGCCCACCTCGTAGAAGGGGCCGGTCTTGGGGTCCAGGAAGGAGCGCAGGTGGGGAATGACGGGGGGGACCCAATGCGGGTCCCCCTCGTAGATCGAAAACGGAAACTGGATGAAGTCTTCCATGTCCTGCTTGGAGGACACGGGGATGATGCGCGCTGTCATGCTATTTCTTGGGGATGATGGTCACCTGCGCCTTGAGACCCTCCTTGAGGGCATAGTCGGCGTTGGGCAGGGTGAGCTCGATTTCGTAGTAGGAGGGCTGCTGCAGCGCCGTGGGCAGGGGCGCCCAGGGGATGCGGCTGACCGTAGCCGTGAATTCCTTCCCGGGGATGGAGTCGAAGACAACCTTGGCCTGGTCGCCCAGCTTCAGGCGCAGGGCCTCGATCTCGTGCACCTGGGCGCGGATGAGGATGGGGTCCAGCACGCCCACCTGGAAGAGCTCGGTCTCACGGGCGAGCTTCACGCCCTTGCGCAGCTCGGGGTTGATCCAGAGCACGTAGCCGTCCACCGGGGCCTTGATGATGCCTTCGCTCGGCAGCGATCCGAAGTTGGCCTTGGGACCGAAGCGGTCGCGGGCCAGATCCAGGCGCTGCTGGGCCTGTTCCTTCTCCACCGCGAGCTTCTCCTGCTGGGCCACGCGCTGCTTTTCGAGCACGTCGATCTCCTGGGCGTTCTGGGCGAGCGCCTGGGAGGTGGCCATGTTCTGCTTCTCCATGACCTCGAGTTCCTTGCGCTTGACGCGCAGCTTGTCGATGTCCCGGGCGGTGGTGGCCAGCTGGTGCTCCAGATCCTTGACCGACGCCAGGGACAGGGTGCGCTTCTCGGACATGCGCGTTTCCAGCGGGATCTCGAAAGTGGCCAGCACGTCGTCCTTCTTCACCTTCTGACCGATGGCCACGGGCATGGACATGATCTGCGAGGTGTAGGGCAGGGTGACGGAAAGCTTCAGCGGGCTGTAAAGCTTGCCGGCGAAGATGATCTCCTGAGCCAGAGGAGAGGGGTCGACGGGCTTGGCCTGCTGCGGCGCGGCCGGGGCCTGCGCCTGGTTCTGGGCGTGGGCCGCGCAGGGCAGGAGCGCAAGGGCCAGAGTGAGGCAAAGTGAACGTATCGTCATCGCTTATTTCTCCCAGGCGGCGACGTCGACGTACTGGCCCTGGAGGTCGCCGGTGAGGTGCTTGAGGGTGAGGAGCGCGACGTCGCGCTTGGTCTGCTCCAGGATCATTTTCTGCCGCGCCTCGTAGAATTCGTTGCGGTCGGTGACGTACTTGTCGAAGTCCACCTGGCCGGTCTTGTAGCGGTATTCGGTCTGCTCGTCCTGGAGCTTGTTGAGCTCCATCTTGGAGTTGGCCAGGGTGAAGTCGGCCGTGGTGGCCTGGTAGTCGGACATGGCCTTCTGCACGCTGACCATGAGCTCGAACTCCTTGGCCCGCGCGCCGGCGTAGACCTGGTCCATCTTCTTGTACTGGCGGGCGATCTCGCGGCCCCTGGTCCAGTAGTCCAGCGGCATGCTGATGTTGATGCCGGGATAGAAGGGGAAGCCGCTCTTGTTGCTGCTGGTGCTGGTGTTGTTGAAGGCGTCCACGGTCTGGAAGGTGAAACCGAAGGTGGGCAGGAGCTTCACGTAGGACAGGCCGATGTTCATCTTCTGAAGGTTCTTCTCGTACTCCTGGATGCGCAGGTCGAAGGAGTAGGCGCGGACCTTCTCGTCGGTGACGTCGGCCGGGCTGAACTTGCCCAGGATCTGTTTCTTGGCGGCGGCCACGTCCAGATCGAGCTTGTTGGTGAAGGGCACGCCCAGGATGAACTTGATGTCGTCCATGACCATGGCCCGCATGGAGTTGACCTTGTCGTCCTCGGCCTTGGTCATCTGGATGCGGGTTTCGGCGATGCGGATGTCCAACTGGGTGGCCTGGCCCATGCCGAGCCTGGTCTTGAAGAACTCGAGGTTCTGCTTGGCCAGTTCCTGCTTCTTCTTCACCACTTCCTTCTGCTCCTGCATGGCCGAGAGTTGGAGGAAGTCGGAGGCCAGACGCTTGAGACCCTCGCCGATGACCTTGAGGTGGCCCAGAACTGCGATGTTGGTCATCTGGTTCTTGGCCTTGACGTCGAACCCGGCCAGAATGGGGTTCCACTGGCTGGTGGAGAAGCTGATGGTGTAGGGCTTGTCCGTGGTTCCGTCGGTCTTGGTGGGCATGCGGAACCAGTAGGTGGTGTTGATGCTGATGGTGGGAATGAAGGTGCCCCAGGCGTCCTGGACGTCCAGGCGCTTGGTTTCGATCTCCAGGGCGGATTTCACCAGCATGGGCGACTGCACCAGGGCCACGCGCACGCATTCGTTGAAATCGGCGGGCTCCTTGACGGTGGTGGACATCTCCTTGGAGGAGTCCATGGGAGGAGCCATGTCCTGGCCCTTGGCGGGAGCGGGCTGGGCCGTTTCGGTGGCCTTGGCCGGAGGGGCGGTGGGCAGCGTCTCGGACTGCAAGGGCTTGACCTCGCCCGACTTCACCGTGGCGCCCTTGGTCTGCTGGGCCATGGCCGGACAGGCCCAGGCCAGGGCGAGGCAGGCCAGGACGGCCAGGGTTTTGAATCCGGACGGGAGCCTAACCGGGCCAGCTGTGCGGTGCATCATGTCTCTCCAGGGCTAATAGGGCTTGAGCAGTCCTTCGGACAAAAGGCTTTTCCGGGAGCAGCGCTCGGCCGTGGCCGCGTCGTGGGTGACGATGACCATGGCGACCCTGGCCTCCTCGGTGATTTTCACGAAGTAATCCATGACGCGTTCAGAGTTGGCCTGGTCGAGCTGTCCGGTGGGCTCGTCGGCCAGGATGAACTCGGGTTCGTTCACCAGGGCGCGCGCGATGGACACGCGCTGGCGTTCGCCGCCCGACAGGCGGTTGGAGGGCTGGCGCACCCGGTGCTCCAGGTTGACCCGTTGCAGGGCCTCCATGATCATGTCGGGCCGTTCCCGGCGTTTAACCCCGGTATAGATCAGGGGCAACTCCAAATTCTCGTATACCGTGGAATTCTCGAGCAAATCGCAGCTCTGGAACACGAAGCCCATCTTCTCGCGGCGGAATATCGCCTGGGCGTCGCGGTCCAGCGACAGCACGTCCACACCGGCCACATTGTACACGCCGCTGGTGGCGGGCTGGAAAATGCCCAGGATGAAGAGCAGCGTGGACTTGCCCGAGCCGGATGGGCCCATGATGGCCACCATCTCGCCCCGGCGGACCTCGAGGTTGATGTCCTTGAGCACGGAGATCTTCTCCGCCCCCGAGTTGTAGTCCTTGGTCAGGTGCTGGATGTCGATGACGAGTTCGCTGTTATTCATAACGCATGGCGTCCACGACCTGCATCCGGCTGGCCCGGATGGAGGGATAGAGTCCCGAGCCGACTCCCAGCACGGCGGCGAAGGCCAGGCCGGCCGAGAGGCACAGGAAGAAAAGGCCCTCTGGGGGGCTCGAGCCGAGCATGCGGCTCATGTATTCGATGCCCACGCGCCCGATGAGCACGCCCAGGAAGGCGGAGGAGAAGGTGACGGTGAGGGCCTCGAAGAGAAACTGCCACAGGATGTCGGAGTCTTCCGCGCCCATGGCCTTTTTCAGGCCGATCTCGCGGGTGCGGGCCGTGACCGCCGCCATCATGATGTTCCAGATGCCGAAGCCGCCCAGCACCAGGGTGGCGCCGATGGAGGCGTAGATGAACAGGCTCACCCACCAGAACATGCGCTGCACCTGCTGCAGGGGCTCCCAGCCCACCTGGATGCGCAGGCCCTTGTTGGACTGGTTGGCGGGGATGACGGACTCCAGGGCGGCGGCCACGGGGGCCACGTCGTCCCAGGTGTTGCAGCGGATGTACAGGCTCGAGATCTCCGAGATGTTGGGGATGCGGGCCTGGGCCGTGGTGATGGGCAAAAAGGCCATGAGGGTCTTGTCGGCCGCGCGCACGCCGCCGATGATGCCCACCACGTGGTAGAGGTTGTTGTCCAGGCTGAGCATCTGGCCGATGGCGGCCTCGGGGGAGCCGAAGATGGTTTTGGCCAGGTCCTGGCCGAGCACGCACACCTTGTTGCCCAGGGCGATGTCCTCGGCGGTGAAGAGCCTGCCCAGGCGGGGCGTGAAGGAGAACAGCGACCAGTAGTTGGCGTCCACGCCCAGCAGGTTGAAGCCGTAGACCTTTTCCTGGTAGGTGGTGGTGGCCCCGGAGCGCAGCCTGCTCTTGGTGACCTCCTTGACCCCCGGGATCTGCTCCACAGCCGCGATGGTGCCGGAGCGAAACCATTCCTGGCGGTCGTACATCTGGGGATCGAAGTGGGCGGCGATGATGGTCGCGCCGCCTAGGAGGTCCAGGTCGTTGTTGAAGTTGGCCTTGAGGTCGCGGCCCATGGTGACGATGGTGATGAAACCGGCGGTGCCCAGGGCGATGGCGGCCATGACGCCTATGTAGCGGCGGCGCTTGCGCAGAACCTCGCGGAAGCTGATGCGGATAAGGTCCCGGAAGCGCAGGAGTCTCGTCCCGCGGTCGGGAGGGAGAAAACCCGCTGCCCGGAGGCTTTGCAGTGATTTGTTTGCCATGCTTCTCATAGGGGCGGCCCGTGCCGCCACCTGATTAGACTATCCGAATAACGGTATGGTTACAACAAGGACTGGCTGGAGCGCGCTCCGGCGATGGTGGAGGCCTGTCCGGCCGCCGCTTCTTCCTCGGCCGCGACCTCGTCCTGGTCCTGGATGCGGATGCGGTACTTGCGCGCCATCTCGTCCATGACCTCCAGCACGAAGTCCAGCTGCCTGTCCTCGTGGGTGGACATGCAGGCGGTGCGGATGAGCGCCTGCCCGCGCGGCACGGCCGGATAGATGGCCGGCAGGGCGAAGATTCCCCTGTCGAAGAGCTCCTGGGCGAACATGAACGCCTTCTCGTCGGAGCCGATGGTGATGGGGATGATGGGCGAGAGCGACTGGGTGATGCGAAGCCCCATCTCGTTGTAGGCCTTGCGCATGCGGGCGGTGATGGAGTGCAGGCGCGTAACTCGCTCGGGCTCGGCCTCGAGGATGTCGATGCAGGTGAGCGCGGCGGTGGCGCTGGCCGCGGGCAGGGCCGCGGAGAAGATCTGGGTGCGCGACTGGTGTTGGATGTATTCGAGCACGTCCACGTGGTCCGAGGCGATGAAGCCGCCGATGGAGGCGAACGCCTTGGAGAAGGTGCCCATGATGAAGTCGGTCTGGGCGGTGACGCCGAAGTGCTCGGCCGTGCCCCGCCCATTAGGGCCCAGCACGCCCAGGCCGTGTGCGTCGTCCAGGTAGACGAGCAGGTCAGGGAACTGTTTCTTGAGCCCGGCCAGCTCGTCCATGACCGCCACGTCGCCGGACATGGAGAAGATGCCCTCGGTGATGAGCAGCACCTGTCCGTCGAAGTCGGGCTTGGCCATCTCCGAGGCGATCTTGCGGGCGGCGGACCCGGCGTCGTTGTGGACGAAGGTGCCCATTTTCTTGGTGCCGCCCAGGCCCGCGAAGATGGAGGCGTGGTTTTCGCGGTCGCAGAGCACGTAGTCGCTGGGGGTGAGCAGGCAGCCCAGGGCGCCCAGGTTGGTGGAGAACCCGGTGACGTGCAGCACGGCGCGCTTCTTGCCCACGAAGGCGGCCAAGCGTTCTTCCAGGGTCTGGTGCAGCACCATGTTGCCCGAGAGGAAGCGCGAGCCGCCGGGGCCGGTGCCCATGCGGAAGATGGCCTGGGCGGCGGCTTCCTTGACGCGGGCGTCATGGGCCAGTCCCAGGTAGTCGTTGGAGCCGATCATCACCAGGCGTTTCCCGGCGACCTCCACCTCGGTGCCCCAGGAGCGGTTGATGGGGCGGAAGTAGGGGTATATTCCCGCATCCCTCAGGTGGCGGGTGATGCCGGACACTTTCTGGCAGCGTTCATGCAATTTCATCGGCTGGCGTTCCTCACGAATGGATTTGCCTGGATGGCGGACGGAAGGCGCTTTATGCGCCATTTTAGGAAGGGGCCTCTACCCCAAATAGAGTTCCCCTGCAACCCTTCGCCTGTCAATGGTCCTGGGCGCTCAGGTATTCGCGGACGTGGCGGGCGTTTTCCTTCATGATTTTCCCAAGCGCTATGCGGGCCCGGTCGTATTGACCCGGGAAGGCCGGGGTGTAGTAGACCTCGTCGTCGTCATCGGCCAGCACCAGGGTGTAGCTGCGGGTCCAGACGCTGCGCTTGGCCGACCATTCCAGATAGATCCAGGCCAGGCGTTCGCGCCTGTCGGCGGTGATGGCCCGGGCCACGCCCCAGGCGTACGCCTCGCTTCCGGTTTCGGGCTTGCGGAACTTGACGAAGTCGGGGCGCTCGTACGTCAGGTCAGAGGATTGGCAGAAGCCGCGCGCCGCGGTTTCCCAGGCGGCCTGGTACTGGTCCACGGAAAGTCCGTGCAGGCCCATGGGCGGGTAGACGTATCCGTTCCAGAAGGCGAAGGAGCCGATGGCCAGGCCCAGAAGGACCGCAAGGATGAGCAGGAGGCGCTTCATTTTCCGGCCTCCCTCGGCGCGGACGGCCTGCACAGGCTCCAGCCCAGGGACCAGCCCTCGGCCTCGAGCCGCCTGGCCCGGGCGAGCTTCTCCTCGGCCATGTCCACGTAGTCGGCGTTGCGCGAGTCCTTGGCCGCGGTCTTGCGGATGGCCCGCTCCAGCCGGTCGCGGTTCACCAAGTCGCCATCCGGCGGATTTTCGCCCCGGGCCCGCATCTCGCGCCAGCGGATGTCCAGGGCCTTGCCGGTCTGGTAGTTGAAGTCGAAGTGGCGCTCCTTCATGATGAGGGAGTTCTCGCCGTCGTTCACGAGTCCCTGGTAGAAACGTCCGGGCTCGAGCGCGGGGTAGACCTCCGGCAGCTTCATGAATCCCTTCCAGGCGGTGAGCGCCAGGCAGAAGAAGAGACCCAGCTTCACCATGCGGGTGAGATCAATCCGCACGGGGGGACTCCTTGCGCTTGTAAATCACCAGCGGCTTCTGGGGCGGCCCGGCGGGAATGAAATAGTGGAACTGCGGCCCGGCCCGGTTGCCGAAGGTCTCGTCGGGCAGGTCCAGTTCGATGCGCTCGTAGTCGCGGGCCAGGTCCAGGTGGTTCTCGATGAACTCCCTGGGTGCGAAGAGGAATCCGTCGCGGTTGACGCGAACGTCGCGGCGCATGCTCACCCAGTCGGGCTTCTCGTCCAGGGCGATGGGGCCCTGCAGGCCGCCTATGATCCGGAAGGGCGTGTAGAACTGCAGGGGCATGTCCCCGTATTCGGCCAGGATGGTCTGTCCGGGCTTGGCGTTCTTCAGGAAGAAATTGACGAGGCTGATGTTCACGTCGGGATAGCCGCAGAGAACCTCGTTCAGATAGAGCTTGAGGGGGATGTTCACCGAGGTGAGCTGGCGCAGGTCGTTCTGCCAGGGGCGGTTGACGATGGCCAGGCGCTCCATGGGGATGATGTGCAGCCAGTTGGTGAGGCCCACCAGTATGAGAAACAGCGCCCCGGACGGTTTCGAGAACCGCCAGAGCGCGAGCCCGGCCCAGGCCAGCAGCATGGCGCACGCCGGATAGAAATGGACGATGTACCGGTGGAAGCGCTGGGGGAACAGGGACAAGATGAGCAGGCTTCCGATCATGATGAGCACCATGAACAGGCAGAAGCGTTCCGCCGGGGCCTGGGGGCCGCCCCGTCCCAGGAAGAACCCCCTCCAGCGCCAGGCCAGGGCGGCCAGCACCGGCAGGGGGATCATGTACATGATCCAGTCCGAGAAATAGAGCATGATGTTCTCGGGCACGAGCATGATGTTGAAGAGCGAGGACTGCCGGCCCATCCTGTAGAGGAAGATGCCCGGCACGATCATCACGCAGGAGATCGCTATGGCCAGGGCCACGCGCCTGAAGGAGAGATCCTTGCGGTAGAGCAGGATCGCCGCCGCAAGCAGCGGCGGCGACAGGGAGAGCAGCAGCAGGTAGTTGGCGTGGAAAAGAAGCCCGAGGCCCAGGCCGATGGCCAGGAGCGGCGGTGTGCGGCGTTTCCAGTCCCCCAGGAATCCCCAGAGGATCAGGAGCATGATGAGCCCGCCCGCCGCGTAGTAGCGTCCCTGGCGGGCGTAGAGGAGAAACGGCGTGTACACCGTGAGCAGGGCCGCCGAGACGCGCGCCCAGGCCAGGTCGCCGAAGCGGCTCATGATGAAGAGATACGTGGCCGCGATGCAGAGAAGGCCGGTGACGGCGAAAAAGAACCGGGCCCAGAAGGTGGAATGCGGGTCCACGAGCTGTCCGGCGGCGGAAATGTAGATCTGCAACCAGGGGGACCAGCGCCAGATCATGTCCTGGCCGAACTCCCTGCGCTCCTCCTGGGAGACGATGTTCACGCCGTCCGTGACGTAGGGCAGTCCGGTGCGCACGACGTTGCGGCCCAGGTTGGCGGTCTCGGCTTCGTCCTGCCACAGGGGGCGCGAACCGAGGTTTACGAATATGAGGAAGGCCCCCAGGGCCAGGATGGTCCAGAAAATTGGGTCGCGTAAGAAGCGGGAGTGGGTTGCGGATATGGTGCTCATGGTTTAAGCGGCGGTTCTCTACCCGCAATCTCGTCGAAAAACAAGGGCGGGCTCTTTGGGGCTTGACAGGGGGCGGGGGTTGGGGATTAATGCCCCGTTTCCGATTCCAGCAAGAGATCTTACCGGAGGATTCCCCCGATGATGAACGGCAAGAAAGTGGTGGTGGTCATGCCGGCCTACAACGCCGCCGCCACACTGGAGCGCACCCTTTCCGAGGTGCCCCGCGACATCGTCGACGATGTCATCCTGGTGGACGACGCCAGCCGCGACAATACCATCGAGCACGCCCGCAAGCTCGGCATCAAGTGCTTCCTGCACGAGCGCAACTGGGGCTACGGCCGCAACCAGAAGACCTGCT